>JAKIZK010000044.1 GCA_022708055.1 Bacteroidota bacterium
TGATACTTTACAATCGGATGATGTGGTAATCATTCCGGCCTTTGGCACCACATTAGAAACTGAAAAACTACTCAATGAAAAAGGAATTCATACCGAAAAATATAATACAACCTGCCCCTTTGTAGAAAAAGTATGGAACCGCAGTGAGGCCATTGCCAAAAAAAACTACACGATTGTAATACATGGTAAACCGCGGCATGAAGAAACCCGTGCCACTTTTTCTCACGCTTCCTTAAATGCACCGGCTGTAGTTATTAAAGATATGGATGAGGCGAAAGAATTGGCCCTTTACATTAGCGGCGAAAGACCTGCTGATGAATTCTACAAACGATTTGAAGGTCAATACTCAACTGGGTTTGATGTTATAAAACATTTAAAAAGAATTGGTGTAGTAAATCAAACTACGATGCTGGCGAGCGATACACAGGCCATTGCCGATTTTTTAAAAGATATAATCATCAAAGTAACAGGTGAAGCAATCAGTTTTGCCGATACCCGTGATACACTTTGCTATGCCACTAATGAAAATCAGGGTTCTGTAAATGCTATGTTGCAGCAATCTGCCGACCTGGGCATCGTAGTGGGTGGCTATAATTCATCCAATACATCACATCTCGTTGAGCTGTGTGAGGAAAAACTGCCAACCTATTTTATCAACAGCGCCGAGAAAATAATTTCAGATAATGAAATTCTGCACTTCAATTTTCACACAAAGGAAGAATTGAAAAAGGAAAATTGGCTGCCGGCAAAAAAGCCTGTCAAGATATTGCTGACCAGTGGTGCCTCCTGCCCTGATGCTTTGGTGGAGGGAGTGATTAATAAATTGGCCTCGCTATATAATGCTAAATACGATATTGAAACGCTCCTAAATAAAGTTTAACAGAATCCTCCGCTCACTGATTGGTTTAGAATACTATTCCTTATTCCCATTTTTTTGAAATCGTACAATCCTCCATAAATCATTTTGCTGATTGCACTTAAGGTTGTTGGTTTTGATAAATTGTGTGAGTTGTTGATTGTCGATAAAGGCCTCTTTTAAATCTTCACATTTTTTTGTACCGCTCAATAATTTGTCTTTGTAAAGCAAAAAGGGATCGCCTTCAATATCTATATGATTTGTTTTTTCTGCATTTACAGGCTGTGTGTACCATTCAAAAATTTTAAGTTGCTTTACCAGTTTTAAATCACCAGCATCTTCCAATATTTGATAAAACCCCCTAATATGGTTAAGATTACAGAGAAAAATGGTGTTGTTGTATTTTGAAGTTTCATCAATAATCATGACGGCCTCTACATTCAATGTGGTCGTCATATCTTCATTGTTTTCATTTAGAAAATGGACAGCGCCTGTCTTTATGTTGAGCTTAATTTTTACACTATCATAAGTTTGTGCCCTACCCGCCGCTTTTATACGCCCATACATCCAGCTGTCTTCCAGAAATATCGATCCCTCTACATTGCCTTGTGGTTTTTCAGCCACTTCCCTGTTTCTAAACACATCTCTCAAAAAAGTAGGGCCCGATGGTGGCGGCGTAAATGCACCTACAGGATTGCCGCCTTGCCCAAAGGCTAAACCATGATAAATAAAAAAGGCAGTAAGACAAAGGTGTTTCATAATCTGAAATTAAATCAAATTCAAGTTACGAATTCGTCTTGTTAAAGAAAAAATTAAAAAGCGTATGAACTAATTCAAAACTCTTTTTTTATTTGTAGAGTAGATCATAATATTCATGCGCCATGCGGTTGCTGTCAAACTGAAAACGAACATCACGCATACCGTTTTTCATAACTGAGCGCCAGGTGTTGTAATTGTTGTAATATAAAGGAAGAATCTGCTGATCCAGTATTTCATAAAGCTTATTAAGATCATATTCATCCTGATCGTGTACCGACATATTTGCATAATCTGCTTTGGGAACAACAAAACCATTATTACCATGATTGATAAACTCCGGTATCCAGCCATCATCAGTAGAAAAATTAATGGCTCCGTTCATAGCCGCTGTCATGCCGCTGGTACCGCTTGCTTCACGTGGTACTCTCGGGTTATTGAGCCAAATATCCGCAGCCTGCTTTAATCTTTTAGAAAGCGTCAATTCGTATCCCGTTAGCACTGCCATATTTTTATAACGCGTACTTAGGTGCACCAGTTGATTAAATTCGCTGATAGCTGGATGATCTACCGGATAGGGTTTACCTGCCCATATAATCTGAACAGGATATTTTGTATCCGTCATTAATTTATGAAATCTTTCTTCGGCAGTGGTTAAAAGGCCGGCTCTTTTATATCCGGCAAATCGGCGTGCCCACACAATCGTAAACACATCAGGGTTAAAGATTTTTCCGGTTTGATCTGCTACTATTTCAAATGCTCTTTTTTTCAAATATTTTTTCCGGTCATCAATTCCATAATCATCGCCAGCTTCATTAAACTTGTACAACTGTTTATCAGCCCAGTATCGCCAGTTTTGTGCATTTGTAATTGAAATGATAGGACAAATATTTTCAAATTTGCTCCACATTTCCCTTGATACTTTTCCATGCAATTGCGAAACGCCATTGGCCAGTTTTGCAAAACGTAATGCAGCCAGCGAATGGTTAAACTGATCACTATCGTTTCCATATAATTGCTTTACTTCTGCTACAGAGAGACCGCAGAAATAACTCATTTTGTGACAGAGATAAATATCATGCTTCTCATTGCCGGCTTCTTCCGGTGTATGTGTGGTAAACACCAAACGCTTCTTTACTTCATCTAAATTGTAATTATATTTTTTATACAAATAAAACGCAGCAGAAAGTCCATGTGCTTCATTAAGATGATAGCGGTCGGGTTTAAAATTCAATTCATCTACCAATCTGGCGCCACCCACACCCAGCAATATAAACTGAGCAACTTTGGTAGCTACATTGGCATCGTACAAGCGGTGGGTGATGGTTTGCGATACATAATCATTCTCCGGCACATCGGTAGAAAGTAAAAACAAAGGAGCTGTTTTAAAAGTATCGGGGTTGAGGTACAATACTTTTACCCACACCGGGTGCTCATGTATATTAATTTGAAATTTGATACCTGTATCTTCCAGAAAACTGTAATGCTTTTCATTCCACGCTACATCCAATGTTTGATCCTGATTGCGTTCCTGGTCGTAATATCCGTATTTCCATAAAATACCAATACCAATTAAGTTTTGCCTGAGTTCATAGGCACTGCGCAAGTGTGAGCCTGCCAAAAATCCTAAACCTCCACTATAAATTTTTAAAGGTTGGTGGGTTGCAAATTCCATTGAAAAGTAGGCAATACGACTGGAATATCTATCTTCAACCGGATAGGGCACTGAATATTTGGTAAAGCTCATATTTTATTTTTTGGCAGGGGCGCAAGATAGTGGTTAAACTTTAAACTAGCATCTGCCATGAAAACGATTGTATCGCTTTTGCACAAACTGTTGACAAGTTGACTGCTACTGCTTCTTGGCGGACTTTGCAGGTTTTGGATCTTTCATTCGGGAATAAGTGCCATCAAAAAGACAGTTTAACCCACGACGGGCTCCACAAGATTCTTCGGCAAGCGTAACTGCGCCTGAGCTAAATCTGAATTTTAAGATGCAAGGGTCCCCATCATTTCTATATTCTGCTGTATTTGCATTTTTAATGATTGCTTCACCTTTTAATTCTCCTACACATTCCCCATTATTCTTTTCAATATGAATATAAAAACTCAAACGGTCATTTTTTCTCCCATCTCTTATTGATACCAGATTTTTTTTACCGGTGCCGTAGTCTGCTGTGTATTTTTGTTTTCTGGATAATGTATCGATTGGATTTAATAGTTCTGCAGGCTTTTCATCAAGTGCATCCGTCATTACCAAAATAAACTTGCGGCTATCGGGCTCAAATACATAAACATCCTTTCCTTCACTTTCCGTTCTATCTACATTCTTACGAACAATGGTTTTGGTAATTCCCATACTCCTGTCAAACGACAATGATTGTCTTGTGATATTACTTTGATCCATGCGCAACGCTGTCATGGCCGCCAGAAACTTATGTTTCTTATCAACCACCACTACATACATCGCTTTTTTATCATTTGATAAAGCTTTCAAAAAAAGATAGGTTTCTCCATCTTTTGAAACGACTTTTCCAATTGAATAAATTTTTGGTTTCACGCCTTTGGCAAACACGGGGCGAAAAACAGAATCCGGTATAAACTGTGTAAACACTTTATGGCTGATCAACAACGAATCTTTTTCCTTTTTTAAAAGTAAAGTATCGCCGAACTGAACCGGTGGTTTTAAGGTTTGAAAAAAATCTATAAAATCGTTCACCTGCACCTGCTTATCACCCGACATAGAGGGCTTCTTCTTTTCCTTACAAGAAGCCAACAAAAAAACAGTAAACAGCAAAAAGCCAAGCCGGTTAAGTGTCGTCATAGTGAGGTTTCAGCTTACGAAAATAAAGAATCCGGCATTTTGATAAAAAAAATAATAAACTGTGAAATTATATTTTTAGTTTTACCTAAATTTTTATTTAGTTATGATAAATTATACAGTAAGCGAAGAAAATTATATAAAAACCATACACCGGCTGCAGCAGTATGGCACCGTTACTACCAATGCCCTGGCAGCAGAGTTAAAATCCAAGCCGGCTTCCATTACAGCTATGATGAAGAAGTTAAAAGCCAAAAAACTGTTGAATTATCAGCCCTATTATGGCTTTAGGTTGAGTGCAGAGGGCAATAAAGTGGCCCTGCTTATCATTCGTCGGCACAGGCTCTGGGAATATTTTCTTGCCGAGAAATTACAATTTAGCTGGGATGAAGTGCACGAGGTTGCAGAACATCTGGAACATGTAAGCAGTAAGAAGTTGATAGATAAGCTTGATGAGTTTTTAGGGTTCCCTACTGCCGATCCACATGGAGATCCGATACCGGATGCGCAAGGAAAAATTAAAAACATTCAAAAAGTATGTCTTACCGATCTACCGCTCAACAAACCGGCCACTGTATGCCAGGTAGCCGATCAGTCGCCTTCCATTCTGGAATTGCTGAACCATAACCAAATTAAAATTGGAACAAGAGTAGAGGTAAAACGAAAATTTGATTTTGACAATTCACTCGAAATAAAAACAAAACAAACTGCCCCATTTACGATCAGCGAACAATTAGCAAAAAATATTTTTCTGAATTATGCCGAATAAAAAATTTGACTACCAATCCTTAAGTGAAGTACATCAAAGTATAGATACAACCAGTACCCGACGACCCAAGTGGCGACGTGTATTATCATTTTTTGGTCCCGCCTATCTGGTAAGTGTTGGTTATATGGATCCGGGCAACTGGGCTACCGATTTGGCCGGCGGTAGTCAATTTGGCTATCAACTCATTTGGGTATTATTGATGAGTAACCTCATGGCATTACTGCTACAAAGTCTTTCGGCAAGACTGGGCATTGTAAGAGGCCGCGATCTGGCACAGGCTAATAGAGAAACCTATCCTTCAATCATCAATATTCCGCTTTATGTGTTAGCCGAAATTGCAATAGCTGCTACAGATTTAGCTGAAGTACTGGGTATGGCCATCGGTCTTCAATTATTAACCGGCTTGCCACTTATTTGGGGTGTATTAATTACGGTGTTGGACACCTTCCTTTTATTGTTTTTACAACGACTGGGTATGCGTAAAATGGAAGCCTTCATCATTGCCCTGGTTTTTATTATCGGTATGTCTTTTCTTATTGAAATCGTTTTGGCAAAACCCAATCTTGCCGAAGTAGCCACAGGATTTGTGCCGAGCATCCCCAATAACACAGCTTTATATATTGCCATTGGCATTATCGGCGCTACCGTAATGCCGCACAACTTGTATCTGCACTCTGCATTGGTACAAACCAGAAAAATAAAACGTGACAAGCCGGGAATCAAAAGAGCACTTAAATTAAATTTCTTTGACAGTGCTATTGCTCTTAATCTGGCATTCTTTGTAAATGCAGCAATACTGGTATTAGCAGCTACCGTATTTTTTAAAACCGGCAGAACGGATGTTGCCGAATTAAAAGATGCACACCATTTACTTGACCAATTGCTGGGTACAAAACTGGCACCAGCTTTATTTGCCATTGCATTGATAGCAGCCGGACAAAGTTCAACCGTAACGGGCACTCTGGCCGGGCAAATCGTTATGGAAGGATATCTTCATTTGCGCATCAACCCCTGGGTGCGCAGATTACTTACCAGAATCATTGCAATTATTCCGGCATTAATTGTAATACTGATAAGCGGAGAAAATAATGTTGATAGCTTGCTAGTATTAAGTCAGGTGATCCTGAGTTTGCAATTGGGCTTTGCCATTATTCCATTGATTCATTTTGTAAGCGACAAAAAAGCAATGGGTGAGTTTGCCATTAAGCCAATCGTACAAATTGCTGCTTGGTTGATTACCATCGTGTTGGTTTATCTCAATATCAAGATGGTAACGGGTCAGGCAGCATCCTTTTTTGCTGAACCGGGACATTTGTTCTGGAAAATAATCATCGTACTGGCAGGACTGATTTTTGTCACTTTATTATTAATAACATTGCTTTACCCATTATTTAAAAGAGGAAGACATGCTGCCAAAAGGCAACTACATTCAAATATTGAAGGCATCGAACCTATTGCGCCTAACCATTATAAGAAGATTGCGGTTGCATTGGATTTTAGTGCCGCAGACAATAAACTTATTTCACATAGTATTAGTCAGGGGCAAAATGACACAACCTACACCTTGATACATGTTGTAGAAAGTGTGCCTGCCAGAATTTATGAAGGAGAAAGTGATGATTTGGAAACAAGAAAAGATGAGGAGCGGCTTGAAGGCTATGTAGCACAATTACAAAAACTGGGTTTTGCAGCTGAAGCAAAGCTGGGTTATGGAAGTCGTGCCAAAGAAATTATCCGTCAGGTACTAGAAAGCGAAGCAGAGCTATTGGTAATAGGTGCTCATGGCCATTCGGGTATCAAAGATTTCTTATATGGCGAAACTATTGACAAGGTAAGGCATGCTTTAAAGATTCCTGTTTTAGTAATTAATGTATAAAAGAATCACGCAAATTATCTAGTTCGGACTTTTTGAATATTCTTTTATCAGGTGTTTATATCTGCTAAATGTTTCCGGTTTAATATTTAAAAATGAAGCCAGATATTTTTGAGGCACTCTTTGCATCAACTCGGGGTTGTGCGAAACAAACTTGAGAAACCGTTCTCTTGGATCCATTTTTACTAACTGCATCTGCCACTTATCTTTTAATACCAAGGTAAACGTAATTACTTTTCTTCCCAGATGTTCCATTCTTTGATTATAAGATATTAACTTTTCAAGATCATCATAAGAGATAGATAAAAGTACAGCAGGTTCAAGTGCTTCAATTGTGTATTCTGATGGTGTGCGGCTATGAAAGGACTCCTGACTATGAATAATGTGATTCTCTAACGAGATTTGTGTGTTGATTTCTTCTTTCCCTTTTAGATAAAATTTTCTTACAAGCCCTTGTAAAATAAAATTGAAATAATTTTCAACTTCACCGGCTTTTGTAATCAAATCTCTTTTTTCAAACTTTCGTATTTTGATATAAGGAAGTACCCACTGATTAAATTCAGCTTCAGAAATTTGACCAAATTTCTGCAGATATTTCAGGAAAGGTTTTACCGTGTCCATATCCGGTATTGACACAAAAGGTAAGAACAAATTGATTCAAATCAATAAAATGAATCATTTTTTTCAAAAAATCATGCAGTTTTAGCCTTTTTAGCAACCAAATGTTTTAGTCTACTGAAGGTTTCCGGTTTGATGTTCAGGTAAGATGCCAGATATTTTTGAGGCACTCTTTGAAGCATATCCGGATTGCGGTCAATGTAGTACAAAAACTGCTCTCGTATCGTCATTCTTTTCATTCGGTTTTTCCTTTCGTCTTTTCTTACATACATGGCTTCCATCATTTTGCGGCTCATTTCCTCCCCTTTTGAAAAATCAATCAACAATTGCTGCCTTTTGTCATAGTGAAGAGAGAGTAAAGTAGTAGGTTCTATTGCCTCCAGAAAAACCTGTGAAGGTGTTTGCTGTAAAAAAGATATTTCAGAATTTATAATATGATTTTCAACTGCCAGTTGCAATACAGATGAATGATTATTCAATCTCAAATACTTAATGACCAATCCCATCAAAACAATATTCATAAATTGCTCAGTTTCTCCTTCGCAGATAATAATGTCGCCTTTTTCAAAATGCCTTACTTCGCAATAGGACAACAGCAACTGAAATTCTTCTTTGGTAAGAAAAACAAAAGAATTAAAAAGCTTTTCCAGTTTATCAAGCTGCACTTTTTCTATATCAATATTATGCTTTATCACTCGTTACTTTTTTTTGCGAATTGATAATTGTTACTTCAGTTAATACGTGTTTTATACGGGTATAAGTCTCGGGTTTTATTTTAAGATAAGACGCAATTCTCGCTTGCGGTATCTGGTGTATAATGTCCGGATTACTATTAGCAAACCTTACCAATCGCTCACGAATGGGGTACTTTAAGACATCAATATACTGCTGCTCCTGTTTTATTAAAAAATGGCTCATCAACAACCGACCGGCTTTTTGCCAGGCACGGGAATGTGCATACAAGTATTCCAGATTTTCTTTACTTATACCGACTAAAATTGAAGGTTGCAATGCCTGAATAAAGTATAGTGAAGGTTTCTTAGTAAATAATGAGGAAGCAGAACCCACCACTCCACCCTCGCCTACCAGCTCAGTAGTTATGGTTTCCTTACCTTTTTTAAAATAATGTTGTATAACGCCTTTAGCAACAAAGTACAGAAATTTCTCTACTTCACCTTCTTTTGTTATTATTTCATTCTTATGGCAATGTTTTACAAAAGCTCTTTCCTCAAATAGTGCAAAATCCGCATCACTTATGCTCAAAAAATTTTCTACAAACTTTCTAAACTGATCCTTCATAAAGCCAAAGTTACAAACCGACGAAATTTGGGAATTATGATTTGTGTACAGCATTGTTACTGACGAAATTCATATAAAAAATTCATTAAATCAGGCTTTGGCAACTTATTGTTTTACTGTAGGTTTGCACACTTAAACAAAAAATATGGCTCAAAAAATTAAAGTGGCTAACCCCGTTGTTGAATTAGATGGCGATGAAATGACCCGCATCATCTGGAAATTTATCAAGGAAAAATTGATACTCCCTTATCTGGATATTGATATTAAATATTTTGACCTGGGTATTCAGTATCGTGATGAAACCAATGATCAAGTAACCATTGATGCGGCCAATGCTATAAAGCAATATGGTGTGGGCATTAAGTGTGCCACCATCACCCCCGATGAGGCAAGGGTAAAAGAGTTTAACTTGAAACAAATGTGGAAGAGTCCAAATGGCACTATCAGAAATATTCTGGATGGCACTGTTTTTCGTGAACCTATTGTAATGAAGAATGTACCCCGCCTGGTTACCAACTGGACCGCCCCAATCATTGTAGGTCGTCATGCCTTTGGCGATCAATACCGAGCTACTGATACCGTGATAAAGGGAAAGGGGAAACTAACGATGACTTTTACACCTGAAGATGGCAGCGCACCTCAAACCTTTGAAGTATTTAATTTTAAAGATGGTGGTGTAGCGTTGAGTATGTATAATACTGATGAAAGTATCAAAGGATTTGCCCGCAGTTGTTTTAATATGGCATTGAGCAAAAAATGGCCACTATATCTTTCCACTAAAAACACGATTTTAAAAAAATACGACGGAAGATTCAAAGATATTTTTGAAGAAATATATCAAAACGAATTCAAAGCACAGTTTGATACAGCAGGCATTGTATATGAACACCGGCTGATAGATGACATGGTAGCCAGTGCACTGAAGTGGAATGGCAATTTTGTATGGGCTTGCAAAAACTATGATGGTGATGTGCAAAGCGACAGTGTAGCACAGGGTTTTGGTTCACTAGGCTTAATGACTTCTGTGCTGGTAACACCCGATGGCAATACTTTGGAGGCAGAGGCTGCACATGGAACGGTTACCCGCCACTACCGCGATCATCAGGCAGGCAAACCCACGAGTACCAATCCAATAGCCAGCATTTTTGCCTGGACCAGAGGCCTGGCCTTCAGAGGAAAAATAGATGGCAATCAGGCATTGATTGATTTTGCAAATGCATTGGAAGCCGTGTGTATTGAAACTGTAGAGAGTGGAAAAATGACAAAAGACCTTGCCGTATGTATTCATGGAAATAAGGTAGCACATGGCGAACATTATCTTTATACAGAAGAATTTTTAGATGCCATAGATGCCAATCTGCAAAAGAAATTGAGTTAAGTTTTATTTCATTCATATCAAGCGGCCATTGAGCCGCTTTTTTTATGTAATAAAATATATGATTTACCAATTAAGATATATTCCACATAAGTGGGGAAAAACATTTGCCCACAGATTTTTGAAAAAATGAGAAATCATTATGTTTGTTGAATGAACTGGAACGAAAAACGACAGATTAAAGTTGCAATACTGGATTTATACGATGGACTTCCAAACCAAGGGATGCGCTGTATCAGAGAACTTTTACAGGAATGGGGCGAGTATCACCAGATCGCTTTAGACTGTATGGAATTTAATGTAAGACAAAAGAATGAAATTCCGGATATGTCGTTTGATGTATATATTTCAACCGGTGGCCCCGGCGACCCACTCCTTAGCCGCTACGATGATTGGGACCGGGCATGGATAAAATGGGTTGACAGCATTAAACGCTGGAACGAAAACCCATCTCGCAACGATAAGAAATATGTTTTATTTATTTGCCATTCCTTTCAATTGGCTTGCCGGCATTTTAATACGGGTTTGGTTTGCAAAAGAAAATCAACATCTTTTGGTGTATTCCCTGTACACATGCTGGATGCAGGAAAAGATGAACCTGTTTTTGAAGGATTGCGAGATCCGTTTTATGCAGTGGACAGCCGCGACCATCAGGTAATACAGCCCAACCATGCATTAATAAACAAAATGGGGGCTTCCATACTTTGTATTGAAAAGAGCAGACCCCATGTACCTTATGAAAGGGCCATCATGGCCATGCGGTTTAATGAGTATATGATAGGCACACAGTTTCATCCCGAGGCGGATGCTGCCGGTATGAGCATTCACCTGCAAACGGAAGAAAAAAGAAATACGGTGATTGAAAACCATGGTGAGGCTAAACTAAGAAGTATGCTAGAGAGACTGGAAGATCCCAATATGATTGTATGGACACATGCCCACATCATCCCCAATTTTTTAAACCACTCGGCTGCCAGATTATTTCCTGTGTTAGTTTAATGTACAGTTTTGCTACTCCCTATTCATTTGCTATCTTTCCATAAAACAGCAATATGATTCCTCCTATTCGATCGGCATACAATGCAGCCTTAACAAAAGAAAAGTATGCAGATTTTCTGAATGAATTAAATATTCCACATCCCGGAGCCATTGAATTTCGTGTAGCCGAAACACCGGTGTTTATCCCAAAAGATTTTACTCAAAAAATTTTAGACGCCTGCGAAAGCATCGTAGATATAATAACCAATTCCGAATACAAACAATTAACCAAAAATGCAATACCTGCACACCTGCAAGTGCCCGGCGAAAATGAACATTCGCATTTTATTGCATTTGATTTTGGCGTATGTATAAATGAAGAGGGCGAATACGAACCACAGCTGATAGAAATGCAGGGCTTCCCCACGCTGTTTGCTTATGAAGTATTGCTGGATGATGTTTGCAGAAAAAAATTGCCGATTCCGGATGGATTTAGTTGCTATTTGAGTGGCTATAACAAAGAAACCTATATCAACGAACTAAAAGAAATTATTGTAGGCCATCATCAACCGGAAAATGTTGTACTGCTGGAAATTTTTCCTCATCAGCAAAAAACAAGGATAGACTTTTATTGTACTCAGGATTATTTGGGCATCAAACCAGTTTGCATAACCGAATTGATAAAAGAAGGTCGAGAACTTTTTTATATTAATAATGGTGTAAAGACTCCTATCCACCGTATTTACAATCGTGTAATATTTGATGATCTGCAACAACAAACAACCGAGGTGCAGGAAAAAGGGAAAATATTATTTGAAGACCTGGATGTAGAATGGTGTCCGCATCCCAATTGGTTTTACAGAATCAGTAAATACACATTGCCTTTTATCCGCCATCCTTATGTGCCCAAAACATATTTTTTAAATGAAGTAAAGCAAATACCATCCGATCTTGAAAATTATGTTTTGAAGCCATTGTTTTCCTTTGCCGGACAAGGTGTAGTAATAGATGTAACTGCGGCCGATATTGAAAAAGTAAAAGACCCTGAGAACTGGATACTGCAACGAAAAGTAAAATATGCAGAAGTAATACAAACACCGGATGTGCCGGCCAAATTAGAAATAAGAATGTTCTATTTCTGGAAAGAAGGCGAAGCCCGCCCCCATGCCACCAACAACCTGGGGCGAATGAGCAAAGGCAAAATGATAGGCGTTCGTTACAACAAAGACAAAGAATGGGTAGGCGGCAATTGCTGTTATTTTGAATTGTAAAATTTATTTATGTGCGGGTGATTGATTGATCATATTTCCTTTTACAATGCTTTACCTCTTGCCTGGCGAAGCATAAGAATAAGGTGAAGTTTAAAACTTGGGCAGAATGGATTGTAGAAATAACAGAATAAAATATATAACATTTAGATGATGATAAGCAATGTTTGGTTATTTGGGAGAGTGGTTCGTATATCATAAATTAATTTGTTGCCTGCAACTTTATGACGACCTACAGAATTAAAACGACTAATTGGAAAATCTGGATAACGACAATGATGGTGACGATTTTCGGCGGCGTTTTGCTTGCAAACAAATTCCTGCCAAAAGGCGACACTATTTCAATTATTTCGGTCATTTTCATTTTGCTTCTGACATTTTTTCTTCAGCGTTTTACTTCGACAGCCTTAGTTGAAGTCGCTTTGACAAAAAATGATGTTTCTATTCGCTGGTTATCGCAGTACATTTTTCATCATTACCCAGACAAGACAATATTATTTAGTGACATCGAAAGTTATAAATATCAACCCGACAACAACTTCGATTTATTCAAGCTTACTTTGAAAGAAGGTTCAGAGATTAAACTTTGGCATTTTGTCTTGACATTTAAAGACGACTTTGACAAATTGATTATGAACTTTCCCCAATTAGTAAAAAGCTTCAATAAACGAGTGACGCAAAAGTCTTATTCACATAATGAAATTTCACATGCTGAAAACAAACCGTTGACAATTAAACGGGCTGCTACAATTTATGAAGGCGAAGGAGCAGTTTTTATCGCAATATTTGCCGTCATAGTAGTTATTGCAGTTCCTTTGATTTTGTATTTTAGTCCAAAAGACAGACTAAAAAATCCTTTCATTGCTCTTGCACCAATGGCAGGAGCCGTTTTTTTCTTGACACAGTTTTATAGGTACCGAAAGAAAATTTAAGGCTAAAACTTCACGAAAAGCTCCAGGCAACATTCAGTTTTGCGTCTGCTAAGAGCGACGAATAAATCCTCATCTTTCGCTACTATCAGCTACATATCCGGCTGACCGAACACGGATGATTGTAGGCTCCCCCATTTTTCATCTTCTTATCCAATGCCTCACCCACCTGCCTTGTGCACTAATTGACTCGCCGTTGTTATGTAACGAAAAGTGCATCAAACCCAACACGCAGCACTACCTGCGCACTCCTGTGAATATATTTATTTGCATTTTTAAAATTTATATTTAGTTTAGCCTAAATTTTTATTTTTAAATGACTAAAATAATAATCGTAACAGTTTTCGCTCTTTTGATTTCTGTAGCCTGCAATGCCCAGCAAACCGGCCGCATGGAAACAGACCGACCCGACCAGACCGAATGCCCCTTTATCGTAAAAAAAGGATGGATACAATCGGAATGGGGAATGAACGTAGAACAGGATGGCGAACTGTCATCTCTGTTACATCCTACCATACTTTGGAAATATGGTGCATCAAAACGATTTGAACTCAGATTGATAACAACTTTTACTACTGAAGAAACGCCTGTAATCATTCCCAATGGCAGCGAGATGCTGACCGGCTTAGTTCCGGTTCAAATTGGCGGCAAACTTGCCCTGTGGGAAGAAAAAGGCCTGTTGCCCAAAACTTCATTCATCTTTCATGTGGCACCTTCCAAACTGGGTAGCAAAAAATTTCGTACCCAACAATGGGCACCTAATTTTAGATTTACCATGCAACATACCTTATCAGAAAATATTGGACTGGGGTACAATGTAGGTGCCGAATGGGATGGATTTTCAAAAACAACATCCTGGATTTATACCATTGCGCCGGGTTTTAATAAATGGTACGGATATGTTGAAGCCTTTGGAGCCCTGTCAAAAGAAAGTCCCCCGCAACATGCTGTTGACGGAGGACTGGCTTGTTATTTTTCAGAAAATACCAAACTGGATTTTTCAACCGGTTTTGGACTTTCAAAAGCTGCTACCGATTGGTATGCCGCTATTGGTATTTCATTTCGCTTTGCAACCAAACGAAAATAATTTCTTTATTTAATTTTATATCTAAACCCGAAATAGACCATACGGCCTGTAACCGGTCCCCAAATCATTGACGCATCAAAATAAGGTCCAAAAGGCTGACCCGCACTTATGATGGCATCCTTTTGCATATAATCGGTAAGGTTCTCCCCTCCTACATATAAATCAACCGGATGCTTTTTACCTACTGTTTTACTGATCTGTGCATTCATCAACACATAAGCAGGTGAACTAAGCGGACGTTGAAACGCTACCGGATTTGAAGCCGTGTTGGGAATTCGCTTTGAGCCATTATAGTTGATCGTATAGTCAAATTTCCATCCTTTGATTTCATAACCGATATTACTAAAAGCGCGGTGCTTTGCCGTAAATGGTTTTTGCAGCAATTGATTACCGTAAGTCATTTTCACATCAAACAAACGATAAGCCAAACGCACTTCCATTTTTTTAATGGGCTCAAAATTCATTTCGGCCTGAAAACTATTGGAATGAGATTTTCCATTCAGGTTATAAATATTAATTTCTCTCGGGTCTTCTATATCCACAATTACCTGCTGATCAAAATCGTTTCTGAAAAAGTCAAAAGCAAGATTTGCACCACGATGAAATAGCTTAAACTTCTGATCTATACTGATGCCTTTGTTCCAGGCTACTTCAGGGTTGAGCCCATAAGCCTTGCCCGAAGATGCGCCTATGATATTGAGTGCACGGGAACTTACAAATACACTATTATTCTCTGCAAAAATATTTGCGGTACGCTGTCCACGTCCTGCACTCAGGCGTATGGTAGTTCCTTTTACAGGCTCATACCTCAGGTGCAAGCGAGGTGTTGCAAAAAAACCAAATACACTGTTATAATCTCCTCTTATGCCTGCCACTACACTAAACTTATCAACCGGCGTAAATGTGTATTCAAAAAATCCTCCCGGAACACTTTCAGTTCTAGTATATCTTGTTGTTTTGAAAAGCTCATTGTATCCATCAGAAATAAAACTTAAACCCGTTCTGAATTTGTGCATCGTAGAACCAATGATTGACTGGTAAATCAGATTGGCATAAAAATTATTTTGTTTGCCATTATAGGTTGTCAATCCATAATAAGCATCTTGCTTGTGCGTAAAGGCAGATAATTGCAAACCCACACTTTTATATACTTTGCCGGGAAAAACATATCCGGCCTTTGCAAATACTTCGTATCGGTTAGTCTCAATACCCAGCCCGTAGCTATTAGTAGTCAGTTTATCTTTTTTAGGATCAAAGCTGGTTTGTCCGGCGGTGATATCGTCCAACAATATTTTAAATCCAAACTGTGATTCAAATCCTT
>JAKIZK010000045.1 GCA_022708055.1 Bacteroidota bacterium
TATCATAAGCATAATGGTTGCTATTGCCCAGGGGGTCGGTTATAGAAATCAGTCTGTTCAGCTGATCATAGGCATAAGTGGTAACGGCACCGGTACCATTAGTGTATCTTAAAACATTACCATTTTTATCGTACTCAAAACTTGCAATAATGCCTGATGCATCACTTTTTGATATTACTCTGTTCAGGCCGTCATAAGAATAGCTGATCACATTGCCATTTGCAAGTACTGCACTGATAATGTTGCCATTGCCATCGTAGCTATAGGTTGTGTTGTTATCGTCAGCGTCTTTTGCACCGTTCATTCTGTTTAGTTTATCATAGCTCATTTTGGTTTCGTAACCTAAGGGATTTTTTACGCTTAGGAGATTGTCCATCCCATCATAAGAAAAATAGCTGGTATTGCCGGTGGCACCGGTCAAGCTTACAATTCTATTGCTGGCATCAAATCCGGCCGTAGTAGTTTCATTCTTTTTGCTTTTAACAGTTACCAGATTGTCGTTTGCATCATAGCTTAGCTGAATATTATTATTGTAAGGATCTGTAATTTTTTTAAGTCGGCTCAAAATATCATATTCAGCTACTGTATTATTGCCTCTTGCATCGGTATATGCAAGCAGATGGCCCCTTATATCAAAAGAAAGCGTGGCCTGATAGCCATTGGGGCCGGTAACGGTAGTAGGATTGCCGTAGGCATCATAGTTATAATTGTAAATATTTCCCTTGGGGTCGGTGCTGCTGATGATATCTCCCTGTGCGTTATAGGTTGCAGCATAAACATTATTACCCGGTGCAACCAGCTGTGTCAAATTACCCTTACTGTCGTAGCTCAGCGTATAAATATTTCCCTTGGGGTCTTTGTAACTGTTGATTTTATTAAAATCATTAGTATAGGTATAAGTGCTGATGTTGCCGAGCGGGTCGGCGGCTGTAAGCATATTCCCGCTGGAGTCGTAAGTATAAGTAAATACCTGCCCATTGGCATCTGTTTTTTTAATTGCATTTCCCTGATCATCGTAATCAAAGCTTACATTATAACCGCAACAATTACCCGAACGGGAAACAATCCATGACAAATTATCAAGTGATTTGTATTTGTATTTTGTTACCTGATTACCTGTAGGCAAATGATCTACCACATTGGTTACTTGGTTTGCCGTATCATAAGAAAAACTTATTCTCTTATTACAACCCACCAATTCCCTTGCCGAAAAGTCGTTGAAATAAATAAGATCCACCTTATTCTGGTTTTTATCCTCCATTGACTTCATGGGTCCGTTTACCAGATAAGTGTATTTCATTTTGCCGTTCAGCGGGTCGGTAACCTGAAGCAGTTGACCACCCGTTGAGTATGAATAAGTAAATGTGCGAGTGGGGCTGGCCATAGCATCAATTACAGATGCTATGCGCCCTTGCGAATTATAAGTTAAAGAAATGGTTTGTCCTGCTGCATTGGCAATGGACGTTAGCAAGCTATCGGTGTATCCAAATTGCAGATAGTTGCCATTAGGCTCTTCAATTTTTGTGATATGCTTATGTATGTCATTATCAAAAAAGTATTTATCACCATTTTTTTGAGTAAGTACATACTTACCGGGCTGATATTGAGTCAATGTATTAAAAAACCCACGAGGTGTTTTATAACCGCCTCCCGGTATAGAATCGTATTGATCTTCCCTTCCATCGCCCCACATAATATGTCTGATGCCATTTGTATCGTTTCTATATTTTATGTTGTATTCAAATGTCCATCCTTTGCCATAGCCAAAATCTTTATTGAAAAAATAACTGTTGTAATAAAACGAAACATCCAAATCCATTTTTCTTGCAGCAATTTTGAAATCGGTGCGTGGGATGAAAACATTCCCACTCAACGTATTTACCTGAATACCCAGCGGCCCTACCTTATTTGGATTGTTCAGGTTTTGAGATTGCACAACAAATGAGTTGCTCAACAATATCAGCGTCAATCCCTGTAAGATTGCTTTTCTGAAAACAGAAACCCTTTTATAATGCTTAATCTTTTTTAACATAGCAAATATTTTATTATATCCAATTATTTCAATTTAAATAATACAAAACCAGATGGTGGTTGCGTTTTAGGAGCCACGGAGTAAATCAGAATAGAGCCACTGCCGCCTGCTCTGATAATTCCCGGCGGGCCATCCGGTTCTACCAGTTCTAAATACAAAGTGGTAGTGCCAGTGGGTACACCGGCTTTTGTTAATGCCATTTTTATATCATACTCGCTGTATAAGATTCTGGTTTGCGATGGCACGTCAAAATTGGTTGGGTTCGAAAAGTTCAGCTGCATTACGATTGGCCTTCTTAGCAATACTCTGTCAGGAACTAAAAATTCAACAGATAGCTGTGAGTTCCAACCGCTAGCTGCACCGGGATCGCAACCGGGAGCATTGCCATTGCCGGCTCCGGTATTGGGCCCTCCGCCTGTAATTAATCCGCCATTATTTGCCTGTACAATTGAAAATCCATTGTATAATACTGCTTCACTCATATCGGGTTTTATAAGTGTTACATTATAGATACCCAATGGCCGGCCCTGTAGTGGGAAGGTGGCAAATACCTGAGTGCTGTTGGTATAGTAAACTGCTGATGAATAAATGGTAGTAGTACCATTACTCAGTTTGGCAATCATACTGTCTCTAAACAATGAACCTCTGATACGTATGGTAACATTGCCAATATTACCGCCACTATTGGTATGCACATTCAGAATTGCAAAGGGTAGTTTCACCGCTTTGAGTTTCATATTAGTTTGTAGCGGAGGATTGGGCGTTACACAACGATACATGATATAATACACCGAATCAATAACATCCGTCATCACAATCTGCTGATTACCGTAGTTTGGAATTTCAAACATATAATCGTGATCGGCAGCAGTAGGAATACGGTTGCCGGCTATGTACATTTCGTTGAATAACGAAGTTGAGTCATTAGTTTTTAAAGTAACAAGAATGGTTGCATTATACAAAGAATCAGGAATTCTAAGTTTGTAATAACGATTCACATTTTCTAATGTATTAGGCTCATCCACATTTAAAGGCAATTCTTTCACCTTTACATATATTGGAGAAAGTGACATGCCAATATTATTTTCTTCATCCGACTCTATGATATTATTCTGTATATCTGTTTTTACCAATACATTGTAATTACCTTCTACTACTCCTGTAACCAATGGAGCCATTTTTAAAGAATCGGTTGCCAGTGGATTCATTGTAATATTTTTATTGCGGAGTCCTAACAACACAGCAGAAGAGTCAAATACGCCGGCTTTCGATAAATAAATTCCATCTTTAGTTGAACCTCTTGCCTGTTCGCCCGAATTGTTTACAACTACCCATCTGGCAGTATCCATTGTATAACCCAACATTACAGTATCCGGCTTCGTTACACTGCTTACAATCAAATCGGTAACGGGAGGTTCATACACTTCCAGAGGCCAGAAACCAAGATTATTTGTATTGTTTGATTCAATAATATTATTGCTTGCATTGGTTCTGCCCATTAATATATAATTGCCAACCGGCATCCATGAAGGGATGATTGCCGTAACCGTATCATCATAAAACTGACCTGGCGGAAGTGGTGTTTGCCTGTAACTTGTAGCCAGTAAACGGGCTCCGTCATTTGCATTATATACATAATCATTATCCAATCTAAGTTCATTGCTGAAACTATTGCCGGGGAAAGTAGTAAAGTTGCCCTTATTTTTAATTCTATAAATAATCGTAATAGGCTGACCTTGGGCAACAGTGGTAGGTGCCGAAAGAATGGAATCCACTAAATCGGGTAATGCAGGTTGAATTACATGAATTTTTTTGGCTGCACCTACACCATCTCTCACAAAATTCACATTGTTATTCAATACTTTCTCAGCTTCAATCCCATTATTATAGTTATTATGCACATATACATAATAATCTCCGGTTGCCATATTTGGTGTATATGGTGAAATCGAAAAATTCACTTCTTCGTTTCTATTGATTCTAAGCCATTTCAATTGAGATGCCGCTTTTAAATCATTTACACTGGCTACGGAATCTGATGAAAAGAAAATACCATCATACCAACCATAATAATCATTGTTATTAGGATTGTATCCTATATTCTTCACCGACCAATTGAGCGTATAAGTCTGCCCTACCGTGGTAGTATCTGCTGCGTTTACAAATGGCACAATATGATCTACCAAAGGGTTCACTACTACTTTGCTTCCGCTTGTGCCTACATTGTTGTTGGTGTTCGTGCCTTCATAGGTTCCATTATTGGCATTGGTTACTACATAGAAGTAAGCAGGGGCATACATTTGTTCTGGGAAACAGGAATTAATTCTATAGCTATAATCCATGTTCACAGTCAACGTATCGGTGTAGCTATTGGTGTTTGCTATTGTTCTGGTTTGCGTACGGCTTCCAATAAAATAACTATTTGCCAATGAAAAAGTAGGACTACAGCTGATATAGACACTGTCTATCCAACTGCCTTGTGTAGCACCTGCACCATTGTTTACAACAGTATAGGCAATCTTGCCGGTAAACTTGGTGAAGATAGAATCGCCGGGATTTACATTTGAAACAATCAGATCCGATGCAGTAGCTGCGGTTATATTCGTAGCTGCTGATGCACTCAAGTTATTGGTGCTATTCGTTTCTCTAAAGCTGCTGTCGAAGTTGGTAACTACATAGAAAAATTTATTTCCTGAATAGGCCGGCGGTATATAATAGCTGAAACTTTGTGGCACCGGTGTACCTACAGGTAAATCTTCTGTTACGGTACGAGTGCCTATCAGTTGCGCACTGCCATCAAAGTTGGAGAAATTGCTGATATAAATTCTATCATTTCTAAGATGATTGAAAACAGCACCCGGGCCATTGTTCAACACACTATAATTTATATTAATTGTCTGTGCACCAAAAGCAGTAGCAGGTGTATTTATTGATGATACAACTACATCCGGTCTTTGGATGGAAATTGGCAAATTACTTCTTTTGATTTGCGGTGTACCCGGATATTCAAATACCGATTTTGTAGGATTGGTATAAACATATACGTAATAGTTACCGGGTTGTAATGAATCCGGAATATTAAATCCGGCAGATTTTGGATAATTAGCGCCTCCATTAATAACATTGGACACATTTACATGGTTTGTAACCAATGCAGGGCAACTTATATAGTTGGGGAATGGATCAGCATAAAATCCAGAATGCTCCACACCATGTTTTGTTTCATTTACCAGAAAAGCGTTATTAATATTCAAACCGCCGGAGTCAGTACTAAGGTAAACCCTGTCCACCCAATAGCTGCTACCAAAAACGATACTGTCTTTAATCACTGAAGGAGCAAAACAAACAGCACCTTGTCCGGAACCCGGAGGACAAGGAACCGGGCAGGTACTGTTTGTAATATAATGTCCCCTGTTTCGCTCAATATTATCTTTGAAGCCTTCATTTTTTATATTCCAGCTTGCACCTATTGGCTGTGTGGTGCTGGCTGTTGTAATAGGAACCGTTAAGCTGCTCACGGTTAATTTTGGTGTAGCAGTCAGATATACTTCTATCTGTGCTTTATTTACATTATTGTCGCCAAAAGAGCCTTCATAAATTTTAGGTGCAGTCGTTTTTGCATTTGTTTTTACATAAATAAACCAGGTTCCAAAAATTTCATTGGGGATAACCACCTGTGCTGATTTTATTACTGTTGAATCTTGTAATAGCTGATTGGTATGCGAAGTTGTTGCAGGATATGCATTTGGATAATACGAATCATTAAACTTTGGAAAATTCAGCGCTATTGCTTCATTTCTGTTGAACAAAGGGTTTTGAGAAATAAAGAAGGAATCAACCCATTGACCACCCGGAGGTGTTTGCACTCCATAGTTTTTCACTTTGTAAGTTACATTCACCGTATTGCCCGAGAAAGTGCTGCCGGCAGTAAATACAGAATCTACTCTTAAATCAGGCACAGGTGCCATGGTAATATTCATGGGCGTAGCCTTTCTTGCAGTATCATTAGCGACAGTTACCTGAAGTATCTTCCAATTTGGATGCTCATTGTCAGTAATCACATATATATAAACCGGAAAATTATAGGCTTGCGGTAATGTAAAATCAATTGAATTGGTATAAAACTGACCCGGCGAAAGTGACGAAGGTCTGATTTTCTTGCCAAGCAATAAGGGCCTGCCGTTGGCAGTCAAAGAACTCCAGGAACTAGGATTCCAATTTGGTGAGCCACGAAAACTTACAAAAGGAACGGTATCCAATGCAAAATAAACCCCATCATACCAGGTAGCACCGGGTAACGTACTACCCGGACCCACATTCGTTATTTTCCAACTTATGGTTACAGTTTGCCCCGACACAACTGAAGCAGGTGCTGTAACATCACTCACCATTAAATCAGGCAATGGAATTAATCTGAAATGTTGAATGGGTCCTGCTGTTTGTGAGCAGGGATTTTTTGATACTACTCTCCATTTGTAAGTAGTATTATATGGTAAAGGAGCGTTTAATGGTAAACTATAACTAAAGGCTGTAATGTTTGAAACAAATGGTAATGCCGGCTGGGGTGCTGCAGAGTCCCAAACAAATAAATCATAAGAAACTGTATTGGCACTTGGTGTCCATGATAATAATAATGGCAACTGTTGATCTATGGCATGGTCGGCAGGCAACATACCTGATACAATGCCCGGCTGGTTATTAGAAGTTGTAATATAGAAAGTTTGCAAATTGGTATAAACCGTATCACATGGGCTATTGGCTTTTACAGAAATTGTATGTGTTCCGGGTGTTTGCCATTGTACCCAGGCTGTATCCTTATTGGATGTTAATATACCACCACTACTTAAGGTCCACACATAATTAGCCCCGGGTACTTTTTGTGTGCGGTATTGATATGTAGCCAGACAGGGATTGGCGTCTCCCGTTATTGCACTGAGGGTTCTAATGCCAATACAGAAAGTTCTTTCAACCGGAGAAGCAGCATTATAGTTTACATTACCATTTTGTGATGCTCTTACGGTAACAGTTCCTACTCCTTTGATTATTATTTCGGACACTCCGCCACTTAAGTAGTGAACCTGTGCTGCCTGAGCACCGTTAATAATAGTATAAGTTATACTCAGACCCGATGAAGTAGTTCCAGGTAAAATAAAATCAGGGTCATCAAAAAGTTTATTAGATAATGAATCAAATGTGATAAACTGATTGCCTTTCTTCACAATAATCGTATCATAAACTGACGCAGCGGCACTGTACACATCATCGCCGGCCTGACTGGCCTTAACGATAATTGTACCCACTCCTGTTACAAATAACGAATCGTTGATAATATTACCCGGGCCGCTTATCTTTTGATATTGAATCGGCAAGCCTGAGCTGGCAGTAGCCAGCAATTTCACTCTCGCTGTAGGCGACATGGTAATCGTATCAGTATGTGGGAAGGATATGGTTTGAGATAAAGCCGGATTAGGAAAAACAATAGCATTAGATGCAGGGCCGGGGCCACAGTCGTTTACAAACTTAACGGTAAAACTTCCTGCATCAGCAGCATAATAAATTGAATCAATAGCGCCGGTTATCAGTGTATCATTTTTATACCATTGGCAATGCGCTCCGGGTGGCAAAGAATTGGTGCTGAGTGTACGTGCAAAATTATACGCAACAGGCGTTTGTGTAGGGAACTCGCCATTTACAACCACGTTTAAAGATCTTGGGGTTGAAGACCCAACAGCATTTGAAACATAAAGTTCTATACGTCTGTTTCCATTTTGTGTCCATTCTACTGTAGCCACACTATCCACAAAACTTAAATTGCCGCCACCCAATGGCAGACTCCAGTGGAAAGTTACATTACTATCAATAAAATTAGCAACCCGATAAGTAAATATGGAGCCTTCGCAAGCTGTAGAGTCACCAATAATACTAAACCAGTTTGATGGCTTAACAAGGTCGGTTTGAAAATCATAATTAAAAATACCATCTCCACTAAATCGGATATAAACAGTATCCATAGCTGCAATAAATACCTTTATGCTGTCAGCTACTGTTTCTCCTGCATCTACTGTACCCCATCCATTGGATACATATCCTTTATAGAAAATCTGGTTAGGATTTTTATTATACCCAACTATCATGAACTTGCGGCTATCATCACAACTGATATTGGTAGCCCGCCAATGCAGTCGCAGTGTATCGGGCCCGGGCACTACCATTTTAAAATAATCATCTACATCAGCCTGGCCACTATACTTTAATCCTAAAAATTGGGTGCGGTTTTGACCACTTCCAATTCTTGTTGATTGCGCAAAGCTGTTATTGGGTTCTATATCGGTAGTATCAACAACATCCAGCTCATATCTGAATTTATAACGGATAGGGCTTGATGTAGAATTAAATACAAAATAAAGCGAGTCTTCTGTAATAAAACATGGAATAATGGTATCATAGATTGTAACACCGGGCGGTACTGTGTTCTGCCCTCCTATCTTTCTATTCAAAAAATCAGGGCCTACATCCGTTTTATATGCGTAAAACTGTAAGCTATTAGCTGTTTCGCAGGAAGCATTGGTAGCTTCTACAAATATTTTTAGTTTACCATTTTGAGGAAGCATTGCTTTGTAATAATCATTAACATCATTGTATGTATTATATCCAATCTTGTATCGATCTTCATAATGGCGAACCCGTCCGGTTTTTATTTCGCCCGGATTGATGCGGATCGCTTCATTAAAATAATTGTTTGGCTCCTGGTCTTTTACCCATGAAATAGTATCATATAGCTCATAAGAAAATTCATATTCATAAGGATAATCAGAGCTGATTTCAAAATAAGCCATTCCGGCACTCGTCGGACAAAGATTTACTGTATCAATAAATAACGTATCTGGTGGGAAACCAATAAAATCCAATGGCGGAACATATTGGCTGATATTACCGTTATAATATCTTATGCGTAAGGCCTCAAAACCATAAATATTAGGGCTATTACCTGTAGAGTCAGGATGACCAATTATGACATCTCCTGCATTATTATCGCCTCTGTATTTTGCTTTAATAAATACTCTTACTTTTCCATCTTGTGGTAATATTGCTTTATAAAAATCGACTCCATCTTCTTCCCCGTTTATTCCTTTGAAATTTATATGCCCCTTTTTTACCTGCCCCTGTGTCATTAAAATGGCAGTGGTCGTGTCATTATTGGGTTCTATATCAGACCCCGTACTATCCATAAACTGATAACGGAAATTATAATTGATAAGGGGGTAAGTGCCAGTATTATCATAAGGATAAAGTCTCAAATAAAATGTATCTGCTTCAAATGCTCTGAACTTCAGCGTATCAAATTTTTGCGACCCGTACCCGGGATATCCCGGAAACCCAATCAGCGTATTATATGTTTGCAGATCGTTTCCGTATTTATCCAGTATATCAAATTTTATTTCGGCATCTTCATAGCTGCCATAACTGGCTATTTCGCCATAGGTAAATAATTTAACGGTACCGGCATGTGGCAATATCAAACGATACATGTCATACTCATCAATAAAATAGTCGTTAATAAAATCATATTCACCAATGTTTCCATTCACTGCGGAGTCAGCATTTAATTCAACCGCATTCCAGGTACAGCAATTATCCTCGGGATCGTAAAATGGCCCCATATCAGAATATCTCAATGTATATCCAAAAGGACCTGTAGATATGAGTCTTATATAAAACTGATCGTTCTCAGCAAAACTGCTTAAAGATATTTCAGAAGTCATTACATAATTGGGCGGCACATTGGGTTGATTACCTACAAACCCTTGCGCAATTGGGTTAGCTAAATCGGGATATTTGAAAACCATATAAGTAATATTGGCCGGGCTTCCGCTACATTTAGCATGTGTGGCCTGTATGTTCAACTTCATATTACTATAATCACCTGCAGGAAAGGGCAAGGATTGAAACCAGTCTTCAGTATCATTTACCCCTCCTCTAAACTCATATCTGATAGAGGCCGACATATCGGTATGCATAGCAAAAGGTATTGCGTTGCTACTGGTATTATTAGGCTCATCGGAGGAATAAGTTGAAACCCCATACCATTTAAGTATATAATCAAAACTTTCATTAGTAGTAAAACTGAGATAATAATTATCTGCCGCTTTGGCGCATACATAAATGGTATCATATACAGTTTCGCCATCTGGTACATTCAGATTATTACCGATAGTTCTTGTAAGCAACTCCCCTGCTGCCTCTCTGCCATCGTACATTTTCATTTCAAGGTATGCATCGTTACCGCTATTATTAGTTGCTTCTACCAACAAATAGAAACCGCCATTATTTGTAAAGTTTACGCTATGATAGTCAATTGCATCACCGCCGCCCACGCTGGCCGAGTAATCCTGAAAGGTTGGAAAAATACTTGCTGTTGCAAAACTGTTATTAGGTTCTGATTCACTTTGAGAAAAGCTTACAGAATAAGAAATCAAAAGTGATAGCAAGAATAAAAGTCTTTTCATATCAGTTAGTTAATATAGCTTCATGTATTTTTAAAATCCCTTTCTTCATATTGTTTCAATCTGTATTTAGTATTGAAATACATAACACAAATCCAATAATGTTTTGATACTGAATTAAAGAAGGTTTGAAAAGGATAGTGAAATAGACACTGTAAATAAACTTCAAACCAAAATCTTTACCTATAATCCATTTGGATTAGATAGAAATAAGCAACTGTTTTCGTAATTTGACCCAATAAAAAAAAGAATACTGAAAAAACCGGTTTTTTATATTGCAATCATCATTTTGTTGTGTCAAAATATATCAGCTTTTGCACAATCTATGATTCGATATAATTCTGTTAGTTATAATGTAAACGAAGGACTGCTACAAAGTACAATCGTCGATGTTGAATTTGATAAATACAACTTTTGTTGGATTAGCTATCCAAATGGCATTCAAAGATTTGATGGAGCTACCTTTAAACTAATACCTATACAACCCGGATTACCCGATAATAAATTATGTAGATTTTTCAAAACCAGTACAAATGAATTAATCATTAGCCATTCAAAAGGTATCAGCAGATATGATGCCGAAAGCAATCGATTTATTCAGACTTACACTTACCCTACAGAAAATATACAACCAGCTCAAATTATTGGCGAAGATGAAGGATTTATTTATTTCCTTACAAAGGATATGGACATTTACTCACTAACGCTATCCAACTTTTCCATTGTTCAAACTACTCAAACAGGGTTAAACAAATTAGCTAAAAAAAATGCGCCTGCTTTAAATGTATCTATCCCTATTTTCAACCATAAAATATCCATTTTGTGTGATAATATTATTTATCAGTGGGATTTAAAAAATAAAAAGATTATTGGTCAATCGCCGGAGCTAAATGGAATTTCCTCCTTTTTTCTTTATCAAAAAAATGAAGACGAAGTACTTTTTTATAAATACAAAGGCACAGCAACTGCCATTGAGGTTTATAATTTTAAAACATACAATATCAAAATGGTGATCAATAACCTGATTGATAAAAATGAAGTAGGTCGGTTAAATATTTTTGACTGGAACGGGCAACGATTTATAACCGTCAACAATAGAGTCTATAAGGTAAATGCAGTTACCTTAAAGCCGGAAGCGGAAATAGTAAATTTCAAAAATCAGCCGTTTGGCGGTGAGCATGCATTAACAAAAGTTCGCAAAGACAATTTTGGCAATATTTATTTGCAAACCATTTCGGGCGGTATCAGAAAAATTATTAGTAATAATTATCCAATAAGATTTTACAATAACGGAGTAGCCGATAGAAATTTCTGCTTAGCGGTATTGGCTGATAAAAAAAACAACCAAGTATTGGCAGGAGCCATTGGTTCGGGCATATTGGTTTATGACACCTTACAACATTTTATCAAACAAGTTAAAATAACAGACCAATACGGCAATATTGCCACCATCAATGTATTATTAAAAACTCCATCAGGTAGCTATCTGGCATTTGGCAATGGCCTGAAAACTGTTTTTGAATTGGATGCAGATTTAAATATTAAAAAGAGAATCTTCATTAGTAATCAGTCAACCATAGCTTATTCAGGCACCAGCTATTTTTCCAAAATATTAAAACAAGATGCGCAAGGCGCATTAGTACAAACAGAAACAAAAATTTTCAGAATAACGTTTTCACCCCTTTCTGTAAGTATGTATAATATAGCAATGTCTTACACCATGAGCGGCGTTTACTTCTACCCCTATATTATCACACACAATAACGATGAGTTGGTTTTTTTGAATGCAGAACATTTCAACACCATCAAAAAAATACCATTTAAAAACACAGGAAATGTAAGGTGTTTTACATTGGATAAAGACAAAAAAATATATATGGGGTCCAATAATGGTATTTACATTATCGACTCCACAGGAAAAATACTATCTCATTTTACAAAAGAAACCGGGCTGCCCGATGATTGTATTTACTCCATGGAATTTGACAAAAGCGGTTATCTATGGTGCAGTACCAACAAAGGTATTTTTAAATTTAAAGACGGGAAAGTACTGGAGCAACTCAAAAAAGAAGACGGCATTCAGGAGAATGAATTTAATACCAATGTATCTACACAGACTCCAGATGGCGAACTATATTTTGGCGGCGTCAATGGTGTAAGTAGTTTTTATCCGGATGCAATTTCTGCCAGTAAAGAAAATATTAATTTATTAATCACCCGGGTTTTGGCCAATAACGAAGCAGCCATAAAAGATACGGCCACATGGAATATAGATAGAATTGTATTGCCTTATTCCAAAAACTCAATCGCTGTTGATTTTATTGCCATGGGTGGTCTCATTCCGGATCAATATCTCTATCAATATAAAATGAAGGGTGTAGATAAAGAATGGATTTTTGCTACTTCATTACAAACCATACGTTATAGCCTGCAACCCGGGAAATATACTTTGCAATTATACGCAGCTCGATCGTTTGATAATGATGCAATACCGATGAAGGAATTGTCCATTATCATTCGTCCGCCTTTCTGGAAAACCTGGTGGTTTTTATCGGGCATTGGTATTCTTATATTATCCACTGTAGGGATATTTATTAATCAAAAGAATAAACGGAAGTATGAAAAAAAATTACAGATATTAGAAAATGAACGACGGTTAAAGGAAGAAAGAGAACGTATCTCCCGCGACTTGCACGACAGCCTGGGCGTATATGCCAATGCAGTGCTTTATAATACCGAACTATTAGAAAAAGAAAAGACCACTGAAAAAGGGACAACCATCATCAGTGACCTCAAATTTGCATCCAAAGATATCATCACTTCACTTCGGGAAACCGTTTGGGCTTTAAAAAAAGAAAGCTATTCCGCAGCAGATTGCCTGGTACGCATTCGCAATTTTGTACAGCCGCTTACCAGATACTACCGTCATATAGAATTTAAGATTGAAGGCGATGCCCCTTCCAATGTTTTCTACAACTATTCCAAAGCACTCAATATTGTAAGAATAGTGCAGGAAGCTATTGCCAACAGCATCAAACATGCACAATCCAAAGAAATCAAAATTGCCTCTGAAATGTCGGAAGATCAGAGATGGAAAATACTGATTACAGATAATGGAAATGGATTTGACTATGAACATCAGAAAGAAACATCGGCCGGAAACGGACTTGCCAATATGAAACAACGGGCTGCTGTTTCCGAAATTGAACTGACTTGCATCTCCATTACCAATAAAGGAACCAACATCAACTTAACTATTTAATATATGCCTATTCAAGTTGCCATAGTAGATGACAAAGCAAGTAATCGTCTTATTATAAAAGACAAATTACTTCACCACCCACAAATAAGGGTTACGCTTACCGCCGAAAATGGGAAAGATTTTCTGGAGCAGATGAAAAATTTATCGCCCGATAAAACTCCCGAGGTTGTGTTGATGGATTTAGAAATGCCCGAGATGGATGGTATAGATGCAGTAGCTGCCGGCTCTTACCTGTATCCTACAGTAAAATATGTAATGCTCACCATTTTTGATGATGAAGAAAGAATATTTAAAGCCATAAAAGCCGGCGCATTCGGTTATTTATTAAAAGATGAAAGTGCAGAAAATATTGCGGAAGTAATAACCCAAATGTATGAAACAGGTGTAGGCCCTATTTCTCCCGGCATTGCCTATAAAATGCTGCAATTAGTACAAAACAACTCCGTTGAACTATCGCAAAAAAAATCTGAAGAAAAAGAGAAAACACCCTTTAACCTTACTGACAGAGAGCAGGAAATACTAAAGCTGCTGGTAAAAGGAATGTTGTACAAAGAAATTGGAAACGAATTGCAGATAAGCCCCAACACTGCAAAAAAACACGTACTCAACATCTACGCCAAACTACATGTAAACAGCAAAGCACAAGCACTGGCACTGGCTTATGAGAAGGGGTTGATTTGAGGGGGGGGGATTTAAAATAATTTTAATAATAGTATTCTCAAAATAATTCATCTCAATTCTCAAGCACATCACAATAAGCTGCACCACATTCAAATACACCTATTGACTAATATCAATTGGTTGCAAACTCTCGTTGTTTTAATTAACTTCGCTACATGGCTGATGTGCACAACAAAAAGACAAGAAGTTACAATATGAGCCAAATAAAATGTGCTAATACCAGACCGGAAATATTGATAAGAAAATTTCTGTTTTCAAATGGGCTTAGGTATAAGTTGTATGATAGATAACTATCAAGTAAATTAATTTACTTAAATCAATAAAAGAAAATAATTGTGCATGGCAATTCCCAAGAATATACACAAAGAACACCTGCAAAAGGCAATTGAAAAAATTGATAAAGAAGGAATACCCAACGATGGCGCATCACAATATTATGATGTCATTTATAACAACAAAAGTTATCCTCCAAAAGTTGTTGTATCTTATGCAAACATATTTGCAAATGGACATGAGCTAAATAGAAATACATTTTCTGGGGGTTTAGAAACCGAATGTTTCAGATTGCTTGAGGAAAATGGATTTGTCATTCAAAAAAAATCTATTGCATATTATTTACTTGGGGCAGCTTGGTATGGATCTGAAGACGATCCAGATCAGACCGAAAGGTTTATTGAAAATGGAATTTGGGAAAATAGTAATGAAGATAGATTTATCGATACTGTGAAAAGCGTAAATGTCGGTGATAAGGTTGCAATAAAATCATCGTATGCCACAAAAGATAGGAAAAGTATATTAAGAATAAAAGCAACTGGAACGGTTTCCGAAAATAAAGGAGACGGAAGAATACTCAAAATAAATTGGGACAAAAGGTTTGAACCGTTTGACCTGGAAGGGTTTGGAGGTTATAGAAATACAATTCAGAAAGTAGCCGAAGAAGATATTGATGCTATTTTTAAATCAACTAACAAAATGAGTTATTATCAAGAGTTAAAAAAATTCTTAGACCAGTCAAAGACAACTGCTCTTGGAACAATGGGATACTTGAACAATTTTAAAGGGCTTTCAGTAAAAATTAGTTTCGGCAAGGGCAATCAAGCGAGAGTACCTTGGATTGCATTTTTAAATGAAGATAACAATGTGCAAAATGGTATTTACCCTGTATACCTATATTATAAAGAGAAAGATTTGCTGATTTTGGCTTATGGAGTTAGCGAAACTAACAAACCTGACAGAAAATGGAATATCACAAATGAAAAAACAATTGAAGAATATTTTAATATTAATAGTTTAGGAAAACCTGATAGATATGAGAATTCATTAGTATTCAAAGCCTATAATACCAATTTACAAATGAATGAACGTGAAATTGACTCTGATCTTAATGAACTTATTACAA
>JAKIZK010000046.1 GCA_022708055.1 Bacteroidota bacterium
CTGTGCATTTACATATTATAGGCTGTGTACCTCCACACCAATTATCGGATGAAAAAAATATTACAAATATTCCCTTCCTCAATAAAAATAAAAAGGAAGACTTCCATCGCTTGCATGAAATATTACTGCAGACCGATTTTTTAGTATTACCAACAAGAGCTGAATGTGCGGGAATCGTTTATAGCGAAGCAGCAGCTTATGGAATACCTTCAATTACTACCAATACCGGCGGAATAGGTGATTGTGTACAAGATGGTGTTACCGGATTTACATTGCCATTAAGTGCTACCATTACTGATTATGCGGATCTTATTGTATCAATATTAAATAGTGCTGACAAACAAAAATCTTTGAAATTGGCTGCCCGCAATTATTTTGAAATGGAAATGAACTGGAATAAATGGGGAAGTCGTTTTTTTGAAATTGCCCAAAATCTGATTTCTTCAAAACGATAAAGAGTTAACTTTGCAACAAACATAGCAGAGATGAAAAAGGGGCTTATCATTTTATTAATCGCTATCTGCATTTCCTGTTTTGATTATAACGCAAATGCACAATGCAGCATTTGTACTAAAACCGCTCAACAATTAGGCGAAGGCCCTGCCAAGGGAATGAATACCGGCATATTATATCTTGCTTTTATTCCATTTGCAATTGTAGGCTATGTGGGTTATCGTTGGTGGAAGGGAAATAAAGCAGATTAATAAATTTTCTTTTTCATTTTCTCACTTCAATTTTTTATGACTGCCGTCGCAAAAAGGTGGTGTTTTAGTTTGCTTGCACTGGCAAAACCAGATTTCTTCTTCCTTTTCAAACTTTACTTTAATGCTTTTAAAAGGCATACCTTCTATACGTTTATGCGAGCCATCGCAAAAGGGAGTTTTGGCCGTAAGCCCACAACTGCACCAGGAGTAAACTTTCCCCGGCTCAACAGTGATGCCTGCCGGCTCATGGTATGCAATATGCGGTAGGTCTTTATTAAGAATTGTTTCCATATTCAGATTTTCGTTGATATAAATTGATACAAGTTAAAATTTCCTCTTTGATAAGCCGCTTCAATTTCTTTCTTTAAATTGGATTTATCAATATCCTTCATTCTTTTTTGTTCTATCAGGTAAAAAGCTTTTTCGGCCAGCAGCCAGAAAGTACGATCATTGATATGAGCTTTCTGCAAAAGCCGCTGAATGATTGTAGCGAGTTCCGTAATTCCTTCTTTTTGTGAAGCCACTGTTTTTACCACCGGCACTTCATGATAATGTTTGCTAAAAGCAGGTGCCAGCATTTGCCTCAGATTTTTTACAAATACATCTGCATCGGGTCTGTCTGATTTGTTGACTACAAATACATCCGCAATTTCCATCAATCCGGCTTTCATAGTTTGTACTTCATCTCCAGCCTCGGGTACTACTACTACTACAGTTACATCAGCCAATCCGGCAATTTCAATTTCACTTTGACCCACACCTACGGTTTCAACGATGATGTGATCAAAGTGGGCTGCTTTTAATAAATCTGTTATTTCAATAATCTTGGGATGCAGGCCGCCCATGGATCCTCTTGTAGCTAAGGAGCGAATAAAGACCTGCGGATGTGTGTACCAGTCGCTCATGCGAATACGATCGCCCAGTACGGCACCCAAGTTAAATGGCGATGATGGATCTACACATAACACCGCAACTTTTTTACCTGCCTCAGTCAAAAAACCGATTAAAGAATCTACCAAAGTGCTTTTACCTGCACCGGGTGGTCCGGTAATGCCGATAATTTTTGTAGCTGATGCGGGTAGTAGTTGTAAAATAGTTTCGTAACCTTCATATTCGTTTTCAACTAATGAAATAGCTCGTGCCAGCGATTTGGTATCGCCCTGCTGAATTTGTAAAAGCAACTCCTGCCAGTTCATTGATTATTTATTTAGCGAAAACGATGATTTTTAGAGTTACATAAAAAAGCAAAAATAAAATTTAGCATTTCATTCTTGTAACAAAGATATGCAGTGAGATAATTTTGTTAATACAAATCTACAATCAATAGTTTGGAGTATTATGAATAAAAAAATCGGGCTGAAGTGTAAATCTTCAGCCCATTTAGAATTTTATACTGTATAAGTCTATTGCATACTTTTATCTATTCAACAACTACAATCTGTTTTGATTCCTGTTCATTACCAATAATCATTTGTAAATTATATATCCCTTGTTTTAGATTGCTTAAGTTCATTGAATAGTTACTCTGAATAATATTATATGTCCATTGACGAATGGGTTGCAAATCGCCTACTTTGGTTAAACGGAATATAATTTTGCTTTTCTGAACGTTTTCTTTGGAAATAAACTTTTTTTCCAGAATTATATTTAATTGCCCTTTTACCGGGTTGGGTGCAATGACCATACGAAAAGAACATGGAGGACAAAACTGCTGTGTTCCTTCTGGGCTCAATCCACAGGCATTTTCAGCTTTTAGTCCTATAGTCATACACGATGGGGGAAACTCGTAGGTTGACCATGTAGCACCACTACCTGACGGAACCCCATCACGACTCCAGAAATATTGCGTAACTGTGGAGTCAGGTGTACTTGCCTGTAACACTAACTCCCAATCACTACCTCCAAGGCAGTAGTTTGTTATTGGTGTTATGGAGGCATATGGCGGAGATCCTAAAATGACGTTATAATTTTTTACATAAGTAAAACTGCAATGTTGAACAGTAGCTGTAACAGTACCAATAACATTATCTGTACCCGAATTTTGTAATGTAACAGACGGACAATCCGAACAACCTGTTATTTGTAGTTGACCATTATTTGGAAAAGAAACAACCCAATTAACTGTCGCACCGGAAGGAATATTATTCAATGTGATAGTTTTGCTTCCGCCATTGCAAATTGGAGCTTGTGTAGCAGCAAAGGTTAAATCAGGCTCAGGTCTTAAAACAATTATTTGTGCAGGCACTTACGAATTTGCAGAATTTGAAACACAGGTATTTTTGGGTCGTATAAGTATTGTTTGGCCGTTACCTGATGTCAAATCCGAAGTAATAGTTACAGCGTTTGTTCCTTGTAACCAGGTGGTACCGTTTGAAGTAATATTACCCAGTTTCCAATTTGCCGGCAATAAGTATTCATAATCGGAAATAGAACCGAAACAATAAGTAGGAGTTTCAAATGCAGTATGCCATTTTATTTTTGAGAAGGTAATGGCAAAGTTTGAAACCAGACACAAAGGAGCTGTAAAGCTTGTAGCAGGAGCATTGTTACTGGAGAATTTAGGTTGAATTATAGTGCAGGAAGCATCGTTTGAGTAAAAAAGGGATTTTACTTTTTTGTATTCTGGTTTAAATGTACTTGCTCCATTAGCTCCATACTTTATTTCCACCGATTGTTTAATATTAACATCATTAAATTTAGCCTTAAACTTGAAACTGGTATTGGATGAGTTAAAAGCATAAGGTTGTTGAGTTATTAACATATGAGTTGCTGAAATAGAAGAATAAGCACCGGGAAGCGTAACCGAAAATTCATACTCAACATTTGGACAGTATTCGTTATCTGTCCCAAGTGATATGGTTTGTGCAATCAATAAAATGCTCGGCAATACAAGTGCTAATGAGAATAATATTTTTTTCATATTGAATTGATTTAATCTTTTATTAAATGAAATTGAAAACCAATTGACATAAAGACACCATCCTTTTTATGGACAAACCCAGACTGACTTTCAGTAATTGACATAGATTGATGCATGTATCCCACTAAAAATTCCATGCCTACTGCCGTGTTGAAAAATATTTCCGGGCCTGCCATTACGTTAGCGCTTTTGAATGATCCTTTTCCAATAAAGGTTGAATAAGAACCTATTTGATAGGAGCCATCTAGTAAAATATTGAATGGTTTTTCGCTGTTTAGGAATTAATATCTTGCAAAAGGGCCTATGTAAAGTGCAATTTCTTTGTGGCCGGCACTCGCAGTATTGAGCCCCCGGCTTTTTAGAGACTTCATACCTGGCCGAAGACCGACTGCAAATTTGTCAAAAATGAAATACCCCACATTAGCAGAAAGATTTATTTCCGTAAGTTTTGCTGAGACTGTCGGTTGTCCTGTGGTTGTAAAGTCATCGTTATAAGAAAAAAAATTCCCTGATCCACCAAAAAGCCAATACTTCTTGTCTAATTGACAATTTGCAGAAATTGCTAACATAACAAGAGTGAATAATAACAAAAAATATTTCATTGCCTTTGTTTAATATTTTTGCAATGTTATTTACAAATTGGTTATTCTCCTTGGCAAATTATTGTTAAACAGGTTTTTAGTTATTATTAATGAGTTTCACATTGAAAACAAGAATCAATTTCAGATGCGCAAACGTTGTACAATTGTTTTTTGCTAAGAAATTCTTTCTCATTTTTGAGTTACTTAGAATCAAATTGCCTTTATAAATTAATATGCCGCAATACAGAAATACAATATTATGGATTTGCTGTATAGTTATGCTTTGTGCTCTTTATTTTTCAAGAGCAGCACTTTCAATTGCAATGATATTGTTTGTTGCAGCTTCATTTTTTCATAATCGACACAAAGCACATCTGCGTTGCTTTTTTAAAACTCCATTGTTGTGGAGCATGAGCTTGCTGTTGCTGCTACCGTTGCTATCAGGAGTATGGAGTGCCGATAAAGCACAATGGATGGATATCATTCGCATCAAACTGCCTTTGTTTTTTTTGCCATTGGCTTTTGCATCTTCTTTTTCTTTTTCAAAAAGGCAATGGAATGTGCTTTCCTTCCTGTTTCTATTGCTGGTAGCAGGAGGCTCTGTTTGGAGTTTCTTTCATTATACTCAGAACACTCATGCAATTAATGATGGTTATCTGAAAGCAAAAAGTTTAATAACGCCATTGCAAAACGATCATGTAAGATTTAGCTGGATGGTATGCCTGTCAGCATTGCTTTCCATTTTTTTATTTTTTAAAAACAAAACAGATAAATATCGTTGGTTGTTTTTAGTAGTAGCTGCATGGTTTGTTTTTTACCTGCACCTGCTGGCAGCACGTACCGGCTTATTATCATTTTATCTCTGTGCTTTGATTGTCGGTGTGTATCTGATATTTAAGAAAAATAATTTACGATATGGATTACCCTTTCTTGCAGTCCTTTTCTTGCTCCCGGTTATTGCCTGGTTTACATTACCCAGTTTTAAAAACCGGGTGAAGTATATGTTATACGATTTTGAGTATTTTAAAAATGCAAACTATTTACCCGGTGGAAATGATGCGATGCGTATTATTTCCATCAAAGCAGGATGGCAAACCATGAATGAGCATCCATTGACCGGAGTTGGTATTGGTGATATAAAAAATAAAATCAACGAATGGTATGCGGCGCACTATCCGCAAATGATAGACAGCGATAAAATATTGCCAGCATCGGAGTGGATGATGTATGGAGCCGGTACTGGCTGGGTTGGTTTGCTCATATTTTCGTTTGTTATGTTGATACCGTTTTTCGTTTCAGTCAGTGAAAAACTTGCGTGGTGGCTGGTAAATGCAACGGCTGCATTTAGTTTTATGGCCGATATAGGATTGGAAGTGCAAATCGGAGTTTTTTTATATTCGTTTATTGTACTTTGTTGTTGGAAATGTTGGAGTGAAGTTTCATCAGCAAAAACTATTGAAAGCTAAAATCATCTGCATCTTTCAAAAAAGGCAGCTTCTCTCTGATATTTTCAAGATGCGCTTTATCTAAACTGATGGTGTAAATAGCTTCTGCATCTTTTTGGTGGTAGAACACTTCTCCCAGTGGATCCACGACCATACTATCGCCGCTATGGTAAATATTGTTGCCATCATTGCCCACCCGGTTTACACCTACTACATAGCATTGGTTTTCTATAGCTCTGGCCTGCAATAATGTTTTCCATGCAAGGCTTCTTCTTTCGGGCCAGTTCGCAACATATATTAATACATCATATTCGGGACCGGCATTTTCTGTTCCCGAATTTTGCCTTGCCCACACCGGAAATCTTAAATCATAACATATTTGCAAATTTATTTTCCAGCCTTTTACTGAAGCTATCAACCTTTTATTTCCTGCTGTATAATGATTGTCTTCTCCTGCAAAAGCAAACAGATGACGCTTGTCGTACATACCGTATTGGCCGGTAGGCAATATCCATATCAGCCGGTTATAAAAGTTTTCATTTTCCTTGCAGATAAAACTACCGGTAAGAATTATTTTCTTTTTTGATGCAATTTGTTTCATCCATTGCAGGGTTTCTCCTTCCATTGTTTCGGCAAGTGTTTCAGGCTTCATGCTAAAACCGGTACTAAACATTTCAGGCAATACTACAATTTCAGTTTTTTCTTTTATGCCTAAAATTTTCGCTTCCAGCATTTTCAAATTGGCTGCTTTGTCTTCCCATTGTAGTTGGGTTTGAATGATTGTAATAAGTAATGATGACATAATCGTAAAGTTAACTGCTTCAAAATAAAAAAGCACCCGGACGAAAGGTGCTTTCACAAATATTTGAAAAAAGATTATTCAGCTTCTGCCACTACTTCTTTTACTTCGGGTATCATACGTTTCATCATACCTTCTATTCCTGCTTTTAAAGTAATCATAGAGGATGGACAGCCGCTGCAGCTTCCCTGCATCATCAGGTTTACCACACCATCATTATAGCTTTTAAATTGTATAGCGCCGCCGTCCATTTCTACAGCAGGTTTTACATAGTTTTCCAATAATTCTTTTATGCGTTTTACTACATCATCATCATCGGCAAGCACGACATTACTGCTTTCATTTTTGATGGCTACAATTTCGTCTTCGTTTACTACTGCTTTACCTTCTTCCAGATAGTCTTTCAAAAACTGACGTACGGAAGGTATTACATCTTCCCAGTCGGTATCTGCCGTTTTGGTAAGTGTAACAAAATTGCTGGCGATAAATACCGCTTTGATAAACGGGAAAGCAAACAACTCTGTTGCCAGCGGCGAAGGTTTGGCACTCTCTGCATCCGGAAAATCAATGCTTTTGCCCGGGTATAAAAGTTTGTTGGCTACAAACTTCATGGTTTCCGGGTTGGGTGTCATTTCAGTATAGATACTGATAATGGGATTTCCTGTTTTTATCATAACGCTTCGTTTGAGCAGCAAAATTAAGAAGAATAATTTTTGAGAATTTACGAAGAAAGGAAAGAGGTATTTTCAGTTTTTAGAATGGTTTTCCTTGAGTTTTACAACCTTTTAAGACATTCAGACCCGCATTTTCATTTTTTGGCAAGAGAGACAAATTAGAATATAGGCGGAACGAGTTTCTGCAGCGAGTCAATTGATATTGTATTTGAAAGTAATTGTTGCACCGTTTTAAAGCCTTTTTCATTATCGGGCGATTTTATGGAATTAATAATATCATATTCTTCTCTTTTGGTAATGTGAAAGTTTAATGCAGCTTTATTTTGTTCTTTGGTGGTTACGTATTGAAAAACGGTTTTGTAAACCGGCACACCACTGTTTGTTATAAAATAGGAAAGCATATCGTTTTGTGAATATTCCATCATTTTGAACCAATCGTGTTGCAGCAATAAAAATGGCTTGGTGGCATGGTCGCTTATGCTTTTGGAATCGTAAGGCATTTCCCAACCGCCAGCTTTTCTGTCGCGTATCTGAATGATAAAGACACCTCGGGTATTTTCTTTTATCCAGTCTTCAAAGGAAGAAAGAAAACGTAAGGAGGTTTCCTGACCAAAATTATCACGCAGTCCAGCATCCATTACATCAATTACAGGTACTGATGGCAACCATACATTGGGCAATACAATCGGGAAAGTGGCATTCATGCGCAGGGCGGTCAACATTCTTATATTTTGTGGATCCTGTTTTGAAAAAAAGGAAGCAAAATCTATTGCATCGGGTTCGGCAGCAGGTACATGAGTAGTATCGTTATGGCTTTGCATCATAAATCTTACCGGCTGAGTGCTGATGATCATTTTGCGGCCATCTCTCGTTACTACCGAATTAAAAAACATAAGCGGAATATTAGCTGCTTTTTCATCAGCCACGTAGTCTTTCAGTTGCTTGTTCAATATACCATTTGTGTTTTCGTTCAGCTTGTGTTCAAATGCATAACCCCGATCTTTAACAAACGTATAATCGCCTACTTTAAATTTTTGTGCGGGGCCTATCAAGTCTCTTGCTACAAATGAGGTAAATAATGGATTCAATAAATCGCCGGCAATATTGTCTATATATTTTTTGTCTTGCAAATGAATTTTTTTTCCATTTTGTCTGACCCGATATAGTTCTCTGAAATAGGCAGCACCTATCATACCGCCGGAAGCACCATTGATGAGAAATGTGTTTTTCATAATGCTGCCATTAGTTATGCTGTCAAGCTTTTGCAATACACTCATGGTAAAAGTGGCGCTGCGATGTCCGCCGCCACTTGTATTAATCAAAACAAGCAAAGGTTTAGCTTCTTGCTGTTTATTTTTCCAGGCATTTAATATCTCCATCATATTTTGCCTGTCGGCAGCTACCTGCTCGGGTGTACATATTGCACGCAAACCTTCAACCGTATAGGCAGGGCGTTGTGCTTTATTTTCATAGTTGATGCCATAGGCTTTATTGCGTGGGTCTATCCAGTCAAATTTGTAAAAAACATTCAACAATAATATAAAGCCCAATAATGCAGGAATCGTCCATCCTTGTAAAAAATGTGCCATAGCGCCGGCAACACCAATAAGGATTGCAAAAAAAATGGTGATGGCTGCAGCGGCCGGAAGTTGAAAAAACGGACTCTCCAACAAAAATCCAATGATTAATAAAAAAATAAATGCAATGAAAACTGAAAGTATGGCAGCAATATGATGCCGTTTTAAAATGGATTCAACAAATGCATCGGTGTAGTGCGAAACATCTCTTGCTTTTTTAAGTTTAAAGGGGGTTTCAAAATACCATTCAACCGTTATAGGCGGTACACCATGATACACTTCTTTTACATTTGCCAAATGTGTAATATAGGATTGCGGATTATTCATCACCGGCACCATTTTTCGTTGTATCGTTCTGTCGGCTCTAAAAAAATACAAAAACGATGCTGCAATCATAAAAATAAACCCACATAAAAATCCACCGAGCAGGAATAAAATATCTTTTGCCGGAATCAATTCTTTATTGTGATCAAAATCATAAGCCTTAAAAAAATAAAAGACAATAAAAAGCAAAGGAATAATGGCGTTATTGATACAATATTTTAAAAAGGGATTGGTAGTAGCTGCCAAAAACCGAAACTGTCTGCTGAATAAGATAAACGTGCCAATATTCCAACTCATGACAAACATGCCAATGGAGGCTCCTACAATGGCCGAACTGATGGAGTTTACATTGCCCAGATATTCGGGTGCAAGAAACAACGAATCGGCCCCAAAGGTTTTCATGAATGTACCATTCACTGTGCTGAAGAGAATAAACCAGAATATGAGCAGCGACTGATATTTCCTGAAGTGTAGAAACAACAGCTGAATGGGAAATGAATAATAAAAACCTTTGAGCCAGACTTTCATTGAAATGCGATTCCAATAAAATTAAGCAGAAATTTCGACCCTTTTCAGATTGCTAAACTTTTATGGGCTTATTTTTCAAAATATATAACAGAAAAATAAAGGACAATAACAATAGCATTGCTATAAATTGATGTGCGACTGCAATGCCAATAAATTTTTTGGGATATATTGAATCAAGAACAGCCCAAATACCCAAAGACACCTGAATGAGTACAAGCATTAGTGGCAATATTACTGAGCGTTGTAAAAGTGCTGTTCCATTTGTCTTTTGCGCCTTCCACCACCATGCAAAAATTAAAATCGCAATTATATATGCCAGTGTACGATGTATAAAATGTACCATTAATGGATTATCAAACAAAAAACCGATTCCTGTATGAATATGATTGTTGTATGATTGTAATGGGGATGGGAACCATTCACCATTGATGGTGGGCCAGGTGGGCGCAAAAGGGGCTGCTTTTAACCCGGCCATGAAAGCCCCGTAAATCAGTTGAATGACCATCAACACGATGAGCCATATTGTAAATTTTTTGAGCCCGGGTTGATGTGATAGTTGATTTTGCGGCACCAAAAGCTTTAAAGCAAACCAAAGTGCATAAGCGATCAGCACCAATGCAAGTATAAAATGTATGGCGAGTTTATAATGGCTTACATAAACCAATTCTGAATCTTCCAATCCGCTTTGCACCATTATCCACCCCACCAATCCTTGTAATGCGCCTAATAAAAAAAGAATGATCATGGGTTTAATCATTTCTTTCTTAAATCTTTTTTGAAAAATAAAAATGATAAAAGGAATTAGAAAGGCAACCGCAATCAATCTTGCCCACAAGCGATGAAACCATTCCCAGAAAAATATGGATTTAAAATCGGCAAGGGTAAAATTGCTGTTTAGATATTTAAACTGTGCAATTTGTTTGTATTTTTCAAAAGCCAGATTCCAGTCATGATCGTTTAAAGGGGGAATAGCACCCATGATGGGTTTCCACTCGGTAATTGACAATCCCGAACCGGTCAGTCGGGTAATGCCTCCCAGCAAAACCTGAATCATCAACATGGCTACACCTATGAGCAGCCAGATAGCAATAGGCCGGGCAGAACGTTTATTTTCTAAACTTGACATCAGCGTGGCAAAGGTAAGCCCGATGAAATGTAAATCAGGAGTGAAAAATATTATTTTTACAGTCAAATATGCTGAAACCTTTTTTTCAGAAAGCATTGATGGAAGCCGGTTGCGATGAAGCCGGAAGAGGATGCCTGGCCGGGCCGGTGTTTGCGGCTGCCGTTATTTTGCCAAAAGGATTTTATCATGAATTGCTAAACGATTCTAAACAGGTAAATGAAAAAAACAGAAATGAGTTAAGGGCGATAATTGAAAAAGAAGCTATAGCATTTGCTGTAAGTAAAATTGAGAATACAGAAATTGACAATATCAATATTTTGAAAGCCTCGTTTAAGGCAATGCATCTGGCTATAGATAAATTAAAGGTGAAGCCAGGGCTATTGTTGATTGACGGAAACCGTTTTGTTCCGTATAAAAAAACTCCGCATAAATGTATCATTAAAGGAGATGCTACTTACACTTCGATTGCAGCAGCCAGTATATTGGCCAAAACCTATAGAGACGAATATATGAATACACTGCACCTACAATATCCTCAATATAATTGGAATGCCAATAAGGGTTATGGTACAATAGCGCATCGGCAAGCAATTTCTGCATTTGGTGTTTCTCCTTATCATAGAATGAGTTTTCGGCTATTGCCGGCACAAACTTCTTTGTTTAAAGTCTGATTTTATAGTGGATTGCTTTTTAAATAAAAAAAGCTCCTGTTGCGGAGCTTTATAGTTAATAAGTTTTCAAAATTAATTGATTTCCCACACTTCATTTCCACGCAGTAATTTGTCAAGGTCAACTGGCTTTTTTGCTTTCGCTTCTTGTAATTGCATTTCCATTGCATCTTCATAGCACATTCTGTCGTTTTGATAAAATACACCAAAGGGTCGTGGTAAATGACCATCGGCACTTGGATTATCAAAGATGCGGGTTAATATCTGTGCTTTGTAAATATCTTTTTCATCATGTACCCAGCAGTCTTCAGCACTTGCTCCATTGTTGAAATCAACAACTACAGGTTTAAATCCGTCTAACTTTATTCCTTTATCATTTCCTGCTCCAAATACCAATGGCTTACCATGTTCCAGAAAAACAGTTTCCTGAGGTTTAGTGCCTTTTTCTGTAAATATTTCAAAGGCACCATCATTAAAGATGTTACAGTTTTGGTAGATTTCAAGAAATGAAGTGCCTTTATGTTGATTTGCTCTCAGCAACATACTTTGCAGATGTTTAGGATCACGATCCATTGTGCGGGCTACAAAGCTGGCGTCAGCGCCCAAAGCCAGTGCCCCCGGATTGAACGGATGATCAATACTACCCATGGGCGTACTCTTGGTTATTTTATTTTCTTCGGAAGTAGGTGAGTATTGACCTTTTGTTAATCCATAAATCTGATTATTGAATAAAAGAATATTCAAATCAAAATTTCTACGCAGCAAATGAATAAGATGATTGCCGCCAATGCTCATGCTATCTCCATCGCCGGTTACTACCCACACACTCAGCTCGGGTCTTGCAGCTTTCAATCCCGATGCAATTGCCGTCGCCCTTCCATGAATGGAGTGCATACCGTAGGTATTCATATAATATGGAAAGCGACTGCTGCATCCAATACCGGAAATGATTGCGATGTTTTCTCTGGGTATCCCAAGGGTGGGCATTACTTTTTGTACTTGTGCCAGTATAGAATAGTCGCCGCAACCCGGGCACCAGCGCACTTCCTGGTCGGTTGCAAAATCTTTGGAGGTAAGTACGGGGGCTGTTGTAGTTTCACTCATAAATTAACAATTGAGACAAATTTACATGAATGATTGAAAACTTCCGCTTACAATTATCAGGTAACTTAGAGGCTTCAATAGAAATGATATGAATACGATTGCATTTGATTTTGGAATGATAGGGCTGGGTACCATGGGCAGAAACCTGTTGCTCAATATTGCCGATCATGGTTTTGCTGCCATTGGCTACGACAGAGATGAGATAAAAGGTAAACTATTGGAATCGGAAGCTACAAAAGGCACACAGGTAAAGGCGGCTGCTTCACTTGCCGAAATGGTACAACAGCTAAAAACACCACGTAAAATAATGATGCTGGTACCGGCCGGGCCTATTGTAGATGCTGTTATCAATGATTTACTTCCTTTGGTTTCACCCGGCGATATTATTATTGATGGCGGCAACTCGCACCACACGGATACATTGAAGCGGATAAATAGTCTGGCCGATAAAAAAATTCATTTTATGGGAATGGGTGTAAGTGGTGGTGAAGCAGGTGCTCGCTATGGCCCTAGTATGATGCCCGGTGGCGATATGGCAGCATGGAAAGCGGTACAACCCATTTTGGAAGCAGTAGCTGCAAAAGCGGGAGATCAACCCTGTGTGGCTTATATGGGTAAAGCAGCAGCAGGACATTATGTAAAAATGGTGCATAATGGAATTGAGTATGCCATTATGCAATTGATAAGTGAGGCTTATGACATAATGAAGCGTGGACTAGGGCTCAGCAATGATGAATTACATTCAGTGTTTAAAAAATGGAATGAAGGCGAAATGCAATCCTATCTGATGGAAATAACCGCTTCCATTTTTTTGAAACATGATGAACTTACAAAAAACAGATTGGTAGATATGATTTTGGATAAAGCCGGATCGAAAGGAACCGGCAAATGGACTTCGCAGGATGCAATGGATTTACCGGTTTCTGTTCCTACCATTGATATAGCAGTGGCAATTCGTGATCTTTCGGGATATAAAGATGAAAGAGTAATTGCCAACACATTGTACAAACCCATCATCAAACCGCTGAAGCAGAAAGAAAAAACCATTCAACAACTGCATGATGCTTTATACTCAGCTACCATTATTTGCTATGCACAGGGTTTGGCTATGATTGCAAAAGCTTCTACAACTTTACAAATGGATATTCCATTGAAAGCAGTGGTCAGCATCTGGCGGGGTGGTTGTATCATACGTTCCTCTTTGCTGGAGCTGTTTACTGCTGCTTTTAAAAGGGACAAACAACTGAGCAATATTTTATTGAGTAAAAAAACCGCTTCGTTGGTAAAAAAGAAAATTCCCGGACTTAGAAAAATTATTCAGCTGGCAGCGGTATCAAAAATACCTGCAACAGGTCTCATGAGTGCATTAGGTTATTTTGATGCTTACTGTAGTGGGCAAATGCCAGTGAATTTGATACAGGCGCAGCGTGATTTTTTTGGCGCACACACCTATCAGCGTATCGACCGCGAAGGCGTTTTTCATACTGAATGGTAAAAAAAAATATTTGCAATGAAAGATCAGAAACAAAATACACCAGCAATCCTTTTTATTTTTGGCGGCAGTGGCGATTTAACGAATCGTAAACTCATACCTGCACTTTACAATTTATATATCGACAATTTTCTCCCTGAAAAATTTGTCATCATAGGCGTTGGCCGCACCCATTTTGATTCGGATGATGCGTATAGAAGTAAGTTGCTTGAAGGCGTGCAACAGTTTTCTCGCCGCAAGGATAAGATCGCCGAAAAATGGCCATCCTTTGCAGCAGCAGTTACTTATCACGAGCTGGACTTGCTGGTGGACAGTACATATAATGACATCAACAACTGGGTAGTGTCAAAAACTAAAGAGTGGAATGAAAAGCCCAATTTGATTTATTATTTATCTGTGGCACCACAGCTGGCGCCAGACATTGCAAAAAAACTGGCAGCTCATAAACTGTGTAATGACATAGCTACTTCCAGAATTGTTTTTGAAAAACCATTTGGACATGATTTGCAAAGTGCCACTTCTTTAAATCAGTTATTGGCAAATATTTTTAGTGAAGAGCAGATTTACCGCATTGATCATTATCTGGGAAAAGAAACAGTACAAAATATTCTGGCATTTCGTTTTGCCAATGCACTGTTTGAACCCATCTGGCATAAAAATTATATTGACCATGTACAAATCACCGTGGCAGAAACGGTAGGTGTAGAAGACCGAGGAGGCTATTACGAGCAGGCGGGCGCATTGCGAGATATGGTGCAGAATCATATTTTACAATTGCTGTGTATGATAGCTATGGAACCACCCGTTTCATTTGATGCAAATGAAATACGAAATAAAAAGGTGGATGTACTGCATGCACTTAGAAAAATAACAGCAGAAAATGTACATGAATATGCCGTGAGAGGACAATATGCCGGAGGATGGATGCAGGGAAATGAAGTGAAAGCATATCATGATGAAAAAAATGTAAATCCTCAATCGCCGGTTGAAACCTTTGCTGCAGTAAAATTTTTTGTGGACAACTGGCGTTGGGAAAATGTACCTTTCTATGTACGCACGGGAAAGGCCATGCACGAAAAAACTACTTTAATAACTGTACAGTTTAAAGAATCGCCGCGATATTCATTTCCGCAAGCAGCAGCCGACACCTGGAGGGCAAATAGACTTGTTTTTAGCATTCAGCCCAAAACGGATATCAGAATTCGTTTTCAGGCAAAGAAGCCCGGGCCGGAAATGGAACTAAATCCCGTGGATATGATATTTGACTATGCTAAAGAAAACGGCGGACAAGAACCGGAAGCTTACGAAACATTATTGCAGGATGTAATAGAAGGAAATCCAACTTTGTTTATGCGAGCCGACCAAATAGAAGCTGCCTGGCAGATAATAGAACCCATATTGGACGTATGGCAAAAAAGACCACCGGTTGATTTTCCAAATTATGCACCCGGTAGCTGGGGGCCCGAAGATGCCGAAGCATTAATAGCAAAAGACGGTCATCATTGGGTTACGCTTCCTGCCAAATAAATATTGAAATGGAAATCATTGTAAAAAAGAATATTGATGAATTGAGCAAAAGCCTTGCTGATTGGTTTGTGCTGTATGTGGCTGATGTTTTGAAGAAGCAATCTTTTTTTTCTTTCTGTCTTTCGGGCGGCAGTACACCCCAAAAATTTTATCAGATACTCAGCACTGAAAATTATCGACAAAAAATAGAATGGGCAA
>JAKIZK010000047.1 GCA_022708055.1 Bacteroidota bacterium
CCGCAGCCACAGCGGCATTGAGCGACTCTGCCTTTCCTTTTCTTTTGATGGTTAATTTTACATTAGCCATTTCAAGCAATCTCGGGCTCACACCTTTTGATTCATTGCCTATTATAATAACACCTTCTTTAATTTTTTTATCTGATGTTACATCCATACCATCTAAAGCAGTTGCATAAGTACGAACCTCATTTTTTGCAGCCGGCAACCATTCGGCAAGATTTTTATAAACTACGCCCACTCTTGCTATACTACCCATGGTCGACTGTACAACTTTTGGATTGTACAACTCTGCAGTATCGTGGCTGCACACAATGTGATGAACGCCAAACCAATCAGCGATTCGGATGATGGTGCCCAAATTTCCGGGATCCTGAATACCATCTAATGCCAGTACAATTTGATTCTTCAACTCAATGTTATCAGCCGCTTCAAATTGTTTTACCAGTGCAACTACTTTATTGGGTGTTGACAGTAATGAAATTTTTTCAAGCATCGCTTCGTCAACAGACACACAGTTAACTTGCTTCAGCAAATCACCGCTTTCTGCTATCCAATCAGCCGTTGCATAAACTTCCTGAACCTTTTGTGGTACTTCCTGCAAAAGTTCGGTTACCAGCTTGGGCCCTTCGGCCAAAAACATACCTTCCGATTGCCTGAATTTTTTCTGGCCTAAACTTTGAATATATTTGACTTTCGTTTTACTAAGCATATTCTAAATTTTATCATGCTATCAGGCCGGAATTTTCATGTTTCTTCCCTTTTTTGTGTAATCATTATTTTACTGATTACTTCCATTTTTATTTCATGCAACACCGTGTATGTAAAAAACTATCCTGCCCGTAAGCCATTCGTTTATGAAACAAATATCGACCTAATCGGTAATTTACCAAAAGACAGTGTAGATTTCATAAAATCAAAACTGCAAAACCAGCTTGATGACAGCCTGAAAGCAAGAACCGTAAGAAAACTAATTGCCAACTGGGGCTTCAACAGGCCCGTACTTGATAAACCTCCTGTTTACGATATAGCGAGTGCTGAGCGTTCTGTTACCTATATGAAAGCACTCATGGTTTCACTGGGATATTTTAAAAGTGATATAAAATATAATACGAAAATTGATACCATAAATGCCGACCAACTTCAATCCACCATACATTTTGAAGTAACACCCGGAAAAGCAGTTACCCTTGATTCCATACTTTATAATCTAAAACATGATGAGCTACAGCATATAACGCAGCAAAATATGAATGCCACCTATTTGCATAAAGGTGATCCTTTTGCCAAGGCTACAGTGTCCAATGAATTTGACAGACTTTCCGGCCTCTATCAGAATAATGGATATATGCGATTTGGAAGAGATATGCTTCAAGGTGTATGGGATACCTTAAATCCTGCAATTTTCAATCCTACATTGGATCCATTTGATCAGATAGCCATGCTTGATTCAATTAAAAAAAGCAGAATAAACCCCACGGCCAATCTTGAAATACGACTAAAACCCGGATACGACAGCACCAGGCTTACAAAATATTATATTCACGAAATCATCGTTTATCCTGAATATGGACAGGATTCCAATTATCATAACACAATTGTAAATGGAATTAATGTGCGGCAATCAGGTAATCTTTTCAAGCCAAGAATTTTTCCGCCGCATATTTTTATGTCGCAAGGAAGTTTATACAACCTTGACAGCATTAATAAAACCATCAATCATTTTAACCGTATGGGTGCCTGGCGATTGACTGAGGTTGAAAAAATATGGAGAGGACATCAGGACTCCGCTGATATTATTTTCCGACTGACGCCCGCTCAGAAATATTCTTTTACTGCTAATCTGGAAGGAAGCTATAATCAAAATGTAATTTCCGGCAATCTCGCCGGCTTTAGCATTAATGCACAAATTCAAAACAGAAATGTATGGAAACGATCTTACCAGTCCATTTCCAATCTTCGCTTCGGTATAGAAACCGGTAAAGACAAACTCACTAATGTAAAATTTGTACAAACCAAACAGATTAGTTTCAGCCATTCTATTTATTTCCCCAAAGCAGTTTTTTTTGAAAAAATCATGCCTCAAAAAATGAAAGAAAATGCCAGAACCATTTTTTCTTTTAACGCAGCTACTACGGAAAGAAGAGAATTACTCAATCTGGTAACACTGAATCTATCCTGGGCTTACGAACTAAACTGGAAGAAAAGTATTTTGACTTTCAGGTTACCCAATATAGAATACTCATATTTGAAACCAAAACCTTTGCTGCTTTCTTTGTTTACGACCAATCCAGCATTGCGTTATATTTTTACAGATGGCTTCATTTCATCGGCCGGTGTAAGCTATACGAGAACAGGCGGTAAAAAGAAAAATGTAAATTTTTTCAGAGCAAATGCAGAAGCCTCCGGATTTGTTGCAGGATTAATAAAGCACAATAAATTTTTAGACTCAAACTTATACCGGTTTATAAAAGTAGATGCCGAATTTACCAGAAAAATCAGTTTTAGAAAATCAGCGATCGCCATACGAATTTTTGGAGGCGTGGGTTACGAATTTAACAGCACGGTAAATGAAAGAAAGAGAAATGGCCTACCCTTCTTTAAACAATATTTTGCCGGAGGCCCCAATAGTATGCGGGCATGGCAATTGCGCAAACTGGGACAGGGTTCCTCAATTAAAAGTTTTGAACAAGATCCTTTTCGCTATGGCGATGTACAATTGGAAGGAAATCTGGAATACCGTTTTCCTATTGCCAATATTTCAGGAACCAAAATAAATGGTGCCGCTTTTACTGACATTGGAAATGTATGGTTTTTAAAACACGCTACCGGGCGAGACAGCGCATCCGTTTTCAATGCCAAGAATCTATTTAAAGATCTTGCCGTAGGTGCAGGCATGGGATTAAGAATTGATTTTGGTTTCTTTGTCCTTCGTTTTGATTATTCTTATAAAGTAAAAGACCCCAGCCCTGATTTACTAAACAGTAACCTTCAAAATAAATGGTTCGGTTATAAACTGAGAAACGGCGATCAATTTCAATTAGGAATCAGTTATCCATTTATCCTTTAAGTAGTTTTATTTTTTCTTCAAAGTCAGCTATTGAGATAGCATTATCTACCTTGAATGTTCCAATGCGTGTACGGCGAAGACTGCTGAGATAACCTCCACAGCCCAAAGCAGCACCAAAATCATTTGCCAGACTCCTGATATAAGTACCCGTTGAGCACACTACTTTAAAATGCACAATGGGCAAATCGACTTGTGTAATCTCAAATTGCTTAATTGTAATTTTTCTGGGCTCCAGTTTTACTTCTTTGCCCTGCCTGGCCAGCTCATACACTCTTTTCCCATCAACCTTTATTGCAGAATGTGCCGGTGGTATCTGAAATATTTCGCCGGTAAATGGCTTTGTATTTTCCATCAACATTTCATAGGTGATGTGTTGAAAAGATTTATGCTGCACCGGCTCGCTTTCCAAATCATAAGTTGGTGTAACGGCGCCCAAAGTTATGGTTCCGGTGTATTCTTTTTCCTGGGCCATGAACTCATTAATTTTTTTAGTAAACTTACCAGTACATACTATGAGCAAACCTGTTGCCAACGGATCAAGCGTGCCTGCATGACCTACTTTTTTTATCCTTATTAGATTTCTGATTTTTCTAACTGCATCAAACGAAGTCCATTGCAAGGGCTTGTCAATTAATAAAACCTGACCTTCTTCAAAAATGTTTTTGGGCTGCTCCATTCGGCAAATGTACTCCTTGCTTTTAAATTGATGTACGGGTTTTGAGTTCCAGATAGCGATTGATGGTATTCACCGTAAGATTTGCAGGAGTCGTAAGAATTGACAATATGCCGTTCTTATGAAGCTCTTTTACCATTTGCCTTTTCTCATACGCAAATTTTTCGGCAATGGTTTTAATATAAATACCTTCTAATGTTGTAGCTTGTTTTGATGTGATGGATTTTAATTCCGAATTTTCAAAAAACACCAGCAGCAATAAATGATAATGAGCCATTCTTTTTAATGCAGGCAATGCTCTGTTAAGACTCTCCAGCGATTCAAAATTGGTAAACAAAATCAACAAACTGCGGTTCGTAATTCTGTTTCTGATAACTGAGAAAAGTTTTTCAAAGTCCGGCTCAAGAAATGTGGTTTGCTGCCGGTATAATGATTCTAATATTAGATTCATTTGTGTCGGCTTCTTATCGGCGGGCAAAAAAGTGTCAATTTCTTTTTCAAAAGTGATAAGCCCTGCTTTATCCTGTCTTATCAATGCAACATTAGAAAGCACCAGCGAAGCATTAATGGCATGGTCCAATAAAGTGAGATTATCAAAAGGCATTTTCATTACCCTGCCTTTATTAATCAGACAATAGACCTGCTGGCTTCTTTCATCAGTAAAACTATTGACCATCAGATTACCTTTTCGTGCCGTGGCTTTCCAGTTGATGGTTCTATAATCATCGCCTCTTACATAATCTTTTATTTGTTCAAACTCCAGGCTATGCCCTATTCTTCGTATTTTTTTTACGCCGGCTTCTTGCAGGCGGTTACTTACAGCCAGCAATTGATAGCGGCGCATTTGCACAAATGATGGATACACTTTTACTGTATGCTGAGCAGGAAAAATATATCTCCTCTTTACAAGACCCAGAGGAGCCTGCACATACACATTAATATCATGAAAAACATATTCTCCCCTTGTAACCGGCCTTAGCTTATACTCAATCATCGATTTGCCTTTGGCTTCCATGCGCAATTTTCGCAGCCATTTTCTTTCCTGAAACTGTACCGGCAGTTCATCAATTACAGAAATATTTACAGGGAAATGGTAATGATTTTGAAACAAGAGTATTACTTTATTATCGTCGCCCATACTGAAACGGTCCGGCAACCATCTTTCGGCTTTTACTCCATTCTTTATGCTATAAATAAGCAATGTATCTACAACCAAAGCCAAGCCCAACAAGATTAATATAAGCACACCTATACGAAACCAGGGTGGCAAAAAATAACTGGCAACAAATACAACGGCAGCTGCTGCTGCTATGTAATAGATAATATTATTTATGTAGAATGATTTTCTCAATTTAAAAAATATCAATACTAACGTGGCACATCCATGCTATGTACAATTTGCTTTATCACTTCATCCTCGGTTATTCCTTCCATTTCTTTATCAGGCGAAAGAATAATGCGGTGACGCAGCACCGGTGTTGCTACCGAAAGAATATCATCAGGCGTTACAAAATCTCTGCCCTGCATAGCCGCAGTTGCTTTTGATGCATTCATCAACGCCAATGAAGCACGGGGCGATGCGCCCAGATAAATGGACTTGTGATTTCTTGTCTGACTTACCAAACGGGCTATAAACTGCAACAGTTTTTCTTCTATTATCTGATTTTTAATTTGCTGCCGCAAAGCGATTACCTGTGCTGCCTTCAATACCGGCTGTATCGTTTCCAATGCCGAACGATTTCCCATACTATGAAACTGCGATAACATATTCGCCTCTTCAGCTTCTGAAGGATAAGGAACGGTTATTTTAAAAAGAAACCGATCCAGTTGTGCTTCGGGCAATCGATAAGTGCCCTCCTGCTCCACCGGGTTTTGTGTGGCCAAAACCATAAATGGTGAAGCCATTGCATAAGTTTTGCCATCAATCGTTGCCTGCCTTTCTTCCATAATTTCCAGCAGTGCCGATTGTGTTTTCGCCGGTGCACGGTTTATTTCATCCACTAATACTACATTGCTAAAAATGGGGCCTTTTCTAAATTCAAATACCGCTTCCTTTGGATTAAAAACAGGCGTACCCAATACATCGGATGGCATTAGATCTGGCGTAAATTGAATGCGGGAGAAACCTGCATCCACACTTTTTGCCACCAGTTTCGCCGTAAGTGTTTTGGCCACTCCCGGTACACCTTCTATCAGTACATGGCCATCGGCAAGCAAGGCTGTTATGATAAGTTTCACCATTTCATCCTGACCAACAATAATTTTCTTAATCTCATTACGGATTGAACTAACGGCATTGCTCAACTCTGTTAAATCGGTACGTTCTTGAAAAATTTGCTCTTCCATATATTACAATTTGCGACAGCAATGTAGCTGTCTGATGATTTATCCGGTTGTGTTATAAAAAATTTCTAACTGATTATAAAATTGAATTAACTGCGCTGGGTTTATATTTGTTTCCGACTCAAAACTATTGATAAAACTGATGATCTCATTTGTATTGTAAGCCTCAGCACCCGATTTTTCCAATAACTTATTTACAAATGTGCTGTCCAGATTTCCGGTGGGCAATTTATACTTACTCCTTACATGATCCAGAAAAAAAGAGGCCATCTTTCTGCATAGATTCTTATGATCGGCTTTATCAAAATACAACCTGCCAATCGTTTTTACAAAATCAAGCGAATCATTACTTGGTTTTTTAACTATTGGGATATAGCGTTGTTTGCGACGCATATTCAATAAAACATACAACAACAAAATGGCAGCAAGCACCACAAAGGCAGCTCCAAATGATTTATCGCCATTTGCATTCTGTACATTCATAAGTGCAGAAAGCCAACCTCGTTTGCTTTCATTATTATTGCGATTTGCCTGGCTGCGGTTCTCTTTTTTCAACAAATAATATTCATCCCACACGACTCGTTTTACATCAGGCCTGATGAGTGAGAGAGCTTTTTCATAGTAATCAACATTATCGCCATACAATAAAAAATAATTGGTAAATGCAAAAGGGTCGGTATGTACATAGAAATTGCCATGCCCGGCACGTAGCCTTATAAAGTTGGGTTGAGAATTTTGATTGTACCCCAATACTTCCGTTAAAGCTTTGTCAAACGAAGAAAAATAATTGCTACTGGTTCTGCCGGGATAATTAAACTGTTTTGGGTTGCCAAATAAAGAATTATTCAAATTCAGACGCAGGCTGTCATCAAGATATTCGGCCGGCCGCAATAAAGAATTATAAGAGCCGGTAATTTCACAGCTCATCATTTCTTTTGCAATAGATGAAAAATATCCTGAAGCAATAAAAACATCGTTTCCGTTTTCTGCAAATGTTACCAGTTTTTTCATTTCAGTTTCATCGGCAATAAATCGGGTACTGAGTATAATCAATGCCTGCTTGTCTTCGTATTTTGATAAAGAATCCCAGTAACCTGGTTCATACTTATTCTCAGAAATAGTTGCCCCAGGAAAAATATATTTTAAATCCTGATAAGCTACATAACTGCCATACGGAATTTTATCTTGCTTATTCAATGTAATGCTTTCATCAAGTGTTTTTTTATTGGGCTTGGATGAGCCGGTTGCAAGCAGCAATACTATAGCGCCCATCAAAAAAAGGCCAAACAGATATGGAATATATTTATTCAATACTTAGTGTATCATTTTATTAAATTGATTAAAATCATTCTTCACGATTTGGTAAGCTGCAGGTTGTACAACAAACTGGCCATACCAGCTATACTCGTAGCTACGGGTAACTTTAAAAAATCCATTATAATAACCCGTTGGCTGCAATTGCATCAGATAATCAAAATTGGTTTTATCCTGCTGGTAGTTGATAATTTTTTTTTCAGCCATAATCTTCAACATTCTCAAAAACATCAAACGTATGGCCAACCTGTAATTGCCGGCCAGTTCTGCTTTCTCCAATTCTTTATTATAATTGATTGCAAAAATATCTTCGGTATTGAGTGATGTTTCATTTCCATTAACAGCAGATATATCTTTTTTTCTAAACAACCTGATGCCGCTGTTCATCAAATACCAAATAACTGCTGCCGCAAATACGCCAATAATAATAATCCACAATAAAGATTGAAACCATCTTTGCTCTGTCCAGCTGTCAGTCTCTGTATGATTTGTATTTGATTTTTTTGCCGATGTCTGCTTCACCCCTTTCGCATACCAGAAAGCTTCGTCTTCTTTCATCTTTTTTATAGATAGTGGAGTGACTTTTCGTTGCACATAAGGCGAATCATAATGATAATAGCTTTTATCATTAAAATAATAATTATAGTCAACTTCATTTGGAGGAGCTGCTATCACAGATTCGGTAGTATCATCTATAACAACCGTGTTTTTATTAATTTCCGGCAAACTGTCGGCAATATCAGTATTGCTTCCATCTTGTGCACATAACGATTGACTCGCCATCAGCAATGCAGAGAAAAATAAGAAACCTAAGTAAAAATTGGATTTAAACATCAACACTGTTTACACCTCCTCTTCTTTTAATTGTTCCGCAAATCGTTTTCCCAACCTGTATGGATAAACAACGAAATAGCCAATAACAAAAATGGTAGATAATAAAACGACCAGGGCTGTAAACCAAGGAAAGTTGTACCCGTTGATCGTAAAAGTAAGCCCTTCATTATTATAAAGCCGGGTTACAAACCCTTCAAAAAATGCAGCCACTGCAAATACAGGCAATAAACCAATCATAATTTTTGCACCATCCTTTGCACCCTGCTTCAGTGCATCAATTCGCTTAATGGTTCCCGGAAATAAAAAACTTTTTCCAAGTATAAGTCCTGCTGCACCAATAAAAACAAATCCGGTAATTTCTAATGTACCATGTGCAAATACAACCAGCCAAAAACTACCACCCAGGCCATGCATAGCAAACAACTGATCAAACGAACCTACCATTACGCCAAACTTTCCCATATTGTATAATGCAGGCAAACCGAATGCAATACCGGAAGCAAAATCTCTAAGTGCTACCAAAATATTATTAACCATGATACCCAGCCACACCGCAACAGAGCTGCCGCCCTCATAAATTCCAAAAGGATTGCCTGAGCGGATTCTGTCCTTTGTATCCTCAATATAGCCATCGCCACCGGCTCCCAGCATTTGCCCCATCAAATCTTCATCATGCTTTGCCAGAAAAAAACCAATGATATAAAACAGCGCAAAAAAGGCAAATGAAAAAATAATGACTTTATAATGCTTTCGAATGGTAAGCGGCAAATCATATTTCCAGAAATTGACCAGCTTATTGGATTCCTCTTTTCTGTTATGATAAATATCGAGATAAATATTAGAAGCCTGTGCATTGATGTAGCCGGTTACTTTACCTGTGGGGTAAAATGTTTTTGCATAAGCCAGATCATCCACCAACTGTACAAAATCAGAAGCCATTTCATCAGGATCGTCTGATGGCATGTGTTGAATGCGTAACCAGCGGTCTTTATTCTTTTTAATAAACAAGGCTTCTCTCACCAAAAAATATTTGATTGTAAAATAATAGTTTTTTTAACTGAATGTTTCAGACCATGCAGAATTATTTGATAAAAATTCCTGTATTTTGTTGCGGGTAAAGAAAAACAATGCCGACGATAAAAGTTCCAACCAATTTTAATATAGAAGTAGAATTTGAAATCCCCGAATTCTACAAGCGTTTTATTGCCCTGCTTATTGACTGGATTATTCTTATTTTCTACACAAAAATTGCATCCGAGATATTGAATTCGGCTGCCATACAAACGCCTTATGACAGCGATTCATTTCAAAGCCTGAATTGGCTGGCTATCGCAATACTTTTCGGTCCGGTTCTCATTTATTTTCCTTTTTTAGAAATAACCATGAATGGGCAAACTATAGGTAAAAAGGTAATGAATATACAAGTGGTAAATGAAAATGGTGGCAAGGCCAGCATCAGTCAGTTATTAATAAGATGGCTGGTGCGAGAAATATGGTTTATCTTTTTATTTCAAATGGGACAATATTATAGTGCAACGGGCAATAAACTTGAGTCCACTTTCTTGATTATGGTTGTGCTGGGTTATTTTATTACGGATGTTATACTGGTTATCTCATCCAAAAAAGGGCAACGACTTGGCGACCTGCTGGCCAATACAATTATTATTGACATTAGAAAAAGAGGCAACATAGAAGAAACTGTTTTTCAGGAAGTATCCGAAAGTTATGTTCCGGTATTCCCAGAAATAATGAAGCTGAGCGACCGGGATATCAATGCCATTAAAACCATTTTGGAAACATCCAAAAAGAAAAACGATTATTACATGGCCGAATCGGCTGCCGAAAAAATTAAAGCACATTTGAAAATTGAAAGAGATATGTCGCCATTCGATTTCCTGGATACTTTGCTCAAAGATTATAACTTTCTTTCCACCAAATAATTTTTATTCATCCTCAATCTCAACCTCAACCTCTATCTCATCCTCAATCTCATCCTCAACCTCATCCTCAACCTCAACCTCAACCTCCTTATAAACCCGTATCTTTGCCGCTTCATTTTTTTGTTCAGGCTTTACTATTTATTTTATGAGTAAGAAAGGGAAAGTGCTTGTGGCCATGAGCGGTGGTATTGACAGTACCGTAACCGCACTCATGCTTCATGATGAAGGTTATGAAGTAGTAGGCATTACTATGAAAACCTGGGACTATGCTGCCAGTGGCGGAGGAAAAAAAGAAACCGGTTGCTGCAATCTGGATTCATTTAACGATGCACGTCAAGCTGCTGTTGAGCATGGCTTCTCTCATTTCATTCTCGATATCAGAGATGAATTCGGTGATTTTGTAATTGAAAATTTTGTTGAAGAATATCTGGCCGGCCGCACGCCCAATCCCTGTGTACTTTGCAACACTCATATCAAATGGCGGGCATTATTAAAAAGAGCCGATGCCCTTGGGTGCGACTTTATAGCCACCGGACATTATGCAAAAATAAGACAACATGATAATGGCCGTTTTGTAGTAAGCAAAGCCATTGACGATACCAAAGACCAGAGTTATGTATTGTGGGGATTGCAACAAGACCTCCTCAGCAGAACTTTGCTGCCGCTGGGCCCCTATCGCAAAACCGAGATCCGGCAAATGGCACATGATTATGGCTATCCTGAGCTGGCGAAAAAAAGTGAGAGCTATGAAATCTGTTTTGTACCTGATAATGATTATCGCGGATTTTTAAAAAGAAAAGTACAAGGCCTTGAAGAACGCGTAGCCGGCGGAAATTTTATTGATCGTAATGGAACCATACTTGGCAAGCATAAGGGTTATCCGTTTTATACCATTGGCCAACGCAAAGGACTTGATATTGCATTGGGTCGCCCCGTTTTTGTTACTAATATCAATCCGCAAACCAATACCGTTACATTAGGTGATGAATCAGATTTGGAACAAAATGAAATGATGGTTTCAAAATTGAATTTGATAAAATACGAAACCATTACTTCAGGCATGGAAGCCGTAACCAAAATCAGATATAAAGATCCCGGCAGTCTATCCAATCTTTATCCCGAAAACGGAGCTATGAAGATTCGCTTTTATGAAAATGCAAAAGGCATTGCACCCGGACAAAGCGCTGTTTTTTATGAAGGCGAGGATGTGCTGGGTGGCGGTATTATTCAACGAGGCAGTCTTATTGATTTTAAGTGATGATTTTTCCAGCTATTAGCATAATTTTCAAACAATAATCTATTTTTTTGGTCGTTTTTATTCAGGGGCTTTCAAACCCCGTTTTTTGTTTGTAGTTTTAGGCAGCCAACCATCCGTTACCATTGTCTTAAAACTAATAAACAGCAAAAGCGAAAAACCACTTATGAACTTATTTTCTAAAACCAGCCTTTACTTTACAATATGTATATCTGTTTTCGTTGCATCCTGCAATGAGAAAGAAGTATATACCACCGACAGTCTTCAGGATTATTTCAAAATGATCAATGGCAAGTATATTACTTACCGATTAGACTCAATGGTGTTTACCAATTTTGGACGCAACACCGAAATTCATCGCTATCAGGTAAAAGATGTTGTAGATGCACAGGTGACTGATAATTTAGGCCGGCCGGCTTTTCGTATTTTCCGTTATATCAGAGATTCCGCCGGACTACAAGCCTGGCAGCCTGCGAGTCTTACATACACCGTTACCTTACTTCCCGATCAGGCGGAAGTAAGTGAAAATAATCTACGGTTTATAAAAATGCATCTTCCGGTAAGTGATGGCTACAACTGGAAAGGAAATAAATTTTTACCCACAGGCAACTGCCCCGGCTCTACCGGGCCATATTGCGAGTTGTATAGCTTCAGCAACGATGATAATATGCCCGACTGGGATTATAGATTTGATGGCGGCTTGAATTCATTCTCTTACAGAAGCAATAACTATACAGATGTTATTTCCATTGAGCAGGCCGATGAAGTTTTCAATGTACCTATAACTGTGCCTACTGCTTACGCATCTAAATCAAGATCGGTTGAAAAATACTCAAAAGGTGTAGGAATGGTGTATCGTGAATATGAAATGTGGGAATACCAGCCCAATACAGGCGGTTCGGGCGGACCTTACAAAACCGGCTTTGGTATTACGATGTGGATGATTGATCACAACTAACAACTATCAATTTTTTATTTTTGCTGGCAAAATGGGAATCTCCATGAAAAAACTGTTTTTTCTGACATTGCTTTCATTGTTATTTATTGAAAATATAAATTCACAGCTTAATCGTTATATAGTAAAATTTAAAAACAAAGGCGGTAGTGGATATTCATTTTCCAATCCGCTGGCTTACTTATCTCAAAGGGCAATTGACAGAAGAACACATTATGGAATAGCAATTGATAGTACCGATTTACCGGTTACACCCACTTATATCAATCAGGTAAAAAGCGTTTCCAATGTTACCTTATTAAATGTATCCCGTTGGCAAAATGCCGTTACAATACAAACAACAGATGCTGCGGCCATCACCACTATCAATGGATTTCCATTTGTACAAAGTGTAAATGGAATAGCTTCAAGAAATAATAATAATGTTCTTGGCCAAAATAAATTTGAACAGGAAGAATATACAAGGCCACCTGCTCCATCAGCACAAAGAATACAAGCTGATTATTATAACTATGGTACTAATTCATACAATGAAATCCAATTGCACAACGGAGCGTTTATGCATAATATCGGATTGAGAGGACAAGGTATGCAGATAGCTATGCTGGACAATGGATTCAACAACTATCTGACATTAAAAGCATTTGATAGTGTAAATGCAGAAAACCGGGTTTTAGGCACTTGGGATTTTGTTGCCCGCGAAGCGAATGTAGCAAATGACGGAAGTCATGGTATGAATTGTTTTTCTATTATCAGTGCAAATATTCCCGGGCAATTTATAGGCAGGGCACCCAAAGCAAGTTTCTGGCTTTATCAAACGGAAGACAATACCAGCGAATATCCCATTGAGGAATTTAATTGGGTGTGTGGTGCGGAAAGAGCTGACAGTTCGGGTGCTGATGTACTTTCATCATCATTAGGATATAACACTTTTGACAATGCTTCTTTAAATTATACTTATGCGCAAATGGATGGCAATACTACCATTGCCGCAAAGGGTGCTGACCTTGCAGTAAAAAAAGGAATATTGGTCTTTCTTTCAAATGGCAATGAAGGAAATAATCCCTGGCATTATTTAGTTACCCCATCTGATGGGGATAGTGTTATTGCCGTTGGAGCTGTAACCGCTACGGGTGTAGTAGGTGGTTTTTCCAGTTATGGCCCTTCGGGTGATGGACAAATAAAACCAGATCTGGCATCGGTAGGTGTAAGTGCTTTAATACAAACTACGGGCAATACAGTGGGCATGGGAAATGGCACTTCCTTCGCTTGCCCCAGCATGGCCGGGCTTGGCACTATTTTATGGCAGGCATTTCCTGAATATAATAATATGAAAATTCGTTCTGCTCTCTGGCAATCGGGTAGTAAATACACTTCGCCTGATGACCGGATTGGTTATGGTATTCCAAATATGAAAACTGCATTTTCTATTCTGCTCACAGAATTTGCTACATCAACTTCATCTGTAAATTCATGCAACGCCACCATCAACTGGACATCAAAAGATGTAGCTGCCATGCGTTATGAAATAGAAAGAAAAGTACCGGGAGAAGTCAATTATTCAAAAGTGGGTGATGTAGCTGCACAGGCCGGCGATGTACTTGCCATCAGAAATTATCAATTCAATAATACAATAATCAGCCCTACACCCGGAATCGTTTCCTATCGCATACGTCAAGTCATCGATACCAATGCAGCCAGCTTCACTGCTGTTTATATTGATACAACAAATGTAACCATCAGCAGTGGATGTTTTGCTACGGGTACAGGCGGCACAGGACAAATAGCGGAAAGAATAACCTTGCAACCCAATCCTGTTTCAAATACAAATACAAACCTGTCTATTGAAACGCCTTATGCAATTAGCAATATGCCTGTAATAATATATGACAGCAAAGGCGCACAGGTTATGCTTATACAATCTTCAAAAACATCTGGCAAAAAGATAATAGAAATAAAAACCGGTCGTCTTTCAAAAGGAAAATATTATATCAAAGTGTTGAATGGCACTAAGACATTCGGTACGGCTACATTCCTGGTGCTTTAATAGTTTTTAAGATTTGACAACACATAAAGATTGTGTGACATTATTTTGGAACACCATTGAAAATTGTTAATCCGCATAAGGTGTAAAGCCAAAAGCCCCTATTCGGTGTTTTGTTCTTGTATTGCTACTAATACATTTTCTCCATCAAGGTTTTTTTCTACAACCAAAACGTAAGTACCTGGCGTAAACTCCCAAACTTCATCTTCAGGGTCATAAATTTCAAACCCTCCAACTTCATATAAATTGTCTTCTATTTGAAAGGATGGTACTGGTCTATATACTTTAGTGCCTTCTTCTAATAACTGGATATAAATATTCTTTTCCATAGAGCATAATATTTAAATCCAGGACCTCCTACGTGTAGAAGCTCCGTTGTTACGTTATCAACAACTACAGATTGTCCAGTAGTTGGGTGCACATATCTTGTTGCTGAATTGGCTTTGTTTACCATATTAACCGCATCAAAACTTTTACCTTTTGTCACTGCCTCTGTAATTTGTTCAGCCGTCCATCCTCGTTTAGATAATTGTCCTGTCCATTTAGCTTCTGTCTTGAATGTACCATAAACCCAACTACTTACCCCCTTAGCGACTTTCTATACTCTTCTCAAAAATGAACAAAGAACGAATCCGCTTCCTCTCCTTCATCAATCATTTTTATATCCAAATTACAAAGGCTATCAATAGCCATTTTTGCTTCCACCTCTCCCCATTTTTCGTTTTTTAATTTTTGTATCAATTCACTTTCAGAAACAATAATTCTGTCTCCTTCAATTATTTTATTTTCAGATATAAAATCACACAACAATTTCACGTTAGAAAGTTCTGTTTCGCTAAAATTTTCTTTGAATACAAAATCTTGCCTTTCGTCATCATCTATCCACCCTACAATTCCAAATATTTTTTCACCGATGATTTTATAATCTTCAATTCTTGCCTTGAATAATTTGAAAAAAGATTCCAAAAACTTAATTAATAAAAGACGTTCCATTTCTTAATCCTTTTACTTATTCACCTAACCAAATATGTCTACTACCTACTTTACTTCCCAAGCCTTCTACTTGAACGTGTGGCTTCAAAATTTTACCCTTTACTGGATTTATGTCATACCTTAATTTTCCACCATACTGTTCAGTTAGTTTTTCAAACTGTTGTAATTCTGTTTTTGTAAGTTGGGAGCCAGGCTTTGATA
>JAKIZK010000048.1 GCA_022708055.1 Bacteroidota bacterium
CAACCCGACAATTTTTACCTACCAAAATGTCGCCCCGATGGGGCTTTCAAAAATCGTCTTCAACTTTATTTACACAGGATTAAATTCGGTGCTACCATAATGGCGCCCCGATGGGGCTGTTTCCCTATTCTATGTTATTCTTTTCCCAACAGAAATTCTAATTGATGGTATTCCATACCTCAACCCGACAATTTTTATCTACCAAAATGGCACCCCGATGGGGCTTTCAAAAATCGTCTTCACCTTTTATTTACACCGGAATAAATCCGGTGCTACCATAATGGCGCCCCAATGGGGCTGTTTCCCTATTCCATGCTATTCTTTTCCCAACAGGTGCTACCATAATGGCGCCCCAATGGGGCTTTTGGGATTTTCTGTGCTCAAAACAAATTATTCTATTAAACCCAAAAAAAATCGCTTTGCTATATTGAAAAAGCAAAGCGATAAAAACATTTTTACGATTCTTGCTACTGCGCAAGCGATATTCGTACCTGCACGCCTGCCCTGGTATTGGTGATGGGGAATGAATTACTAATCTTGGGCTTGTTCTTATTCTGCTCAAAGAATAATTTAATACTCACTCTGTTATTTACTATATAATCTATTGAAGGTGCAATGCGAATTACTTTTTGTCCGGCAGTGCCAAACGCTGTACCCTGATCCAGTTTACTATTGGCCGTGGCATCATCTCTCATACTAAAGTCAATACGGAAAGTAACATCATTATCCAGCTTACCTTTCATAAATGGTAATTTCTTAATCAAAGGAACTCCTTTTTGCCTCCAGTCCAATCCAAATGTAACTTCAGTTGAACGATTCTCTGCTAATTGATAATCTATCAGACTTAAGCTTAACGTACGACTCTTTTTATATTCAAAACGTGTGCTCAATTGATTTGTGAAAGTCATATCAATTGCAAACAATGGATCAAATGCTTCCTGAATGGTAATATTTGGAACTAAGAAATATGGAATATAATTTCCAGTGATGGTGTCTCTAAACTCGGGATATCCTACATGAAACTTGTCAGTAAACAATAACGCAGTATTAAAACTGTTCATGCTAAATGTGCTGTGATAGCCATGACGCAAAGTGAAATTGGTAAAAATTTTATCCAGCCCGGGAATCCTTGTAAGCCCTGTATAGTTCACTGTCCAGTTTGGTTTTGGCAAAATTCCGGAGAATGGATTAGAACGAATATTCGGGTTATTATTTTTTGCCAACTTGATGGAAGATGGATCCTTTTTGGTATAGGCCGCTATAAATGCAGGGATAACCACATCCTGTGCATAACGGCCATAGCCATCTACGTATCCATCCGGATTGGTTCCATTGCCTGCAGCATAAGGGTTCAATACTTTTAACCTTTGCGAAAGAATCAACCTGTTTGCTTCAAACTGCTTGAAGGTTGCAGACACTTCGTTGGGATCAAATTTTTGAAACAAGGTCTGAAATGCAATATAACTAACGTTGAAACTGCCCAATGCATAAGGGCTCAATCGGGTAAGACCCGAGTGACCCGTTGTATCTTTATACAATTCTGAATATTGCTTGTCAAATGTTTTATCCAGATTGACATCAATATTAAAATCTCTGAAAGGCGTAATTTGAGCAGTCAAATTAATTCGTTGATTATAACGCTGTCGAATCATTTCGCTTACCAATGAATCTCTTGACAACAAACCTTTACTTCCAAAACGATTGATCCAGTTTGTATCAGGCTGATAGCCGAATATAAAATCAAAACCGGGCTGGCTGCTTTTTGGATTATAACCCAACAATTTGGTGCTATCCATATAACCGGGCAATGTGGTACCAAAGTCTTCCGTAAACTGAACGCCAACACGTTTAACTGAGGTAAGCAGTTGGAAGAATGCTTTGGGCAACGCCCCTACCTGCGGCAAATAGTTGGGATCTTTCTTAGGCCTAACTTTTTTCTCCTTTACTTTTTTCTCCTTTTTCTTCTTGCTGTTTTTTCCGTTCGCTTTTTTGCTGGTGTCAATTTGCTGCTGCCCGGGTAAAATATAATCTCCGCTATTGTTATTCTTTGTATCGGCACTGGCTTCTTTATTATCCGCCTTATTGCGCTTTTTATTTTTCTCTTTTTTATCATTTGCACCGGGGATATTGCCCGTGTTTTGCTGTTGATTGTTTCTTTGTTTGGGAGCAGTAGAATAAACTGCACGCAGGAATCGCCATTTATTATACAGGTCTTCAAACTTCAGCTCGCCGTTGATGGTTCTGGTTTGCGTATTGGATAAAGTATTTCCAAGCTCTCTTGCAAGCAAGGATGCTGCCAGCCAGTTATACCTTGTATTATAGCTTGCAGAAAGTGTTGTCCAATCGAGCAACGGAATTTTTTGAGTGGGCACATTATAACGTATGGTGAGGTCTTGATTGTATTGCGTATTACGACCACCTTTAAATACATTCTTTCTAATAGAATCCTTTTTCTGTTTTGTATCAATACGGCCAAAAGGCTCATCCACCCGTGCATTATTTACCGCCATATAATCTATAGAAATAGATTTCGTAAGATTCCATTGTAGAATATAGTAGCGGTCAAAAGTGAAAAACTTATTGAAGGTTTCCGGTATTTTATAAGGGCCGCCTCCTACATTTCTGGGTCGTGTAGAACCATACTGACGGAATAAATCTGCTTTAAATGCAAACTGATTGGGTACGTAGTTGATATTGAAATCACGAATCAAAGCAAACCAGGGTGATTTCGATTTTATTAATTTTCTAAAGGGTTCAAATGGTTTTACATTGGGTGAATAACTATATGCAATAGATCCGCGGGTTCTGCGCAATTCATCGCTTTCAATAAGCGGATTGTGCATGGTAGTTTGTATGTAAGAGTAATTAAAATCAAAATTGGTCAGGCTCCACACTTTAGGACGTTTGCCATCGGTCTTCAACTTTTTCATGTTTGTAATGTTGAAGGTTTTGATGGTGGTAACATCCTGTGATTCATTACGAATAGAATCCCGCTTATCTGATGGAACAGATTTTAAAACATCTTTTTGCTTTACATCTAATTTGTAAGGATTGTATTGCGGATCGCTGATTGTTTTACTGATGCCTGCATAAATAGGAATTTGTATGCCTAATTTTTTAGGCAACAATTTTCCGGCTTCAATGGATGTGGTGGCGTCAAACGTATAAATGTTTTCGCGGCTACGTTCATTTACTCTTTGTTCAATAGAACCAAATCCAAAACTTTTTGCTGAGCCGGATACGGTCAATGAACCTAAATCAGCCAGTTTGATATCCACCCGGCCAATAGCTGCCCAACCGCCCTGTTCATTCAAATCATTCAACCGAAGTTCATTAAACCACACTTCGGCACAAGCTGATTCCTGTGTTACATTTTCTAGACCCATTAAAAAGCCTCTTACTTCTCCCAGGTTCGGATTACCAATAATCGCAAGTGTGCGTCCGCTGGCAAAAGTTTCTTTATAGTATTTAGATGGCGGGTAACCTTGTGCATCTCTCCGCTTCTTTAATGAAACCAACTCTTGTAATTCAAAATCAAGATTATTCTCTTTAGGCCAAATGACAGCAGAGTCGGTAGCACCCGGTGGTGTTATTTTTAAAGGGATTCTTACTTCATAATAATTGCCGGAAAAATCATTACCAATTCTTACTACTCCATACAAATCACCATCAGCAAGGGTAGTGCCGCTACCCGATTCTGCATGTATAAACATGGACAGCTTTTTATACTGTACCATATCCAAGTTCATATTTTTAAACACGCCTCTTGACTCGCCCTGGGGCAAACCGCATACCTGCATACTCAGCGACTGTTCATTCAACTGTATTGCAATATTATTATTGCTCAATGCCTGTTGTCTTTCTATGCCCGGTGGAATACGATAAGGAATAGGCTGGCGTTGGTCATTCTCTTCTATATTTACAGCCAATGTGTTTACTGATACAGGATCGGGTGTAGGAAGATTGACAAACTGCCCGGTTGTATCTATTTTATTCTTGAATTTCCGCCATTGATTGCGCACCAGTTCCAGTTTTCCAAATCGTAGTACAACCGAATCTTGAAAGCCGGTCATAAACATTCTGATAAACCGTATAGATTTGAAATCGGGGATATTGCCTACTTTCAACTGGTATTCGCTTATGGGAATACGGAAGAGGTACCAGGTTTCATTTCTGGATTGACCGTTTGCAAGATTTACCGGTACATTTCTTACATCAGTTATGTACTGTGTATTGGTTGCCGTCATTCCGGGTTTTATGTCCACTTTATACTGAAAATATTCTTCAGATTCATTCATTGTATTATCACGGTTCAAATCTTCACCATCGGGATATTGCGTGTAGGCATTTATAAACTGACTGTTTCCGGAAGCTACCGGTGAGTTGCCATTGGGATTATTAATGTTTTTATATCGCTGTAATATGCCTTGACCGCTTTGATCAAAAGATTCATCACGATAAGGAATAAAATTATCGTTAGCTGGATCTGCCTGTGCTTTGATATATACTTGTGAACCTGTACCAAAATTTGCGCCCAGCAAACTGACGTATTGAGAAAATTTAGTTTTCTCATCTTCATCACGCAATCCGTCAAATCCTACATCCTGATAAGGTCGGCTGGCCGGATCGTTGTTAAAAGCATTGGTTACCTGCAATGGATTGGCAGGCACTCTTCCCCAAACGGTATTATTATCAACCGGTGCACTGAAGTTGGGAGGTGTTGGCAATCCATTTTCATACATTCTTTTACCATCCTTCAATATGTCTTCTGAAATATTTCCCAGATTAAAATATAATTGTCCGCCTAACGGATTCGCTGTATTTTTTATAAAGGGATCTTGCATCCAAAATTCTATATACTCAATATTTGCCGATTCAAAATCCGTTTGATCAATATTGCGCATCATACCACCCCAGGCCTGTTGCGGATTGATTAATTTTCCATTTCCGTTTATTCTTGTATTTCTTGCTTCAAAATTATAAGGGCCACGGTCTTTTGGATAATATGCCATGTCAAAGGTTGTGAGTAAACCTTCACCTAACTGCAAACCTTTTCTTGGAAAAATCTCTCGTTGATAAACCTGTCTGGTTTCAGGCTTTGATAATTCATTCAAATCATTGCGTAGCGGATTATTATTATTTCCTTTTTCCTGTAATACAGGTTCAATATTATACCAGGCAAGTTTTGCTCTATTGAATCCACTGCTTGAGTCGTTGTTCAAAGCTGATTCAGGAAATAAGGGCGCTGTTCCCGTTATGTTATTATTGCCTTGTGGTATGCTAGCCAGTGTCCAGCTGATTAATGGAAACCGCAAATCAATATTGGAACGGGTACCTTCAAAGTCATCAATATAAACCTGGCCACCTCTATCTCTTGATTTGTTATCTTCTTTTAATCCGTTTATTTGCTTGGGGTGTCCCGGATTTAAATACGCTGCCTCGGCATAGGCTGTAATGGATGACATAGCTTTGGTAGAATAGAAAGGCAATTTGTCCAACCACTTTGTTAATCGTGGCCAATCGCTTCTGTAATCCATATCCACACCGTACATGGAGTTTCTGATGGGATCGTCACCATAAGATTGTTTTGTAAAAAAGGGTCTTTCGCTTAGTCGCTGCAAAGTAGCACCCAGTGTAAGTTTTTTACTTGCCAGATAATCGAAACGCATGCCCATAAAACTGCGTTGCTGCAATCCAAATGTTTGATTCGTTTCATATTGAATATCGACAGGAATACCGGAACTCAATACTGCCTGATTAGTAACTCGTAATGAACCAAGATCATAATTGATTTCATAATCTACATTTTCAATCAGCATTTGCCCATTTGCCATTACCCGTACCGATCCTCTTGGAATATTATAGCCCAATTGATACTCGCCGCTTGCGGCATTGTTGCCAAAACCACCACTACCATTTCCAAATCCATTGTTGCCGGCATATCCTCCATAACCACCCGCACTACCAGATGATTTTGATTTGCCCACCAGTTTAAATCTATTCAGATTTGTATAAGTTTGAGCAATCGCTTTTATGGTATCATATAAAGGATAATACAGGAACCTGTCTCTTCTGGCCTGATTAGGAAATACATAATCAAGATCGTGGCCAAAAGGCTCAAGTACCGGAAAGATGATGCGGCTCTGTTGTGATACTACTGTAAAGCTGTCTATAAAGTCAAACTTACCATCGGGCTGCGGGTCGTTTTGATTGTTGAGCCGGTCAAGATTCATTAAAGATATCAGTGGCTGACCGTTATAGGCAGGCAAAACACTATCAATAGGAAAATATCTTTTTTCGCCGAGGCTAGGCTCTTCATAGTTTACATCCAGCGAAAAATCCTGACGTTCCAACTGGCCATAACCTACCGAATATACATTCTTCATCATCAGATCCCATATTGGAAGATTGGTTCTTTGTGATGTAGCTTTCAGCATTTTGAGAAACAAAACTTTTTGTGAAGTTCCCGTAGAATCGGGTGGTACGTCTTGTGAGAACTCTCCTATCTGATAAGGCTTACCATTGTAAGTATATTGAATGGCTACACCCAATACTTCATCGGGCTGCAAAGGTTGATTGAGTGATATAAAACCAATTCGCTGATTTACGTAATATTCAGATGGGTTGAGTTTGCGGGCATAGGTTTTTTCAAAATCCTGTACGGGCAGCAAATTAAATGGTGCAGCCGTTAAAGTACTTTGTACTAATGAAGAATTTCTTGCCGCAGGGCTGCTGTAAAGCATTCCATAAAGTGCGTTGGCATTGTTATACGGTAAGGTGCCCCCGCCACCCAGTGCCAGGTTGTATGGTTGTGTTTCACCTAAATCCATAAAGGCAACAACATCACGGGTATCGGTTGTGGCACCATTACGATTGGTAACCCACACTTCTACTCTCATGATTTGCACTTGCGAATTTACCATTGGCAAATTCTTCATCGCTTTATTAAAATTATTGCGAAAGTATTGTGCAAACAGGAAGTGACGATTTTCATCATACTCATCAGCCCTTACTGTAAAATTTTGTGAGCTGCTGCCACCTTGCAGGCCCAAAGACTGACGCTGTGATTGCTGATTAGCTAATACAAATGTGAAATACGCTTTACCAAACTGTAATTGTGTTTTAATACCAAATAGCGATTGCAGCCCGGGGATTAATGTACTTTTTGTCTGAAAATTGGTATTACCGGCAGAAAACTGTTTTACGATATCATCTTCTTGCCCCTGATAATCTAACTTAAGTTGATTTTCGTTTCCAAAATTGGCAAGTGTGTTATAGTTAATAGGCAATTTTATTTTCTCCCCAATCTTTGCATCCACATTCAATTGAGAGTTCATATTGAAATCGATGCCGCCGGTTTTTCTTGCCCTTTCAGGTAAAGTGGGGTTTTCTATATTCTGGCCGTTATATCCCGCCATAATATCAACCGATCCGGTTGGTTTGATTTCAATATTTACTTTTCCATCAGGTCCGGCACCAATAATGCGATTGAACAAGCCCTCACCTATTCTAAACTTGGGTTTGAATAAGCGCCGATTCATGTTTGACAACAAAGAAGCTCTTTTGCGGAAATATTCTCTTTCATCTTCACGGCCCTGCAGTTTTAAAAACTCATCCATACTAAATGCAGTAGGAGTTCTATAGTATCTGTTGCCTATTTTTTCAACAACATAATACTGTTTTGTTTTGGGGTCGTACTCAATGGTTCTTTTTATGAAGCCGGTATCTTTTAGGTCAAATGTGTTTTTGTTGGGATAAGTATATGGATCGCCATATCTGTCTTCAACCGGATAACGGGTAGTATCTACTTTTTCCGCTTTTGATTTCTGTGTGTAGTTGTATTGAATACCGGTTGAAATATTATTGGAAGAGCCTGCATGAGCAGCAACCAAAGCACCGAGTACAATGGCAAAAGCCACCATTGTAAGTGAAATATGAGCAGTTTTAAGGTTCAAGGTTTTTTCTCCTACTAGTTAGTTTCCTGAAAATAGTTGATTAAAGTGTACGAAGTGTTTTTTTAATCAGCTCTTCAACGGAAAGATTGGATTCTGCGGCCATTACCTTTTCTAAAGCATTAGAAGCGGCTTGCCGGTTGATGCCTAAAGCCATTAAAGCATTTAACGCATCTTGATGCAAAGTATTGTTTTTCAGTGGTAAATTATTTGATTCTACCGGATGTTTTATCAATTTATCCTTCAATTCCAGCACCATCCTTTCGGCAGATTTTTTACCAATGCCTTTTATGCCTTCCAAAGTTCTTAAATCGGACTGAACAATAGCCTTTGCCAAATCGTCAGGCTTCATATATGACAACATAACTCTTGCGGTTGTTGCTCCAATGCCGGAAACACTTAATAAATGGTGAAACATTTCTTTTTCGGCCAAATCAAAAAAACCGAATAAAATGTGTGCATCTTCCCGAATGATAAGGCTAGTATAAAGAAGTCCTTTGTCTAAATCCTGAACTTTTGAATAAGTATTGAGGCTTATCTGTACTTCATAACCCACCCCATTTACTTCAACGATAACCGTTGCAGGTGTTTTACTTACAAACGCTCCTCTCAAAAAAGCAATCATAGGGCGCAATTTAACCGCCATTTTCCAAACCGCAATGAGAATATCGTTTTACAATTTTGCTTTTAACATCTAAAATTTTCCAGTTCCTTAACTTTGGAGCCAATAGCAAACAACAACCCAAGCATGACCAACAAATTAACTGCTGCCATTACAGCCGTAGGCGGCTATGTACCCGAGGATAAATTGACAAATTTTGACCTTGAAAAATTGGTAGAAACCAATGATGAATGGATACGTACACGTACCGGAATTGAAGAAAGAAGGATTTTAAAAGGTGATGGACTTGCCACTTCGGATATGGTAGTACCTGCCGTAAAACAACTTTGCGAAAAAAGAGGTATTAGTCCCCAAGAAATTGACTGTTTGATAGTAGGAACTGTAACGCCCGACCATGTCTTTCCAGCTACAGCAAACATAGCTTGCGACAAACTAGGTGCAAAAAATGCCTGGGGATTTGATGTATCTGCTGCCTGCTCTGGATTTTTATATCCACTTACTTTAGGTGCTTCGTTAATTGAAAGTGGCCGTTATAAAAAAGTGGTAGTATGTGGGGCTGATAAAATGAGTGCCATCATTAATTACAATGACAGGGCTACTTGTATCATTTTTGGTGATGGAGCCGGAGCTGTGTTGCTGGAGCCAAATGAGGAGGGAAATGGTGTGCTCGATAGTATTCTTCGTAGTGATGGAAGTGGTTGTCATTATCTGCACATGAAAGCGGGTGGATCAAAAAAACCGGCATCAGTTGCATCAGTAATGGCAAACGAGCATTATGTGTATCAAGAAGGTCAGGCCGTTTTTAAAGCTGCCGTAAAAGGAATGGCCGATGTAAGCGCCGAACTGCTTGAAAGAAATAATTTAACAAGTGATGACATAGCCTGGTTGGTACCCCATCAGGCAAATTTGAGAATTATAGATGCTACTGCCAATAGAATGGGCTTATCCAAAGAGAAAGTAATGATTAACATTCAACGATATGGCAACACTACTGCGGGCACTTTACCCCTTTGCCTTTGGGATTGGGAAAAGAAGCTGAAGAAAGGAGATAATATTGTACTCGCTGCATTTGGGGGAGGCTTTACCTGGGGTGCTACATGGGTCAAATGGGCCTATAATAGTTAAATGTCTTAGTAAATTTACTTTAACTGAGAAAAAACTTAATTAGAATCATTGATATCGATCATTTATTTAGCGAGATAAAATTTTTCAATCCGGTTACTTTATAGATTTGATTACCACCCAATAAAATAAAATCTATGCCGAACCGTCGCCGTACTCAAAGATTCCGGAAAAGAGTATTCAATTTATTTATCTTGAATTTATTAATCGCTACATTAGTATATTTCTCTTTAGATTATTCAACAGCCATCAAACATTTAGAAGAAGATACGGTTGAATTATTGCTCATCCTTTGTGGTTTATCATTTGGTGCTGCCTATTTATTTGCATACTGGCTAAGAAAAGAATCGCAACTAAGACAATGGTAAGTTATTTTTTTCGTGTCCAATAAATAAAATCTGTGTGTGGCAGCTTCTCCACTCCTACTTGCCGAAGCATATTTATAAGTTGACCACGATGATATGTGCTGTGGTTGACAACATGTAATACGATCTGCCACACCGGTTGTTTAAAATTTTCCTTTTTGGTATTGTAGTACTGTATCGTATGTTCCAACGATATATCACTTGCATGCTCAACCCAGCTTTTCCATAATAAATCTTGCTGCATCAGACCTGCACTTGCTTCTTGTATGTTTCCATTAAACTCAAGCGATGGCATTATGATTCTTTCCTGAAGCTTTACTCGCTGCCACCAAACGGATTCCGCATCCCAAATATGTAAAACCGTTTTAAAAATAGAAGGAAAACTGCTGGCAACTTCTGCATGAGCTTTTTCTTCTGGTAAATTTTGAATTATAGTCAGCACTTGTTGATTAGCCCACAGCTGATAATGGGTTAGTTGTTTGAGTAGTTCTTTCATTTGATAATTACAAAACGAACTTAATGAGAATATTTTAACTGATAAATGAAAATTTTGCACACTCGGCCAGTCATATTTATAAATAGTGTAAATAAATAAATTGTAATTTCATTTCTTTCAAAAAAAGTACAGAGAAATTAAATAATTCTTCATGTGTAATTTTTATGGATATCAGGTAAGCCTGGCTTCCTATATTCGTTTGCAGAAAATTGAAAAGCAACTGGGGACCTTGCTGGCTTTATCGGAACTTAAGATATTATATAACGGATTTGAATATGGCAAAGCACCCGTTCTCCGCAAAACAACATCAACCGATTTTGAATTAGAATTAATGCATTGGGAATTTATTCCATCATGGATTCGAACCATGGAAGATGTAAAAAATGCCAGAAAGCAAGGAATACCCTGGCTCAATGCAAGTAGCGAAAAATTGCTGGAAAGTAAAATGTTCAGAGAGGCCACATTGAAAAGAAGATGCTTGGTGCCCGCTTCTCATTTTTTTGAATGGAGAAGTTTTAAACCGGCGAGTGCAAAAAAAGAAATAAAATATCCATATTGTATTGCTGACAGAAAAGCCGAATATTTTTTTATGGCAGGCATCTGGAATCCTTTTACAGATAAGGAAACCGGAGAAGCTTTTAATTGTTTTGCCATTGTAACAACGGCGGCCAACCCAATCATGCAGCAAATACATAATAACAAAAAAAGAATGCCGCTTATATTGCCGGAGCCATACGCCTGGCAATGGTTAATGGAAGATTTAAACGAAACAGAAATAAAGGAAATCATCTCCATTAAAATTGAATCAATCGCATTAAAAGCCCATACGATTTCGAAAGATTTTAAAACTTCACTTCAACCTTTGGCAAAATATGAATATGAAGAATTACCGTCTATAAATCTGTGAACATGTTATTGAAATAATCATTTTACTTTTCCATTTTATTATTACACTACTTTTGACTGCAACCAACACAATAATCATATAAAATATGGACAAAGATTTTAATGTTTCCGGATGGAGCTCACTGGCCATACATGCAGGCCACGAAGAAAATGATGTTCAGGCTCACCTGACACCCATTTATGCAAGCAGCACTTTTGTTTACGATAGTGCCGAGCAGGGTATGCGTCGTTTCAGTGGCGAAGAAAAAGGTTATATCTACAGCCGATGGGGCAATCCAACATTTAGCGAGGCCGAAAGAAAAATTGAAGCAATGGAAACGTTTGGTTTGAATATGGAAGTAAAAGGAATACTTCACGCTTCAGGCATGGCTGCCATTTCAACAGTATTACTCGCTACTTTAAAAAGCGGTGACAAAGTACTCTCCCATTATTCGCTATATGGTGGTACAGAAGAATTGACGCAACAGTTACTACCCGGTTTTGGCATTGAAAGAATCATTATGGATCTGCGTGATTTAAACAAATCAGAGGATGCCATGAAAAATGATAGTGCAATCAAACTCCTTTACATAGAAACACCAGCAAATCCAACGATCCAATGCGTAGATATTGAGGAGCTGAGCAAACTGGCCAGAAAATACAATATCAAAGTTGTAGTGGATAATACATTTGCCACCCCTTATTTACAACAGCCATTTAAATATGATGTTGATTTTGTCATTCATTCTACTACAAAATTTTTAAACGGACATGGCACTGCCATAGGTGGAATTCTATTGGGCAAAGACCTAGAGCTAATGAATACCCGAGTAAAGAAAACACATAAAATGCTGGGCGGAAATACAAGTCCTTTTGATGCATTTTTATTAACACAGGGCATGAAAACTCTGGAGCTCAGAATGAAACGACATTGCTATAATGCAATGGAAATTGCAAGTTATTTGTCGGCACATACCGCGGTTGAAAAAGTAAACTATAACGGCCTGGCATCACATCCTGATTTTGAAATTGCTCAAAAACAAATGAAACATGCCGGTGCTATGCTCAGTTTTGAACTGAAGAAAGGCTTAGCCGGCGGAATTCATTTTATGAACCGGTTAAAAATGTGTGTAAGAACGGTTTCGTTGGGTACGGTTGATACGCTTTTATCACATCCTGCATCTATGACTCATTATGGAGTAGGAAAAGAAGAAAGAAAAAAATATGGTATTACTGATGGATTAATACGAATGAATGTGGGAATTGAAAATCTGGAAGACATCATCAAAGATCTTGAACAATCTTTGGATATATAACAAACAAAAAAAATGGGTATGAATATAAGAAGAGCGGTAAAAGAAGATTGTCCACGTCTTATGGAACTTGTAAGAGAATTGGCCGTATATGAAAAAGCGCCCAATGAAGTAACGGTTAGTCTGGAGCATTTTGAAGAAAGCGGTTTTGGAAAAAATCCTGTTTGGTGGGCATTTGTTGCCGATACGGAAGATGGCATACAAGGATTTGCACTTTATTATATCCGTTATTCTACCTGGAAAGGACAGGCTATGTATCTGGAAGATATTCTGGTTACTGAGGATGCAAGAGGTAAAGGGATTGGCAAACTACTTTTTGACCAGCTAATCGTAGAAGCTAAAGAAAAAGGGTTCGACAGAATGATTTGGCAAGTATTGGAATGGAATGAACCCGCTATCAATTTTTATAAAAAATATAATGCCTCGTTTGATGGAGAATGGTTAAATGGGAGTCTCTATGTGTGAAATAAAAAAACTGAAATAAATCAACTTACACCTTCTACTTCTACTGATTTATCAATCTTTAACACCAATCCCTGCAATACTTTTCCGGGGCCACATTCAGTAAATTTTGTAGCACCGTCTTTTATCATTGATTGTATGCACTGTGTCCATCTTACGGCACCGGTAAGTTGTGCTATCAGATTATTTTTAATTTCTTCTTTATCCATCACGGCTTTTGCCACTACGTTTTGATAAACAGCACAAGTAGGGCTATGAAATTTAGTAGCTTCAATAGCTGCTGCCAGTTCTTCCTTGGCAGGCAACATCAGCGGTGAATGAAATGCACCACCTACCGGTAGTACAAGAGCTCTTTTAGCACCAGCCGCTTTCATTCGTTCGCAGGCTATTTCAATACCTTTAATACTTCCGCTAATGACCAACTGCCCGGGACAATTATAGTTTGCAGCTACTACCACTTCGCCGGTTTCATCCTGCACTTCTTTACAAATGGCTTCTACTTTTTCATCAGCGAGATTTAATACAGCGGCCATGGTAGAAGGATTTATTTCACAGGCCTTTTGCATGGCATTGGCTCTTATGGATACAAGTTGCAGTGCATCTTCGAAACTTAAAGTGCCATTGGCTACCAATGAAGAAAATTCGCCCAACGAATGTCCGGCTACCATATCAGGCTTTACACCTTCTATGCTTTTATATGCAATTACAGAATGAAGAAATACTGCGGGCTGCGTTACTTTCGTCTGTTTTAAATCTTCATCAGTTCCGGAAAGCATGATATCTGAAATACGAAAACCTAATAATTCGTTTGCCTGTTCAAATAATTTTTTGGCAAAAGCATTGTTTTCATAATGCTCCTTACCCATACCACTAAACTGTGAACCCTGACCCGGAAATACAAATGCGTTTTTCATGTTGCTGATTGTTTATCCCCGCCCCCCAAAAAAATAAGGTTGATTGATGACGCTCAACCGAACCTTACTGTTGCACAAATATAGAAGTTTAGATTAAATCGTTGCTGATGAGTTTTAAAAATTCACTACGGGTTGAATTTTTTTGAAACTCACCGTCAAAAGCAGACGTAGTTGTTACAGAATTCTGCTTTTGTACGCCACGCATCATCATACACAAGTGTTTAGCTTCTATAACTACAGCAACGCCCAAAGGGTTTAGTGTTTCTTTGATGGCATCTTTTATCTGTACGGTCAGCCTTTCCTGCACTTGCAAGCGACGGGCAAATACATCTACTACTCTTGCTATTTTGCTCAGTCCGGTTATCCATCCATTAGGAATATAAGCCACATGTGCTTTGCCAATAAAAGGCAGCATGTGATGCTCGCACATACTGTAAATTTCAATGTCTTTTACAACAATCATTTCACTAACCGGCTCATGAAATTTTGCTGAATTTATAATGGTATGAGCATTCTGATAATATCCTTGTGTAAGGTATTGCATGGCCTTTGCCAGTCTTTCTGGTGTTTTCAATAGCCCTTCCCTTTCAGGGTCTTCGCCCAACAGACTTAATACGTTTTTATAATTTTCCTTTAATCCGCTTAATGTTTCTTCGCAATATTCCTCTTTACGCTGATACTTCATATTTTATGTATTTAATTTAGTGAACCGGATATTCTACAAAATTTCTGGGTGTTTCGTATAATCTAATTTGCAGGTCAAGTTGTTTATCAATTTTGGGTCTCAGCAAATTATAAATAACGATTGCAATGTTTTCGGCTGTTGGATTCAAATTCTTAAACTCTACTGTATCCAGATTTAAATTACGATGGTCAAATCTTGCGTGAATTTCATTTTTCACCAAGTCGCTCAGCACTTTCATATCCATTACATATCCAGTTTCGGCATTGGGTACCCCGGTTACTTTTACAACCAATTCATAATTGTGTCCGTGATAATGCGGTAGTGCACATTTTCCAAAAACCTTTTCATTGGCAGCATCATCCCACTGCGGATTGAATAAGCGATGTGCTGCATTAAAATGTTCTTTTCTGAAAACAGATACCCGGTTACTCATTTTCAAATTTATTTATTCGAACCAAATGATGATTAAATTTTTGTTACTCACCAAAATATTCTACAAAGATTTTTGCAGTTTCCACCAGTTTCAGGCTATGAAGCAATACACCTTCCGGCAAAGAAGGCATAAGCTCATTCCAAATGCCAACCACCAGATTTTCAACCGAGCACATTTTGCCTTTCATAAAATCCACGTCTATGTTCAAATTTCGGTGGTCAAGTTTTTCAATTACTTTCTCCTGAATTAAAGCACCCAATTTTTTGGCATCATAAATAAAACCCGTATCAGGATCGGGCTGACCTTTGATGGTTACATACAGTTCAAAATTGTGTCCATGCCAGTTTTCATT
>JAKIZK010000049.1 GCA_022708055.1 Bacteroidota bacterium
TGGAAGGCAAAGCAGCATTGTATAATCATTTCCCTGGTAAACAAATTCATTTTTATATAGGATTTCCATTTGACCCGACAGTAAATCCTGCTAATGAAGCAGTGACAAGTCATAATAAACCCAGATTTCTTGGTTCAATTATCAATATGAATAAATACTTCGCAACAAACGAATCTCTTGTTGCTAATGAACTTTGGGATTTGCTTTCTGGACAGCAAAATACAATGGAAGAAATACTAGCTATTATTAATACTGTTTCCACAACATCATTTTTAGAGAAGTTTCAATTTCTAAGTGATGGAGCAAACAGAACAAAACCTGAATACTTAGCACAACTAAAGGAATGGCATCTTTATTCTGAAATAGAATTAATAAACAACAACACAGCAATCATTCAAAGCATTGGAAACAACAGAGCATTAACAAGGATTTACAATAAAAATTCATTAGATGGTAAAGGGAATTACAGTTGGGACAGATATAATGAGTTAAGACAGTTATTTTAAACTCATCAAATTAAGAGGCTAATTACTATACAGTACAAACCTACTCATAAACCAATTTTCCCAACCAAAAATATTCAGAGAACGACTCCTTCCATTTAACTTGCTCTTATCAAATCTTTCCTTAAATTGGCAGTATCAAAAACACAAAAAACACCCCACATGACAAACGTAAACAACTGGATGAGCTGGGAAGGCGGTATTGATTTAGTAGCCGTTACAGCTCCCGACCTGCAAATGCCCAATGTAATTGTACACTTGGGCCGTATGGTAAATACTCCGGCCGGCAATGCGCCCAGCGGAATGATTTTTTGGCAACCTAACCCCGCAGCTTTACCCGAAGTAATGGGCTTTGTAAGTACCGATGAAACCGTAGGCAAATATTTTGGCCCACATATTTTTGCAGGCACTCCTTTTGAAAATGCACCCGTTTTAAAAGCAACGATCGACATCCACATTACATCTGAAAAAGCAGTAGCCACCTGTGTAGTGGGTGCTTATACTTTTGAAGTGGAGATGAGCGATTTCAGCACACCTTATCTGATAGATCGTAAACCGGCGGCTATGCCCCCTTTTTATCAGCAGGGAGTGGAAATACATGCTAAAAAAGTAGTATTGAAAGTAAATGGAGAAACGATAAATATAATCATACCACCGGTAGGCATTACAGGCGGGCCCGCAAGCGTAGTATCGCCCAATGGTGTGTATGCCCGGTAATAATACAAACCTTTCTTTATGAAAAAATATATTTTACTGTTGCTGTTAGCTTCTTACGGTTTCAACAGTTTTGCCCAGCTCAACAAAGAACAAGAAGCTATCAAAAAAACATTCTTTGATTTTCTGAAATTCTACCAGAAAAACGAAACTAAATTTAACCAGTTCAGGTTGTACAAAGGCACGGGAAAAGAAAACAACCCGCCTTTTAAAGTATTGTGGACCGAGGTAGAAAAATATTTTGCCTACCTGCGCAAATCGGTTCCTTATGTAGGCGAAGCTTATATAAAAGCGGAAAGAGCACATTTTAAATTTTCAGACAGTTGCTTTAAAGCCGATAAAGAAGAAATAATGCCCGTGGGTTTTGATTACGATCGCTGGGCCGGCGGCCAGGAAACTATTGATTACACAATTCAATGGTACACTTCTCCGAAAAATATTTATCAGGTTGACATTACCGGCAATACTGCCATACTCAAAATAGGCTCCGAACTATGGGAAGGCGCCACCGAAGCCGACCGCAGCTGGAGCTTCGTTCCCTTTACAAAAGAGAAAGGGAAATGGAAAATGGCAGATAACGTGTATCCAATGGATGACGAAGGCGAAGAGTGAGCAATCTCATAAATTTTTTTGAAGTAACACCTGTTAGTTTTGGCTAAATTTGACCAAAACTTTTTATCATGTCTTCTACCCTTATCGACCTGAATCATACACAGGAAGAAAAAATATTTCAGGATAAAATAGACGGCGAATTAAAGATAGAACCCAAAGACTGGATGCCCGATGCTTATCGCAAAACCAACATCAGGCAAATAAGCCAACATGCACACAGCGAAGTAGTGGGTATGCTACCCGAAGGTAACTGGATTACCCGTGCTCCTTCGCTCAAAAGAAAAGCTATATTAATTGCCAAAGTACAGGATGAAGCCGGTCACGGGCTTTATTTATATTCGGCAGCTGAAACACTGGGTCAGTCACGAGATGAAATGATAGCCGACCTGCACAGCGGCAAAGCCAAATACTCATCTATTTTTAATTATCCTTCACTTAGCTGGGCCGATATGGGTGCCATAGGCTGGCTGGTAGATGGTGCTGCTATTATGAATCAGGTAATGCTTACCCGTACTTCTTACGGCCCTTATGCCAGAGCCATGGTGCGTATATGCAAAGAAGAAAGTTTTCATCAACGTCAGGGGTTTGAAGCCTTACTTGTTTTATCAAAAGGAACGGCTGAACAAAAAGCCATGTGCCAAGATGCCATTAACCGTTGGTGGTGGCCTGCATTGATGATGTTTGGCCCTCGAGACAGCGAAAGCACCAACAGCGATCAAAGTATGAAATGGAAAATAAAAAGAAAGACCAATGATGAACTGCGTCAGAATTTTGTGGACATGATAGCCGAACAAGTAAAAACATTGGGAATGAAACTGCCGGATGATAAACTGAAATGGAATGAAGAAAGAAAACATTACGATTTTGGAGCAATAAACTGGGATGAGTTTTGGCAGGTAGTAAAAGGCAATGGCCCCTGCAATAAACAAAGATTGGACGCCAGAAGAAAAGCGTATGAAGCAGGTAAATGGGTAAGAGAAGCAGCACTGGCATTTAGTAATAAACGCAAACAAAAAACATCGGCTGCATAAAGTAATTCATTTATTAAAAAGTGAAATTAATATTAGATGCAAAAACTTTTTATACTCATAGCCATTCTGGCAGCATCCTGCAATCAGAAAAAAAAGGAAACCCTAAGCGAAAGCAAATATGTATCCTTAAGAACTGATACCGTAAACGTAGTAAAGCTATCCGATACACTTGTTATATATGAAGGCACTTGCCGCGGCTGTGCTTATGAAAACTCGACATCCTTCAGCATCAGCGACAGCAGTGGTACTGTAGAACTTTATCATATCGCCACAGAAGACAACAATCCCCGCGACATGGATGGAGGCAACATCAGTAAAAATCTGATATTGATACCCAAGAAAACAGGGTCAGCTACTTTCACTATGTATAAGTTTTTTGATAAACCTGAAAATGCGGAAGACTCGGCAAAAGGAGCGACAGCTTATTCAATATTGGTCAACAATTAAAAATCATTTTTATGAATACACAATTCATCAGAAAATTTTATTACGGCGATATTCCTGAAGATAAGGGAGCCGGCGCTGCGCAATCATCACAATCTGAAAAAGATAAAAACGAATGGCCGCTTTGGGAAGTTTTTATTCGCAGCAAAAACGGGTTGGATCACAAACATTGCGGCAGCCTGCATGCGGCTGATGCAAGAATGGCGATTGAAAATGCCAGAGATGTTTATACCCGACGTATGGAAGGTGAAAGCATTTGGGTGGTAGAAAGTAAATACATTACGGCAAGTAATCCTGAAGAAAGTGGTGAACTGTACGAACCCGCAAAAGATAAAATATACAGGCATCCTACTTTTTATAATTTGCCTGATGAAGTTAATCACATGTAATTGAAGAAATATGATGCAAGAACAACTAATCACCTATACACTTCACCTTGCCGATACTAATTTAATAATCGGGCAGCGCAATGCTGAATGGTGCGGACACGGACCCATACTTGAACAAGACATTGCCATTACTAATATTACCCTCGATCTGATTGGGCAGGCAAGAAGTTATTATCAATACGCCGCAACACTGATGGGTAATAATGCTACGGAAGACTCATTGGCTTATTTGAGAAACGAAAGAGAATTTAAAAACCTTTTATTAGCAGAGCAGCCAAATGGAGACTGGGGGCAAACCATTTTACGTCAGTTTTTATTTAGCAGTTTTCAGTATCAGTTGCTTCAGTTATTAGTTTCATATAGCGATAAAACTTTGACAGCCATTGCCGAAAAATCTTTGAAAGAAGTAAAATATCATCTTCGCTGGAGCAGTGAATGGGTAATACGACTGGGCGATGGTACCGAAGAAAGTAATCAGCGAATGAAAAATGCTGTTGAAGTTCTTTGGAGATATACAGGCGAGATGTTTATCCCTGCCGCTTTTGAAAAAGAACTGGGTATTGATGTGGCTTCGCTGAAATATGAATGGTCGAAAAATGTAAAGCAGGTTTTTGATGAAGCTACATTATCAATTCCATCGGGCGTATGGATGCAGGAAGGCGGCAAAACAGGAACACATACTGAGCAATTGGGCTATATACTTACCGACCTTCAATATATGCAACGAGCTTATCCCAACAGTGAATGGTAATGAATAAAAAAAATGAATACAGCAACTTTTGATAAAACGACCATTTACGCTTACCTGCAGGAAATCTGCGACCCCGAAATTCCGGTTTTGAGCATTGTAGATCTGGGCATGATACGTGATGCAAAAATGGTGGATGATGTATTGGAAATCACTATAACACCTACCTATACCGGATGCCCGGCAGTAGATATGATAGCCGCTACCATCAAAATGGATTTGCAATCCAGAGGTTTTCAAAAAGTAAATGTAATACAAGCGATCAGCCCCGCATGGACTACCGACTGGATGACCGAAGCAGGCAAACAAAAACTAAAAGCCTACGGTATAGCACCACCCAATCCAAAGCAGCAGGTATGTAAGCAGGAGTTATTTGTACAGGATGAAGCCGTGCAATGTCCTCGTTGCGACTCATGGCATACACACCGCATCAGCGAGTTTGGAAGTACGGCCTGCAAAGCACTTTACCAATGCGATGATTGTTTGGAGCCTTTTGATTATTTTAAGTGTCATTAAATATTAAATGCCACAAATCATTTTCAACATTAAAGAATTTGTCACCCTATTTATTATTTACCCGGACTAAGCATAGAATTATAAAGAATTATCTTCGCTATTAAAGAAATTATATGTCATCCATTCTTTTTGAAATCAAAAATTCAATTGGCTACATCACTCTCAATCGTCCTGAGAAGTTCAATGCATTTAACCGTGAAATGGCTCTGTTGTTTCAGGATAAGCTGGATGAATGTAAAAGTGATGAAGTAAGGTGTGTGTATATTACCGGAGCAGGTAAAGCCTTTAGTGCAGGGCAAGACATCAGCGAGCTGGTGGGCGAAAACAAAGTTGAGCTAAAACAAATTTTATCTGAACATTACAATCCGGTTGTAAGCAGAATCAGGCATCTGAAAAAACCGGTAGTAGCCGCAGTAAACGGCGTAGCTGCAGGTGCCGGAGCCAATATTGCACTTTGTTGCGATATTGTAGTAGCCGCACAATCCGCATCCTTTATTCAGGCATTTTCAAAAATTGGATTGATACCCGATAGTGGCGGCACCTTTTTTTTACCCAGACTGATTGGCTGGCAAAAAGCATCTGCACTTTGTATGCTGGGTGATAAAGTGGCAGCCACTGATGCTGAAAAAATGGGAATGCTTTACAAAGTATTTACCGATGAAACGTTTGAAGAAGAAAGTAAAAAGATTGCAACCACATTGTCACAAATGCCCACTTTGGGATTGGCTTATACCAAGCAATTATTCAACATGTCCTTTCATTCAACCGGCGAAGAGCAATTGATAGAGGAAGATAATTATCAACAACGGGCAGCACTTACCGAAGATTATCAGGAGGGTATTAATGCTTTTTTGGAAAAACGACAACCCCTGTTTAAAGGAAAATAATTATGCAAACAGAAAAAGACATTCTTGCTAACAATGTGGTCAGCCACATGATGCAGCACGATGGTTTCAGCAAATGGCTGGGCATAGAAATTATTGAAATAAAAGAAGGCTATAGTAAAATAAAAATGAAGATAAGGGCAGAAATGGTGAATGGCTTTGGCATCATTCATGGCGGCATTGCTTTTTCCTTAGCCGATTCTGCTTTTGCATTTGCCTGTAATAACAGAAATGTGCTGTCCGTTGCGTTAGACACATCTATCAATTTTATAAAGCCCGTACATATTGGCGATGAACTTACGGCGGAGGCAAAAGAGCTGCACAATGGTAAATCAACCGGCTTGTATCATATTTCTATCAGCAATCAGAACAATCATGAGGTAGCGGTTTTTAAAGGCTTGTGCTATAGAACGGATAAGAAACTGATAGAAAAATAATTAGTTGATTATTTTTTATGTATTAATCATAAAAGAATCCTGCATTGCAGATGAAAATTTACAAAAGAAATAATTAAGAACTCTTTTCAACTAAACACTGTATTTTTTAAATTTTCGAATCATCAAAACAGTTTTGGCTTTTTCTGCTGCCCAGCCAGTTTTGCAATTTCATTAATTCGGTTTTGCCGGGTCTCCGGTTTTTTGGCAAGTACAATCCATTGCAGCATCATTTTTTTTATGGATTTGCTCAAACTCAAAAAATAATCTTTGGCGCCGTGGTGAAGCGTAAATGCTTTTTCCAGATCTGCAGGTATTGCCAACTTTTCCACTGCATCCAAAATAGTCCAGGAGCCGTTTTGCTTTGCAATTTTTACGGCCTGCAAACCAGCATCCGTCATCAGGTCTTCGGCAATCAATCTTTTAATTTTATCCTTATTAATTTTTGACCAGGTACTGCGAGGCTTTCGTTTGCTGAAGAGCTGTTTGAATTTTGTTTCGTCAATGGTTTTTCGGGTGCTGTCTATCCAGCCAAAGCAAAGGGCTTCGTCCACCAGCTCCGTCCACGCTACGGTGGGCTTATTTGATTTTTGTGTATGGCAAACCACCCACACCGATGATTGGGATTGATGATTTTTTACAAGCCATGTGCGCCATGCTTTTCTTGAGTGTATGATTTCCATTGGTCTATCTGAAACAGGCATTGATAAGATTTATTGAAAAATGAAAGAGGTAAATTAATCAACCGGCAAGATTGTTTTGATAAATATACAATCAATATAAAACAGATAAGGTAATGTTGCTTGTTTACAACAAAACTTAGCTATTGATGAAGCCGAAATAGCGTACAACATCTTCTAAAATGCTCCATAGCGATAAGAACGTTGAAGAGTGCGACGCAACCGAAGATACATAGTAGCACTAAAGCCGGGTTCAAAAAAAAATGTTGCAATTTTCAGAAAATATGTTAAATTTGTGGTAGATAATACAATTTTTATAGATTATCTATAGAATATTTTACAGAAATGGCAATAAGAAGACGCATACGGGAATATAGCAACACACCCCTGTCGCATCAAATGGTATCGGAGGCATTGGCAGAATATAGCAGGCCCAATGCCAAAATAAGCGAGCTGGTGCGGAGTGGTTTTCTTATTGCATTAAGAAGAGGATTGTATGTCCCCGGCCCCGAAGCGGATTTGCCGATTCCCCATTTATTTGTGGTGGCCAATCATCTTCGTGGCCCCAGTTATATTTCGCTGGATACCGCCCTGGCGCATTGGGGGCTGATACCGGAGCGGGTGCAGGAAATTTCTTCCATCACAATTATGTCCACGCATCAATACGATACTCCTATTGGCAGGTTTAGTTACCGGCATTTAGATTCGCCCTATTATTCGTTTGGAATAGAACGAATAGAATTAGCACCCAATCAGGTTGCCATGGTGGCATCCAGAGAAAAAGCAATTTGTGATAAAATCATTACCACAGCCGGCATTAATCTAAGAAGCCGTAGCCAGGTTCTTGATTTTTTGACAGATGATTTAAGAATAGATGAAACGGATTTGGCATCGTTAAATACCGGGCTTATTACAAGTTGGTTGCCTGATGCTCCCAAAAGATCAAGTATAGAAATGTTGGTAAATACAATCAGTTCGCTATGATAAAAGAATGGATTGCCACATACAAGCCGGCTAATGAAGATGAAACACTATCGGCATTAAGGGAGATTATGCAGGAGATTGCGCTTGCAGGATTGTCCCGTACCGATTTTTTTAAAACAGCCGCTTTTTATGGAGGTACGGCCTTAAGGATTTTTTATGGTCTGAATCGTTATTCGGAAGATTTGGTTTTTTCATTGCTTCAAAAGAATGAAAACTTTTCTTTAGCGCCGTACTTCCTTTCTATTCAAAAAGAATTTGAAAGCCTGGGATTGAAAGTGAGCCTGCGCAATAAATTAAAAACAAAAAAAACGGCTATTGAGTCTGCTTTCTTAAAAACAGAAACACTTTGGGAAGAATTGGTGTTGGAAGATATTGTAGCACAAATAGGCATTAGGTCCAACAAAAACATCAAGATAAAAATTGAAGTGGACCGCAATCCGCCACAGGGTTTTAATACAGAAGAGAAATTGATGCTAAGGCCCTATTCATTCTATGTAAAATGTTTTGACCAGCCCAGTCTCTTTGCAGGCAAGATGCATGCCTTACTTTTTCGTAAATGGAAAAACAGGGTAAAGGGCCGGGATTGGTACGACTGGGAATGGTTTGTACGCAAAGGCGTGTCTTTAAATCTTTCTCACTTTTTGCAACGTGCAAGAGATACCGGCGACTGGACGAAAAAATCAATTTCAAAAAAACAATTCTTACAACTGCTAACCGAGAAAATAAACTCCGCATCTTTTGAAAATATAAAAGCCGATGTAAGGCCATTTATTAAGGACACAAAACAGTTGGATATTTGGAGTAAGCAATATTTTTTGGACTTGATGGGATTGTTGAAGGTGGAGGAATGATCAGTTGTTATTACAATAAATAGTTTGGATAAAACTGATAACCTATAAGTTCATCCCCTTAAACCATTTCTTTGCACTATCTCTCCTGTGCGGACAGCCCGGCCAGCAGCAGGGTCGTTTCTTACCATCTAATATTTCTTCCCTCAATCTTGCCACATGTTCTTTCCGAGTTTCTTCCTGCTTTACAATGGTGGTCCAGCAAATCCATTCGTTGCGGGCAAGGGGTGTGAGTTTGTTCCATTTTTCCAATAAAGATTTATTGGCTAAAATGGCTTTCTTAATATCATCGGGCACGGTGTGCACTACGCCTTCTTCAATGATGAGGTTACTCATTAGTAAAAAATTAATGTGGATATTTCAAATTGAAATCTCCATATCATGAAGTTATGCAAATCTATTCTACACTCAAGCAACCCATCACTCTTTCGTTCACTGTTTTTTTCTTATTACCTACTTTTCGTTTGATATTAAAATAACCACCCCAATAAAATATTTTGTTGCCCACCTGCACCATATTTCCATAAATCTCGGGTTCGTCTTTGCTTAAAGTGGTTCCCATATACCTGGGCAGGGGCAGTTCGGCATTGGTTTTATCAAAAGGATTGTAAAGCTTTGCGCCATAAAAAGCTTTTTCCCTGGTGATGCTAATAACATGATTACCCAGCTGATTCAACAGGTATTTTGAACTTACAATGTCTTTATCATTTGTACCCAGTTTTGTATCCCAAACGGTGGCTTCTTTTTTGGTAGCCAGGTCTATGGCAAAATATTGTGCAATGAGTTCAGAATAGAATTCGGTATGCAGGCAGTAGTACAACCGGTTATCAACAATCTTAAAATAATTTTTGTAAATATCCAGGTATCCAAATTTTCTGCTCTGATCAATAATGGCTTCTACAACGCCGTTTTGCGTATTTACTTTGTAAAGCCGGCTATTGCTTTTGGCATATAGTTCGCCTTTTAATGAGATGAGTTCGTCCACTTCTTTATCCAGTATAGCAGCCAGTTTTGCATTGGTGCCATCAATCTTATATACCAGTTTTGATTTGGCTGCCGTTGCTTTTTCGGCTAAAAGCACATAGAGTTCATTTTGATTTACCTCCAGCATGTGTAGCAACTCAAGTTCTTTTTCGGGGAAATTAAATTCAATACCCGATAGATAATATTTTTCTTTACCAAACCCGCTTAACGTATCAAAAACATAAGCCTTAATGCCATTGGTTTTATTGTAAAGGAAAGTTTTTTGCTTCCCTAATACGTATTGCTCATAATAGTTTTTAAATGATGGTGTTCTGTCGGTTCCCTTTGTACCCGATGCTATGGTATGTGCCATTGGTGTAGCATCTGCATCATGTACTGTAATGATTCTGTACAATAAATGATCAAAGAATAAAACAGAAATCCTATCGCCATGTGTACGCAACCGGTAAAAAGGAGGCAAGGGATAATCTTTAGCGTCAGCAAATTCAAGGGTAGTATTACTATAAGCATTTACAACCGGCACTGCTTCATTTTTATCGGGAGATACTCTGTATAGTCTGTATATTTTATACAATTTATTACCGGGGTCAGCATCTTTCATCAAAAAATAGAGGTAGCTGTCTGATGCTACAAAGTTTAAGATCAATCCTTTGTTTGCCATACAATCCAACACCCGTGTGCCGGCCTGTGTACCATCCGTTTCCAGCAAGCCTGTTTCTTTATAAAGCATATACACTTTATTTTTAAACTGCACCGGCTTACAATCAATCCCATCTTTTTTAAAATCCCAAAACCAGGAATCTTCTACTGCTATTACTTCGTTTTTGATGGTTTGTGCATACAATTGACTTGAAAGTAAAACAATAGTAATAATAAAAATTCGCTGATAGTTGCGCATAAGAATAATTTTATAAAATTTCAAATTCTAATTCAACTTCAAGTATAGAAACAAATTTGACAAACGGCTTTACATTATTCTGAAACTTCCCATTTGACATTTAATTGTTGTGCCATCCGCAATGCTCTTTCCCGGTTTATCAATCTTACTTCTATCTCCGAGGCATCCACATCAGCAATATTTCCATCCGATTGATAATTTGTAAACTTGATTGTTTTTTCAGGCTTAGCAATTATTTTAAACTGATAGGCATTAGTATCAGCCAGGGAAACACCTTCTACATAAGACTCCTGTGTATCAATATTTGCTATAGCCATTTTATAATATTCGTAACTATCCAAAGCACCCCCGGGTTTAATAAACAGGAAGTGAATGAAAAGACTATCACCACGAATACCAAGGTACTGTCGTGCAGTATCTGTACCCATATACAAGTATTGCGAAACCAGGCTATCGTTAATAATAAATTGCTTACCTGCAATATTTATCTGTTGCCCAAGGTTTTCAATTACAGGATGTGCGTCTGTTTTGTCAACCGGTTTACTTTTATTGTTTGTACAAGCTGCCAAAACAGCCAAAGACATCATCAAACAAAATGCCGGGATCATTTTTTTCATACTTATCAATTTTTAAAGATTTAATGATATTTAAATGATTACTGAATCACATTAAAGTTTTTAAAATTTCTGTCGTATTGTACCTTACCCTGGTCACTATTAAAGGATATAAAACAATGATTGGGCATATCGTAAGTATCATAAATAAATGGCACAACCACCTCTCCCGTTAATGAATTTATCACACCATATTTACTTTCCCTTTTTGCAATAAGATAGTATCCAAAAAAGTCAATGCATTTATCACACAAGTCAGTTGCAATAGCCTTTCCATCGGCACCCAATAAGGAAAACATGTTATTCCCGGGTAGTTTTGTATAAAAGCGATTTTCAGTAGCTGCAATAATATCTTCATAGATATCAGGCAACAATAGCGTACCATCAAGTTTTACCACGCCATATTTTACAGCTTCTCCGGGTTGTGATGCAAATAAGTAAACATCAGTAAATTTATTCGTGAGTTGGCTTTGAGGTGTATATAGAAAATAGTATTTATCTGTCAAATATTTTTTTCCGTTCGTGTCAAGTATAAACCATTTTTCATTCTCGTCTATCACGGCTATACGTCCATCCTCTACTCGAAGTTGACGGTTACCAGCTGTGGGAATACGAACATTTGAATCAGTAAGCGCTTTGCCATTGTAACTATACAAAATACTACTGCCATTCTGTTTTTTAAACTCTAAAATCCCGTCTCGTTGAGTAGCTTGATTATAAATCTCGGGCACCAGCTGATTACCCTGATAATCTATAGACCCATAATTGCTGGTGGCTCCATCTTTACTATCTATTCTCGTAACTAATAAATGATCGCCAACAGGATAAAGGTCGTTGTATTTAAACGGCATCACCACAACCCCTTTTTCGTTTATTACTCCAAATTTTTCTCCCATCATTACAACAGCTCTATTACTTACAAATGCAGAAGCATAGTCGTATTTAAAGGGCAAAATCAATTTTGCTTTTACATCACAAAAGCCCCATTTTCTATTGGCTGCTTCTATTGCTATTAAGCCATTGTTTCCTACCGCCGTGTTGCTATTTACACCCGGAAGTTTCACTTTTGTTTTTTTAACCAAATCCCATAATACAATTAGCTTTTTATTGCGATCCTTTGCAATAAGCAGATTGCCGGTTGTTTCAAAATCATCATCATATAATATGGGTACTATTAGCTCGGCATTTGCAGACACAACGCCATATTGCCCTTTCTCATTCCACACTTTAAAATAGCCGGTATCAGGCTTACCGGTTAATGTACTGTATATAGGTTTTGAATCGCCCCATTTTTCAGTTACAACACAAGGTTGTGCAAACGATGTTACTGACATTAAACTGGCCAGAAAAAAAATAAAAAGTAGCTTCATAACATGTATATTGAAAATAAATTCATTTCTAAATAAAAAACTACAAGAAAACTCTGTGAAAAAAACTTTATTGGCCTTTATTTCAAAACTGACAGCTTCTTCATTATTAGTCAGCATAAAATACTACTCAAAGTAATAATAGAGTTTCCCTACTCTGATATAACAGTCCGTTTTAGTGTTTACCAGTTCAATTACTATATTCTTTGATTTCAATACAGTTGACTCTACCCCACTCATTCTTTTGGCCGTAGTTTCTTGCCATTCCTTTTTATCCAACACATCCATCAACAATAGTTTTATTTCATCATATTTATTTTCTATTTTCTCAAAATAGTAAATCAGTTTTTTACCTAGATAATCCTTTTCATCAAAAACAGTAGCATTTAAATTTGGGTAAGCCAAATTTTCTTTATTGGGAAACAGACAGGTTTTTGTACTGTATTCAGTTTTTTCATCGGATTGATAATTGATTTCGTTGTTAATAGATTTGAAATCACCCGAAACGCTTTTTAATATGTTTAGCAATCTTGTTTTTACTGTAGCCACCTGTTGTTTTGAAAAAGAATGTGATTTAACAATGGGTTTTTCTATTGTTTTTGTGTTATTGATTTTATTATCCTTTACAATTAGCGGTTTCACTTCTTTTTTTTCGGCAGCAAGCATTGGCTTAACATAAATAAAAAGCCGATTCGTTTTTGTTGCAACGGCAGCAACAGCTTCTTCGTTTAATGTTATGGCTGTAGTGCTTTTATTCTCATTTTTTAAATTGACCATAGCAACTTTTAGCCCCTTGGTCTTAAAGTTATCATGTACTATTTGCAAAGCCGGACTGTATAGCTCATACGCTCTTTCTTTTAATTCAATAATCAACCCGCTAGATTTATCAGAAACATTCTCATAATACATGACATCGTCAGTATAAGGCAGGTTCATTTTCTGTGTGAGATAGCTTTCATAAGCGTCTGCATTTAGTTTTTTTTCACCCTTAGGATACTGTGCAAAACCTTTGCCAATTGTAATACCTTCTAAAACAACTGTCTGTAACTTAGTAGCTATATCTTTTACCAATTTATCACGTTCCGTATTGGAAATACCAAATGGGGAATCCGGATTTTCAATAATAACATCATAATCTGAATTAGTTACTTCAAAACTCACCACACCTTCCGATTTTTTAATATTAATAATTATATCATCCTCCCCTTTTACTAAGTATGCAAATCCTGCGTTTGTTTTTTCTTTTACAATTACCATTAAACCGGATTCAACCAAGTTTATGTATTTATCAAAAACCTGCTGACTATTATTCTTCATTGTAGCTTTAAAAGTTGGATTCCGAAAATTGTTAACTAAAGAACGATTTGTAATAATTTCAAATTCATCAAAATCAGCTAACCGAAGATCGGTTTCAAAATTCCATCTTTTAAAAAGATCCATTGTAGGATAAAATCTATTTCCCAAAAATCCGCTTTTGGCTGATTCAGTAATTTTTAAAACCTCTTCATAATCTTTAGGTCTTTTTTTAATGGCAGCCTTAACTTTTTGCTCTTGATCTTTATCTAAAATATCATAGGATTGAGTTTTGATTGCCAATGCCACATAACTACTATTATCGTTTTGCTTATGGTTCAACAGGTACCAGGACATATAATGCTTGTCTTTATTTCTTCTGCTAAACTCAATGACAGTAGTGTCTCCTTCTTTTATTACACGCATTACATTTTGTCGGCCAACAATCAAAGGGCTTTTAAGTTGGCTGTATATCCCTTTCAAGTTTTCTAGTACCGCATTATAATCTTTTGCTTCATGGCTTAAGGTTATATAGGTAATATACAATCCCTTTCCGTCGGTTTCATAATAAACCGGAAAAGCATTTTGCGGCCCGGTTTTTGGCAACCTTGTAAATGTCTTTTTTGAAGTTCCCTTTAAGTTCTTATCCTTAAAGCTTATAAGTTTGTTTTCTTGTATAGCATTCAGAACACTATCCAGTTTTGTGCCGGTAATAAATTGCCCTTGAGCTACTATACTTACCAGTAGAAAGGCAATGAAGAGTCTGAATCTTAAAATCATTGATTACCTGATTATTGTTTTATTAGTTTTCCTGTTAATATCACCTCTTCTTTTTTAATCAATTTATAAAAAAGAACCCCGGAATCGCTGCTACCAAAATTAATGTTATTCACGCCTGGGTGTACTGTCTGTTTTATTAATATTTTACCATCGGAGCTGTACATTATCAGTTGCAAGTTATCGGTGCTGTTGTTTTGTATTGTAAACGATTTTGAAAACAAAGTAGGATAAACTTCTGCTAAAGTTGCATTTTGTTTTACAAAAGCTATGGCACTATAATTGATTTTTCCATCCCCATCCACCTGCCTGATGCGATAGTAAATTTTATCAGCAGCACGCAAGCCCGCCCAATCATCTTCATAGGAATAAAGGTTTAATGGTTGGTTTTTGGCGGCTTCGGTTTTAATGGTTATAAAATTTCTTCCGTCGGTACTTCTTTGTATTTCAAAATGCGATACGTTTTGCTCGTTGGCTGTTTTCCAGTTCAGGCATACATGGTTGCCGCATTTTTGAGCAGTGAAGGAAAGAAATTGAAGGGGTAAGACTGCATTATTATTCAATATTCCAAAAGGCGAAAATGATGT
>JAKIZK010000004.1 GCA_022708055.1 Bacteroidota bacterium
AGTTTGAAATCCTTTCTTCTGCCAGTCGCAATGATTCAATGTAGTAAGGACGGGCTACATGGTTTACTATAAATCCGGGTGCATCTTTACAAAGTACAGGCGTTTTGCCCATAGCCTTTGCCAGCTCTATAATTGTTTTTGTTGTTTGTGTATTTGTAAAAGGAGTATTTACCACTTCTACCAGCTTCATAATGGTAGCCGGATTAAAAAAATGCATTCCAATAACTCTTTCGGGTTTCTGAATTTTTTCCGCAATGGCAGTTACCGAAAGTGATGATGTATTGGTTGCAAAAATACATTCGCTATGATTGAGTTCTGCCAGTTGGTTAAACAGGTTAATTTTGATTTCTGCTTTTTCCACAATTGCTTCTATAAAAACATCGGCCTGGCAAAACTGAATATCATCAAAAAACTGAATACGTTGCAGAATGGTTTCTTTTTCACTTTCATCAATCTTATTTTTTTCAACAAGCCGTTTCAAATTATTTTCAATGCGGTTTTTTGCGTTGCCCAATACCTGGGAAACAGGTTCGTATAACAAAGTATAAAATCCGGCTTGCGCAGCAGCTTGAGCTATACCGCTGCCCATGGTACCTGCGCCACACACACAAACTATGATCTTGGTCATATTACAATAATTATTGTGGTAAAATTAATGGTTGTACACAGGATAATCAGATTTCTGAATCTTATTGAACAAATGTCAGCAGATTGACTTATTTTAACGTCAAATTTTTTGAATGGACAACAACCAAGCTGCAACTTCTACACCAGTGAATCCTAAATCAACCATGCCAGGCATCTTTGGTACAAAGGTACCTGCAACGATTGCCTTTGGTGTTGGTGTTTTACTTTTTCTTCTTCCACTATCCGAACTAAAATGTGCAGGACAAAAAATTGCAAGTAAATCCGGAATTACCTATGCCATGGGTAAGGAATGGAAAGTAGTTTCATCCGGTATGTTTGGAAGTGAAACTAAAAAAGATCAATCAAGCGATTTCAGTAAAGAGAAAAAGGGCAATACACAAATACTTGCAATAGCTGCTATAGGATTGGGTGTGCTGGGATTGTTGTTATGTATGGGAGCCCATAAATCTGCACATACAGGCGGTTTGGTTTCGGGTGTGCTTGCCGCAGGCGCCTCAATAGCCTTAATGATTGATCAAAAATCAAATTTTGCTAAGGCACTCAAGTTAGATGCTTTAGATAAAGGAGGAGATGTTTCGGAGGGTTTTGATAAAATTGGAAATACATTGAATAACGCAAAGCTGGAATTGGGATTTACCATGTGGTTTTATTTAGCAGTAGTGGCGTTTTTGGCAGCAGCATTCTTTTGCTATAAGCGAATGCAGTCAGAAAAAAACAATTTATAATTTGTATTACATATTTTAATCACCACCGAAGCAAAACTTCGGACAAAATCAACCATTATGAACAGAAAAATGTACAGCATCATTTTAGGTGCAATCTTATTAATCGGGTTTTTTCTACCTTATTTTTCCTTTTTTGGAATGAATGTAAGCGGACTAAAAATGGCAACTGCCGAAGGTGGCGACTGGAAACAGTACCTTTTATTCCTGATTCCTCTTTCCGGTTTAATGTTGCTGGTAGGCGGAGTAAACAACGGTAATTATCCACTTGGCAGGGGGCTGTGGACCGCTTTACCATTGCTCACTATTCTTTTCCTTTTTATTGGAGCTCCTGTAATAGATGGTCAGTCAATTGGTGATGTTTTTAAAGCATAGGGAAAAGGATATGGAATTGGCATGTGGCTTTCTATTGCTGCTGCAGTAGCCGCAATTGCTTACAACCCCAAAGACTAATAATTGAAAACTTACTTTTACAAAAGCCTGCCTCTTGGTGGGCTTTTGTGATTTATAAACAAACAATTATTTTTATTGTGTAAGCTTAATATGAAAAAATATTTATTCCTTCTTTTTATAGCCGCTCAAAATATTGCTCATACACAAACACAACAGCAGTGGGCACAGTTAGTGGGGTGGGATGGTGTATCGCATTATTCTAAATATATCATTTTTAATGCCGGCCACATGGGACCCAATGCGCTAACGATTCCTGCCATTACAACCGGAAGCATAGACAGTGTAAATGCAATCGGCCTGTCGGGTCAATTGCATTTTGCCAAAGGCGATAAAACACAAAACTTTAATTTGTATGGCAACTTTTGCCTAGCCCGAAACAGGGTTTCTGTAAATGTAAACTGGATCCCGATTGAGTTTTTCAAAATGAGCGATACCATAAAAAGGGAACGGCACGTTTACTATCAAAACTACTTTGATAAACAGGCAAAAGGCGATGTATTATTTAGTACCAACATAAACCTGCTGAACAAATGGAGAAATAAAACACAACTCGCATTAAGAGTAGGCGTTCGACTTCCTTCTTCATCAAGCAAAGGAGTAGCCGCTGCCCGTTTTATTGATGCTACCAGCTATTGGGTTGATGTATCGCTGGGAAAAATGATTAACCAAAGGTTAAAATGGATGAGCATGGCCGGCCTTTATGTTTGGCAAATGGATAAAGGTGATCTGCGTCAAAACGATGCTTTTCTTTTTGGCAGTGGATTTGAATGGAATAATAACAATTGGAAACTACAACCCTATTTTGCGGGCTATCTTGGCTATGAGGCCAAAAGCGGAGACAAGCCAATTGTATTTCGCTTCAATGCCGAAAAAAAAATAAATAAAATCATATTTCTGTTGTGCTTACAACAAGGTCTGAATGATTTTAAATACACCAGTATAGAAACCGGGATAAAATGGCTGCTTAAATCGACGAACTAAACTGTTTTAAAAACCGTACATCATTCTCGCTGAATAGTCGAATATCTTTGATGCCATACTTCAGCATAGCGGGTCTTTCTATTCCCATTCCAAATGCAAAGCCGGTGTATTTATTGGGATCAATTTTACAATTGCTCAACACATTGGGATGCACCATGCCGCAACCCAAAATTTCTACCCAGCCCGTTTTTTTACAAATGTTGCAACCACTGCCTCCGCAAATAAAACAGGAAACATCCATCTCAGCACTTGGCTCGGTAAAGGGGAAATAAGAAGGACGGAAGCGAACTTTTACATCCTTGCCATACATTTCCTTCACAAAGAAATAAAGTGTTTGCTTTAAATCAGCGAAAGAAACATTTTCATCAATATACAATCCTTCTACTTGATGAAAAAAACAATGGCTGCGTGCACTTACTGTTTCATTTCTGTAAACACGACCGGGCATCAACATGCGTATCGGCAATTTACCTTTTTCCATTTCTCGTATCTGCACACTGCTGGTATGTGTACGCAATACCCAATCCGGATTTTGTTGTACATAAAAGGTATCCTGCATATCACGGGCCGGATGATGCTCCGGTAAATTGAGTGCTCCGAAATTGTGCCAGTCATCTTCTATTTCCGGCCCTTCGGCTACTGCAAAGCCCAGTCGCTGAAAAATAGAAACGATCCTGTTACGCATTAAAGTAACCGGATGCCTTGAACCTGTTATTACTTCATCGCCCGGAAGGCTTAAATCTATTCTGTTTGCATTGCCGTTTTGCTGCTGCTCAGTTGCTGATTTGAAGGTTTCAAATTTTCCTTCTACAAAAAGTTTGAATTCATTCAACACCTGGCCTGCTTCCTTTTTCTTCTCCGGTGCTACATTTTTCATTTCACCCATCACCGCTTTTACAATCCCCTTAGTACCCAGCCATTTAATGCGAAACTCCTCGGCCTGCTTTGCATCCGAAATATGGGTGGCTTCTATTTCGCTTTTATAAGCGGCTATCTGATTCAGCAATTGTTCCATAAGGCGGCAAAGATAAGCTATGGCCAAAAAAAATTGCAGTTAGATAATGTCGGTAATCAAGGCCGGTTTTTTACTCTCTGAAACACTTAGTTTTGTATTTATGGACCATCTGAATGTTTCCGACTTTTTAGACCCGGTTGATCTTCATCTTATTTCTCACGATGAGGGTTATAAAGACGGGCAACTGGGCAAAGTAATTGACATTTACAATGAAACATTTCCCGAACTGGACGAAGCTCAAATAGTACTGGTAGGATGTGGCGAGCAAAGAGGCAGTGGGCTGATACATGGTCACAGTCAGGCACCCGATATTATACGTCGTCATTTTTATTCATTGTATTACTGGCATCCCGATATTAAAATTGCCGATGTAGGAAATATAAAACCCGGTTCATTATACACTGATTCTTATGCTGCATTAAAAACGGTTGTAGGCGAATTAATGCAAGATGGAAAAACGGTAATCATTCTGGGTGGTTCACACGATCTTACTTTATCGCAATACCAGGCCTATGCAAATGGTAAAAGGCTGATAGAAGCAAGTTGTGTGGATGCGCAGGTTGATATTGATTTGGAATCTCCTTTTCGTCACGAAAATTTTTTGATGGAAATGCTAACCGGCGAACCCAATTTTATTCGGCATTATAATCATATCGGGTTTCAAAGCTACTATGTACATCCTCGAATGTTGGAAACTATGGACAAGCTGCATTTCGACTGTTACCGTGTAGGGAGCGTAAAAGAAAATATGGAAGAAATGGAGCCCGTTATTCGCAATAGTCATTTATTGAGTTTTGATATGACGGCAGTAGCTCATGCTTATGCACCTGCTACTACAGCATCACCCAATGGTTTTAATGGCGAAGAAGCTTGCGTATTGATGCGCTATGCAGGTATGAGTCCTAATATCAACAGCATTGGCATTTATGGCTATGATGTGCAGCACGATAAAGATGAACTGACGGCCAAACAAATCAGTCACATGCTATGGTATGTGCTGGATGGGCGCAGCCGTGCCCGTAGGGAAGCACAGCTGGATGAAAGAGATTCCTTCAATGAATATCATACCGCTTTTGCAGAAGTAGAAACCACTTTCTTGCAAAGTAAAAAAACAGGCAGATGGTGGATGCAGCTTCCCGATAAAAAATTTATTGCCTGCAGTTATAAAGATTATCTGCTTGCCAGCAGCAATGAAATACCTGAAAGATGGCTGAGAGCACAGGAAAGAGGATGATGAGAAAGGTAGAAGATTCCGTGTGGAAGAAATTGTAAGATCTGCGAAATTTTATGTTTATCTGAAAATGAGAAAGCAAATAATCAGAAAATATTGTTTATTTAGAGCTCCGGTCTTTTATTTCTGTTTTATCATTTTTGTTTTTGTACTTGCCTCATGTTCGGTGCAAAAGCAAATATCCCGATCGGCTCAAGAAAATATTTTACAGAATAAAGAATTACAAAAGGCACATATTGGAATCAGCATATATGATCCTGCTTCGCAAAAATATTTATACAATTATCAGGGTGATAAATATTTTGTTCCGGCCAGCAACACCAAACTGCCTACTTGCTATGCAGCTATGAAATATCTGGGCGATACCCTCGTAGCATATTTAATAAAAGACACTGCAGATGAAGTAATCATCAGACCAATGGGTGATCCCGGTTTTTTGCACCCCGATTTTAAAAACCAACAACCCTTCCATCACTTACAAAGCATAAATAAAAAATTAGTAGTACAGTTTCATTCCAATGATAAATTCTCAGAATATGGCAGCGGCTGGTCGTGGGATGATTATGAAGAACCATATCTGGCCGAAAGAGCTGCACTACCCATTTACGGCAATTTGATACGTTTTGAAAGAAACAAAAATTCAATTACTGCAAGGCCTCCCATCTTAAAACAACCTTTCTTTAATGAGCCTTTAATACAGTTGATGGGATTGGGAGAAAAATTTAAAGTAACCCGTAGTAAAGATGAAAACAAATTCAGCTTTATAAAGGATAATGCTGTGTTTCAAAAGCAGGAAATACCATTTAAAACACTTGGAGTAATGACTGGGCTCAAATTTCTTGCCGATACTTTACATAGAAAAATACCGGACGACATCATCCTCGGTTTTTCCAATTCTTTCTCCGGTTATCAAAAAGTATATTCACAACCTACAGATTCGTTTCTGAAAATAATGATGCATCGCAGCGACAATTTTTTTGCTGAGCAATCTTTATTAATGGTAAGCAATCTATTGCTTGGCTATATGAATGATAAAAAACTGATAGACACTTTACTGAAATCAGACTTTAAAGAACTGCCGCAACCACCCCGCTGGGCCGATGGCAGCGGGCTGAGCCGTTACAATTTATTTACGCCGCAAGATTTTATTGCCATCCTCAACAAAATGAAAACTGAGTTTGGCATGAAGCGTATGCAAGAAATATTGCCAACGGGCGGAGCGGGTACCATTCGTAATTATTACCAGTCAGATAGTGGCTTTATTTTTGGAAAAACAGGAACACTCTCCGGCGTGGTTGCTTTTAGTGGTTATTTATATACCAAGAAAAACAAGCTGTTTATTTTTTCCACATTGGTCAACAATCATCACACATCAGCTACTGAGGTAAGAAGAGCGGTAGAAAAATTTATACAACACATCAGAAATCGTTTTTAAACTTTTTCGGTGATTGACTTTATTGTATTTAATATGTACTCGGCTTCTTGAAGCAGTTCGGCTTTATCAATGTCCAGGTGTACGGCTGTAAACATGCCGGCTTCGCAGGTTGAAAACAGCTGATCCAATTTTACAATTTCTTCATGGGCCATTCCTTTTAGCTGCAGCGATTTTAGAATTTTTTCTTTCGTTGCCAAACCCTGCTCCAGCGATAGTGCAGTAACCAGATAGCGACGTACTGTTGTATATAACTGGTTTAAAAATTCAGCATCATTTGAATCTATTGCATTTCTTACCGGCAACAAAATTTCATCTATTGTTTCATTTCTTGATGGCTCAACTGTCAATACAGTTTCATTTGATTTTCTTTTTGAAAAAATCCAATAAGTTAAACCAGAAGCCATAAAAGTGAGAATAATAATAAACGCCAGCCGACTCGCTCTGGCATTTTCTTTCCCAATATCTGGTTTTTGATGTTTGGGGGCAGCTGCCGTTAACATTTCATGGCTTACAGAAATCTGCTGCGCATCAGCAGCAACGGATTTATATTGCTTTGCCTCAGTATCAAAAAAACTAAACCGGATAGCAGGCAGTATGTATGTGCCCGGTTTAGCTGCTATAAAAGGATAACGAAATATGCGAAAACCCTCGAGTGGAAATTTCATTTTATCCATTGAATCTTTTATTATGGGTGCAAATCCTTCAATACCATCAGGCCATTTTATTTCGGGAGCAGCAAGCTGTGTAAAATTTCCTTTGCCGCTTACCATTACTTCAAAAAAACCTTCTTCATTTTTAGCAATTTCATTTTTTACAAGCCTGGAGCTGATGTTGAATTTTCCAGTCGCTCCTGCAAAATCTTCCGGTTTATTATGCTCAGGAAGTGCTTTCACCATAATCATTACGGCTTTTGTACTGATGGTGTTTTCATAACTATTTTCTCCTTTTGCCTTTTCAAAAGGAAGTCCTTCAGTTATCTCCTGTTCGGGTTTATTATTTACACTGCTTTTGGTAAATGCTACTTCATTCTGTACTTCCATTGGGTCGATTGAAAAAACACCGGCTCGCAGCGGATACAATTGCACTTGGCGTACAGTATGCACATCAAACCATTTTCCGTTTATCTGCTCTGTTGTTGATTTATTATCAGCCAGATTAATGACATCAAAAACAGTAAATCCATAAAACCCCGGATTCTTTACAATATCAGATTTTGAAGAAAGGCGTGAGTATAGTTTGAAAGTTGCCAGCACCGGTTCGCCAATAAAACAACTGGTTCGGTTTACCAGCAGTTTTAAAAAAAGGTTTTGATTCAGCTTTTTATAAGGGTCTTCTCCCAGCAATAGTTGCTGATCGCTGATACTTGTTTCATTTTGTTGTGTTGCATTATTTGAAATTACATTCAATGCTACCATATTGCTTTGCCATTGCCTGCCATTCATAACTATAGCTGCCGCCGGAATGGTAAATCGGCCTACCTGCAATGCCTCCAGTGTATATACATAATTTTTTATAGCAACCGCACCACTTTTAGATGTTTGTGTGCCCGAATAAACCTCGGGGCCATTAATAACCCGAAAAGAAGTAAATGAAGGCGGCAAAAATCTCAATTCGTTATTTGCATTGGCAACTGTGTACTGTATCTGAAACGCCTCTCCCTTTACAACTGTTTGTTTAGAAACAATGGTAGAAAAACTGACCTGCGACAATGTGGCCAGATGGATTACAAAAGCTACAAACAGAAATAAGGTCTGTTTCATTTTCGAAAATAAACTGAAAAACTATGTGCTTAAATAAAAATATGATGAAAGGATGGATCTGTTAAATGAACTGTCATCATCCGTTCATTCCGAAATTTTTACATTATAAATCACCCAACACCGGTCGCATTACTATATCTTCTATACAGGCGGCGGGCGATAATTGTGTAGCTGCATAAATCATTTTTGCCACATCCTCCGCTTCCATAATTCTTTTGTTGCGGTTATCAAATCCCGACCAGCTATCCGTCAATACAGCACCGGGAAAAACAGAGGTAACCTTGATATGATGAAGTTTCAGTTCTTCACGCAGATTTTTACTAAAGCCATGCAATGCAAATTTGCTAATGCTGTATGCGCCACCATTATTGTAAGCTCTAAGTGAAGCAATGGAGCAGATGTTGAAAATATGACGATTTATCGTTTTATCCTGCTTTATCATGGCGGGCAGTACAGTTCGGGTTATATGATAAGCACTGTATAGATTTGTTGCCATTTGCATTTCAAGATTTCCATCAGGCTCATCAGTCACATTGCCCGGTGCAAATACGCCAGCATTATTTATGATAATTTCCGGGGCATCAAATTTTTCAAGTGCCCAGTTGCCGGCCTTTATAGCTTCTTCTTTTATTGACAGATCAAATGCTTTTGCACTGATGGTTGTTTCAGAAAATCTTGCACACAGCTCCTCCATTGCTTTGTAGAGTGAAACTTCATTTTTTGAAATCAGTAATAGCGAATGCCCGTTGGCTGCAAAAATTTCTGCCAATGCTTTTCCTATACCTCTGGATGCTCCTGTTATCAAAACTTTCATACGCTTCAATTTAAATAGAATTTATCTTCGCAAGATTACAAAACTAAAATTGGAAATCTGAAAACAGAAATTAAATACCGACATCTCTTTTTTGATCTTGATCACACCCTTTGGGATTTTGATACCAATAGCCGTCAAACGCTGGAAGAATTATTTCAAACCATGCAATTAAAAGAAAAGGGCGTAGATGATTTTGACCTTTTTCATAAAAACTATCTGGTTCATAATGATAAACTATGGGATCGCTATCGCAATGGTTATGTAAAAGTAGATGAACTGCGCTGGAAACGTATGTGGCTTACGCTGCTTGATTTCAAAATTGCCAATGAACCCCTTGCCCGGGAAATGGGACAGCGCTTTTTGGACTTACTTCCCGGTCGAAAAACATTATTTCCGTTTACAATTGAGTTGCTGGAGTATCTTACCGATAAAGGGTATCAGCTTCATTTGATAACCAATGGCTTTGAAAGCACACAACACAGTAAATTAAAAAATTCTGGAATAGATAAATATTTTCAACAGGTAATTACTTCCGAAGGCAGCAATAGCCTGAAACCACATAAGGAAATATTTGAATTTGCTTTTCAAAAGACAGGTGCAGCGGCAGCACAAAGTATCATGATAGGTGATACACTAGAGGTTGATATTTTGGGCGCTATGAATGCAGGTATTGATTCTGTTCATGTAAATCATCTGAATGCCGAAACCGGAATTGTAAATGGCAAAAAACCAACTTACACAGTTTTTTCGTTAGAAGAATTGGTGAAAGTCTTTTAATCTGATTTTTCACCACCGTATTTCAAAAAAAATCCTTCCTGAATACAATTTATCATTTGTCGTCAGGAAGGAGTCGTTTATACTTTTTCCAGAGTTCTATTAGAACTTTAGTTATAATTTTTCAAATCTTTCAGCTACTTTGTTCCAGTCGGTAACATTCCAGATGGCTGAAAGATAATCGGCACGCTTGTTCTGATATTTCAAATAATATGCATGTTCCCAAACATCGACACCGAAAACAGGTGTGCCTTTTGTTTCTGCAACATCCATCAACGGATTATCCTGATTGGGTGTGGAAGTAATGGTAAGTTTTCCTTCATGTACAATGAGCCATGCCCATCCACTGCCAAAGCGACCTGCGCCGGCAGCGGCGAATTTTGTTTTAAACTCATCAAATGAACCAAAAGCATGATTGATCGCATCAGCCAGTTTGCCTGCTGGCGCACCACCACCATTTGGAGAAAGACTTTCCCAGAAAAAACTATGATTCCAATGACCGCCGCCATTATTGCGCACAGCGGCACTGATAGCTCCGGCATGAGCAACCAATTGCTCCAGAGATTTTTGCTCATATTCCGTTCCGGTAATAGCTTTATTGAGATTATCAACATAAGCCTGATGATGTTTTCCATGATGTATTTGCATGGTCAAAGTGTCGATATGAGGCTCCAATGCATCGTGTGCATAAGGGAGTGCAGGTAATGTAAAAGACATAAAAAAAATTTAATCGTTATTGAGATATTAATATTTACTGAAAGGGTTACAAACGTACATTAAATTTTTCATTCATCATATATACAAAAGATGACTGAAAAATATTCCGGTAGTACCGCTTAGTCAAAAACAATAATTATAATTCAAGATAAAACTACAAAGACTAACGATTGAAAAATTGAGCAAACAGATTTATTCCGCCTCTCGCAACATATCAGGCTAGGCAATTGTATTTTTTACCTTTTTCTTTATAATAAATGGCAATGCCTTCTGTTTGCAAATTATGCAAAACTGAAATCGTGTACCAGGATACTGAGCCTTTAAAAGCAGGATATGTTTTCTTGATAATCTTTTTGACATCGGCAACCAATTCAGTAAAAGTTTTACCTTTTGTTTTCTTCAGGCACTGAATAATTGCGGCTTTAAAAGGCTTATAAATAGCTGTATCAATCATCATCACAGTGCCGCTAACAGGATGTGTAATTTCTGTTTTCTTAATCGATTCTTTTTGATTCATTTTACCTTTTGTTTAAAAAGAAATCTTTCATCAATTGCGCACATTCATCCTGCAAAACACCTCTTACCAGTTCTGTTTTTGGATGAAAGGGCCAGTTGGTTGTAGTTGTTTTCTTATACCCGTTTTTTTCATCATCGGCGCCATAAACAATTCTACCCAACTTGCTCCAATAAATAGCTCCGGCACACATCAGGCAGGGTTCCAGTGTTACATAAAGGGTTGCCTCGGGCAAATATTTTGAACCCAATGCATTAAAAGCAGAAGTAAGTGCGATAATTTCGGCATGAGCCGTTGGGTCATTTAATCGTTCCACCATATTATGACCTCGGGCAATTATTTTTTCCTGCACTACTACTATGGCACCTACCGGAATTTCATCTTCCTCAAAAGCTTTTCGGGCTTCCTTCAGTGCCTGCGTCATAAAATAAGCGTCTGTCATAATTACTTATCTTGTATCAAATTTACCCAAATGTCATTGATAAATGAACTGGAAAATCTGCGAAATTATTTTGAAAGAGGCGCTACCCTTTCGGCAGACTTTCGAATTGAACAATTAAAAAAACTAAAACAATCTATTCTCGAGTACGAATATGAATTGTACCAGGCTTTATACACCGATTTGAAAAAAAATAAAGAAGAAACCTGGGTTACGGAAACAGGTATGGTTATTTCTGAGCTAAATACAGCACTGCGAAAAATAAAATCATGGATGCGGCCTGAAAAAGTGAGAACCAATCTGCTCAACCTTCCTTCCAGCAGCCGCATCTTACGTGAGCCATTGGGTGTACTACTCATCATTGGTCCGTGGAATTATCCTTTTCAGCTATTAATCAATCCGCTTATTGGCGCCATTGCAGCAGGAAACTGTGTAGTGCTAAAGCCTAGCGAATTTGCACCGGCAACAGATGTGGTGATGAAAAAAATAATTGAATCCGTTTTTCCCAAGGAATATATTTTATATGTACAAGGCGAAGGACAACAGGTAATACCACAGATGATGAATGCTTTTAGATTTGACCATGTATTTTATACCGGAAGCACAGCTGTAGGAAAGATTATTTATAAAATGGCAGCAGAAAAAGTAGTACCTGTAACGCTGGAGCTGGGTGGCAAAAGCCCCTGTGTGGTAGATGCCGATGCAAATTTAAAAGTAGCAGCCAGACGAATTGCGATGACAAAATTTTCCAACGCAGGGCAAATGTGTGTAGCGCCGGATTATGTATTGGTACATCAATCGGTAAAGCAACCATTTGTGGATGCTATGCAGGAAACCATACACCAATTTTTTGGCGATAAGCCTGAAGAAAATTACAACTACGGAAAAATGATAAGTGAAAAACAATTTGACCGTGTCGTAAAATATCTTTCGGAAGGAAACATCATTAAGGGCGGTAGAATAGACCGTGCGAAGCTTTTTATAGAACCAAGTTTATTGGACAATATAGCACCTGATGCTGCAGTGATGCAGGATGAAATTTTCGGTCCGGTTTTACCCATCCTCACATTTGCAGATATGAAAGAAGCAAAATCAATTATCAATAAACATCCTAACCCGCTGGCCTTTTATATTTATACGGCCAGTACTGCAAATGCAAAATCATGGCTTCAAAATATTCCGGCCGGTGGTGCCTGTATTAATAACTCAAGCTGGCATTTAACCAATCATCATTTACCTTTTGGAGGCAGAGGATTTAGCGGCACCGGAAATTATCATGGCAAATATTCTTTTGAAACATTTAGCCATAAAAAAGCAGTGATGCAAACGCCTACCTGGTTCGACCCATCCATCAAATATCCTCCATTAAAAGGAAGATTAAAATTGTTTAAACGAATCATAAAATGAAACTATTAAAAAGATTACTCTTAGTTATTTTTGTTTTACTACTTGCATTTACCGGTTACGTTTGGGTTGCAAATAGAAATGTAAAGAATATGACTTTCAGGCAAAAAATTTTAAGAACTGTATATCCGGCCTTTATGTGGTGGTCCAAAAAGAGTGGCAACCGCTCTCAGGTAATTACAAATAAAGAAAAACAGCCTCTTACTTCTTTTTATTCGTTGAATGCATTACTCAATAATGGAGATACATTTCAGTTTGAAAATTTAAAAGGGAAAAAAGTATTGCTTGTAAATACGGCCAGCAACTGTGGGTTTACCAATCAGTATGCTGCACTAGAATCACTTTATCAATCCCATAAAGACCGATTCATAATTTTGGGATTTCCTGCCAATGATTTTAAAAATCAGGAAAGCGGAACCGATGCAGAAATTGCTGCATTTTGTAAGCAAAACTTTGGCATTAGCTTCCCGTTGATGCAAAAGTCGGTAGTGCTGCCTCAGGCAAATCAAAATCCGGTATATCAATGGCTGACCGATGCGTCAAAAAACGGATGGAATAATAAAGCACCATCCTGGAATTTTTCAAAATATTTAGTTGATGAAAACGGTGTGTTAATAGATTACTTTGGATCTGCAGTTGCTCCTACCGACGAAGTATTGATCAATGCAATAAAAAAATAATATAATGTTTACTAAAGCTGATATTGAACAATATTTTGTAAACGAAAAAGAAGGCGGCAAATGGAAAATGACAACAGGTTTGTTGTCATTAATTGCCGGCGTGGTATTGTTTTTTGCTGGTGCATCATCTTATTATTATGGCGCCGCACTTCCGCCTGCAATTATGGGTTGTGTTTTATTTGCCGTTGGCTATATCGCCTACAGCCGAAGCGATGCCCGCCGAAAAAGAAATGTGTATGCCTACGATATGTATCCGGCTGAGTTGAGAGATGAGGAGCTACCCAGAATGAAATTATTGATGAAAAAACTCAAATCATATCGCTGGTTATTCATATTACTTGCCCTCTTTGGCATGGCCTTATTTTTTCGTTTTTATATTGTTTGTGAAGGCGACACCTGCCGGTTTTCATTTTTCCGGAAAGGGATGGGACTTACACTTACGATCATGTCGGCATTCATTATTTTTATAGGCTACCTTACCTGGAAGCGGGCAGATAAATACTTAAAAGGACTGGAATCATTTTACAAAATGACTACTTGATAATGCCTTCTTTTTTTTGCTGCTGAATCAATATATCAGTTCCAAAGCTTAATTTTTTTGCTGCCGGAGATTTCACACTCATCACTCTCCAAAAGGGTGTTATTTTATTTATAGATTTTCCTTTTTCTAATTCCTCATGAGCATTTTCGGAAACAATGCGAAGAAAGATACCGGCAGTAACGGGGCAGCAATATTCGGCATTATGTGTATCGGCCAGGTCTTTTCTCATTTGTTTTAAATCGGTAAAGTGGCCTTTGGGAATTTGTCTTATATATTCATCAACAATTGCAGGTGTTGCTATCAACATGGTGCTGCCTGCAGGTATATCTGCAAAATCGGCATCAATTCTTTTTACCACGGCTACTTTATCGGGCAACATTTTTTCTGCCCAGATTTTTCTTTTTGTTGTTGTTTTTCTTTTTTCAACTTTTGTCATCTTCAATATTATTTCATGGTAAATTTATCGCTAATTCATAATTTATGACACAGGCAGATATCATAGGCACGCTGGGAGTGGGTTTAATTTTGATAGCTTACTTCTGCAATATAGCAGGAAAGCTTTCGAGCAGTGACAAGCAATTTATTTTGCTTAATCTCTTTGGCTCTGCACTTGCTTGTTATGCTTCATATATCATACGCTATTGGCCCTTTGTTATACTGGAAGGTACCTGGTTTTTGGTTTCCGTTTTTGGATTATTTGCTGCAAAAAAAAGGTAGAAAGAAGTGGTTAAGATATTGGGCATTTTTCATGATAATTTATCAGTTCGATTGCTGTTTTCTCAAACTGAAATCCGGAATAAGTGCGGGCAATATCATCAAACACTTCGTTAATTTCTGCTTCCGTTTTAAGTGTAACTAACTTGTAACGAAACTCTCTTATGTTGGGTAGTCCTTTTAAATAATTGGCATAGTGTCTTCTCATTTCATTGATGCCCACCACCGGCCCTTTCCATTCAATGGATTTTTGTAAATGTTTGCGACACACCATCAGCCGGTCTTCAATTGAAGGAGGCTTCAGGTGTTCTCCTGTTTTAATAAAATGTTTTATCTCATTAAAAATCCAGGGATAACCAATGGCCGCACGGCCAATCATCACACCATCCACACCATATCTGTTTTTGTATTCCAATGCTTTTTCGGGGCTATCAATATCGCCATTTCCAAAAATGGGAATATGAATGCGTGAATTATTTTTTATTTTTCCAATCAGTGTCCAATCTGCTTCACCTTTATACATTTGTGTGCGGGTGCGACCATGTATTGCTAAGGCTTTAATGCCTACGTCTTGCAATCGTTCTGCTACTTCTTCAATATTTTTGGTTTTATCATCCCATCCCAGTCTGGTTTTTACGGTTACAGGCAATGATGTTGATTTTACAACAGCTTCTGTAAGTCTTACCATCAAATCTACATCGCGAAGCACACCTGCGCCGGCGCCCTTGAGAGCAACTTTTTTTACCGGACAGCCGAAATTAATATCCAGCAAATCGGGATTGGTTACTTCCACAATTTTAGCGGCAAGCGAAAGACTTTCTTCATCGCCACCAAAAATTTGAATGCCTACCGGTCTTTCATAATCAAAAATGTCCAGTTTTTTTTTGCTTTTAATGGCATCTCTTATCAATCCTTCGGAAGAAATAAACTCGGTGTACATCAAATCGGCACCATTGTCTTTGCATACGGCACGAAAAGGCGGATCGCTTACATCTTCCATAGGAGCCAGCAATAGCGGGAAGTTGATACCCAATGGGTCAGGAATTTCTATGTTACCTATCTTTACCACCTTTAATAAATCCCTTTTGGGGAATAAGCGGCAAATTTACAAATCAAAATCTGAGTTACATAATGACAGGCATGTTAAAATCAAGATCTCCCCTTTCACAGTTCATCCTATTTATTTCCATTTCATTAGCCGGGCTGTTTATTATTGGTTTTTTTGGCACTTTATTAATTTCGGCAATTACAGGAATTAGCTTAGATACAATTTCTGATTCATCAAAATGGGATAACAACAATCCGGCAACCATTACATTAATCAGGGGAATGCAGATTGTACAGTTTGTTGCATTATTTGTTGTTCCTGTTTTTATTAGCTCAAGACTGTTTAGTAATGATTCGAAAAAATATCTGGGATTAAAAAAGCCGGATCGTAATCTGTATTATCTGGCCGGATGTGCGGCATTGATAGCGGCCATACCGGTTACCAATTATCTGGGATTGATAAACCGCAATATTCCTTTACCGGATAGTATTGAACAATGGATTGCCAAATCGGAAGCAGAAGCGCAAAGAACCATCAATCTATTAGTTAGCCAACATACATTAAAAGACCTTTTCTTAAATATCTTTTGCATTGCAGGATTGGCAGCTGTTGGAGAAGAATTATTATTTCGTGGAATGGCGCAAAGGTTATTGATTAAGATGTTTAAAAATCACTGGGCCGGAATCATTGTAACTGCTATACTTTTTTCAGCCATTCACATGCAGTTTTATGGTTTTCTGCCTCGTTTTGCGTTAGGAATTTTATTGGGCGTTATTTATTGGTACAGCGGCAGCCTATGGGTAGCGATGGCTGCACATTTTGTATATGATGCATTACTGATTACACTAATTTATTTCAAACCGGAGATGGCTAACGAAACTGTTGCAAATGCAAAGCCGCAGGAACTATTGATTCCTGCCATTGTAAGCTTGACAGCAACTTTTTTCTTAACCATGTGGATGATAAAAAAATCTAAGTCCAGCTATCAAAATTGGTATGAAGAAGATTTAAAATCTAAAAATCATCCATTTGATTTTGACGAAAATGTTCCCGAATAAAAACAGTAAAGAACAATTACATGGCATTAAATGTCTCAGTATTTAAAACCAGAACGATAACTGCATTGCTTTTTGCAGCAACTATGTTATTGGGATTTTGGTGGAATGCATGGAGCTTTTTACTCCTGTTCATCATTATTCATTTTGGATGCTGGTGGGAGTTTTTAAAGCTAATTGAAAAAATTCATCACACTAAATTTCATCTTTATACCAAACTAGGATTGATGACCATGGGATTCAGTTTTTTGCTTTGGTATTGTGGCTATCCATATCATTTTGATAGTTATATCATCAAGTACAATCTGCCTATTCCGGTTTCGACTGCGGGTTTTGTGTTCATGCTGATAGGCATTTATCTACAAAACACAGTGAAGCCGCTTGCCTATATTGCAGCTTTAGGTGGTGTTTTTTATATTTCGTTCAGTTGCGGACTTATCATTGATTTATTTGAAGCTCCCATTGGATTTACTTCAGAAAGTCCGGCGTTTTATTCTTCGGTAATGTTACCTATGATCATTTTATTCAGCATCTGGATCAATGATACAATGGCCTATATTGTGGGTTCATTAATTGGGAAAACACCACTTTCAAAAATTTCACCTAAAAAAACCTGGGAAGGTACTTTAGGAGGTATGTTATTGGCTATCGTTGCTATGGGCTTTATCAATCTGTATGTTTTTGAATTGAAAAATATTTCGGACAACTATCATTGGTTTGTAATTCCTGCCATTGCAGCGCTTGCCGGCACCATGGGTGATTTATTTGAAAGTAAGCTTAAACGAATGGCTGGTGTAAAAGATAGCGGCAGTTTTTTGCCGGGGCATGGCGGTTTTTTAGACCGGTTTGATTCACTGCTTTTTGCAGTGCCCGCTGTGTGGTTGTATATTCAAATAATGCTCAGTTAATTTAATCAAAAGACTTCTTACCCTCAAGCAATTACCATTACTTATATTTGCCGCATGACGATTCATAAAGAAGGATATAAAAGTATTGCACTGGGTACTGTTATTTTTGGAGTAATAAATCTTTTGTCTTTTTATTTTTTCAGCAATCAATCGCCCTGGTTAAGCTGGGTTATTTTTATAGCAACACTGGGTTTATTAATTTTTCTTATTTCCTTTTTCAGAATTCCAAAACGCACACTCACCATACAGGAAAATGCCATCATTGCGCCGGCAGATGGTAAGGTAGTAACCATTGAAGAAGTACAGGCTGATGAATATTTTAACGACCGCAGAATACAGGTTTCCATTTTTATGAGCCCGTTAAATGTGCATGTAAACCGCAATCCTATTTCCGGCGAAGTAAAGTACAGCCAATATCATAAAGGCAAATATCTGGTAGCCTGGCATCCCAAATCCTCTACAGAAAATGAACGTCATTCGGTAGTTTATCATAAAAACGGGAAAGAAATTTTGGTAAAACAAATAGCAGGTGCACTGGCCAAGCGAATTTGCAATTATTTACAACTCGGTATGCAGGTAAAGCAAGGTGATGAAATGGGATTTATTAAGTTTGGCTCTCGTGTAGATTTATTGTTACCGCTGGATACAAAAATTAATGTAAAAATTGGAGACAAACCCAAAAGCGGAGTTACCGTGATTGCCAGTTGGTAAGTTGTATCTTGCTTTGATTTAGTCCATATTTATTCTATTTACATTTCATCATCACTTCTTCCATAATAGCATTGCCTTTTTTATTCATTTCATCATCATAGTCTTTATACTTTTTCTTAATCGCTTCCAGCTTATCTTTTATTTGCTGTTGTATAGCCCTCAGGTCTATTTGTACCGATGCATCTGTTGCTTCTTTCGACATGAGTTGCATTTCTTTACATCTTAGTTCGGCAAGGCTTCTTACTTCTTTTTCAAAAGAAGCACCTTTGCCACAGGATGCCAGTATGAAGTAACCAGCAAAAATAAGAGAGACAAAGTTTTTATTCATAGTGAAAATTTCAAGAAGTTTAAGGTAATACTTTTTTTAAAAAATAAAAATTTAAGGCACAGGGTCATAGCCACTACCACCCCAGGGATGACAACGGCTGATTCGACGAATAGCCAACCACATGCCTTTTATAACACCGTGTTTTTTTAAAGCTTCAGCTGCATAATGCGAACAGGTAGGCGTATAACGGCACGTGGGCCCCATCAATGGAGAAATAACCCATTGATAAATTTTTATCAAAAAAATAAATGGTAAACTTAATATACGTAGCAGTGTTTTCAATATGCTTCTACTGTTTTTATCAGTTTAGTAATTATAGTTTGTACACTTGCTTTTATTTGTTGATAGTCGGGCAAATCTTTTCCGGTAAAAATTAAAAAAACAGAAAGTGAAACGGCATTTCCACATTTTATCATTAACTCTTGCTTTTGCAAGCGCCAGGTTTCACGAGTCAGCCTTTTAATACGATTACGATCAACAGCTCGTTTAAAATTTTTATTGCTTACACCCACTCCAAATTTTAAATCCCCCGATGCCGCTTCCGAAATAATATAATGAATACGAAATGGCGAAACCGTACTTCGTTTGCCTTCCTTGAAAAGCCTATCAATCAGCTTTCGGCTTTTAAGCCTTTCATTTTTTCCTAATGTAAATTGAACGGGCATCAAGCAAAAATAACCAGGAACAAATGAAGCAATAAAGCAAAATAAACAGGTTGTTCACTCTTTAAAATAAATGAGATGAAAACAAAACCAACTTTGGAAAAATTGAGCCATTTTTTAAGCATATTTGAAATAACACATTCAAAATTAAATCATATAGGGTATAAAATTTAAAAAAAATCAAAATTTATACTTTATTGGGTATAAAATATCAATATTATTGTATATTCGTAGTAGATGGGGTATAAAATATTAAGAATGAGTTTAGGGAAATATATAAAAGCAAAAAGAAAACTGCATAAGATAACACAGCCCGAGCTTGCGATAAAAGCAGGAGTAGGCTTGCGGTTTATTAGAGATATGGAGCAGGGTAAAACCACCTTGCGCATGGATAAGGTAAATGATGTACTCAGACTATTTGGAGAAATGCTGGGACCCGTATCTATCGACAGAGAAAAATTAATTGAAGATGCAACGAAGCGGTAAAGTATATAATAAAAATAATTTTTGTGGCATAGTGAGTGAAACTGATGATGGATATTTTTTTAGTTACCAAAAAGAATATCTGCAATCAAAAGAAGCTACTCCCATAAGTGAAACTTTACCATTAACAGAAAACATTTTTCAAAACAAAACCTTGTTTGCCTTTTTTGATGGTTTGATACCCGAAGGATGGCTATTAGATATCGCAGAAAAAAACTGGAAAATAAATCAGAAAGACAGGATGGGATTATTGCTCACCTGCTGCAAAGATTGTATAGGTGCTGTAAGTGTAATTGAAAATGAAGAACTATAAAAAGACATATCTTAAAAATAAAAATGTAGCGGTAAATAAAGTTGCTGAACAAACTCCTTTTTATGGCCAAAGGTGTTTGCATTGCTACGAACCGCTTCACGAGCCGGATACGCATGTACATCAGGCCTGTAATAAAAAATTCTATGGGCAATTAAAAACGCCACAGCTTGGCTACAGCCTCAACAATTTAAATGAATTGGCCACACAAGTAATACAAAGCCAAATGGCAGTAACCGGTGTGCAAGCTAAAATATCATTGAGTTTGTTTAGAAAAGAAGACAAAAATTTAACCAAGAAGTTAACGATAGTAGGCCTTTATGGCGATTACATACTAAAACCTCCATCGGCATATTACAATGAGTTACCCGAATTGGAAAGTGTAACCATGCACCTAGCGCATACTTGTGGTATAAAAACAGTGCCACACAGTTTAATGTATTTACAGGATGGCACACTTTGTTACATAACCAAAAGGGTAGATAGAACCCGTAGAGGAAAATTGCGAATGGAAGACATGTGCCAGCTAAGCGAAAGATTAACGGAAGATAAATACAAAGGAAGCTACGAGCAACATCGCCCGTGCTGGATGTCAGCAATTTTTATGAGCAGGTACTTTTTAGTTTTTTTACCGGCAATGCTGATATGCATTTGAAAAATTTTTCTTTATTAGAAAAAGAAGACGAAGGTATGATGCTGGCTCCGGCTTATGATTTGGTGCCTACAGCTTTGGTAAACCCATCTGATACTGAAGAAGTGGCATTGACACTTAATGCAAAAAAAAGAAAAATAAAATACGAAGATTTTTTAGTTGCCTTTGATCGGTGTGGACTTTCAAAAAAAGTTTTAGATAATACTTTGGAACTCTTTTACTATTGTAAACAGCCCATGCTGGAGGTATTGGGTAAAAGTTTTGTAAGTAATGTAAACAAAGAAAAGCTTGCTTCGCTGATAGCGGATAGATACCGTCAATTGGGTTTGTCCTGATGTCTTTGGGTGAGTTAAACAAAAAAGTCCCGATAAATAATCGGGACCAAATTGGTGATTCGCTTTTTAAAAACGAAATTATTTTAATCTTGACTCATCAGAAACAGACAATTTTTTACGGCCTTTAGCACGGCGGCTTGCCAATACTTTACGTCCGTTGGCTGTTTCCATACGTTTACGAAAACCATGAACAGTTTTACGACGCTTGCGATGAGGTTGAAATGTACGTTTCATTTTTTAACTTTTTTTCCAAAGAATTTTCTTCGGAATTCATTTTTTAAATTGGGCTGGGAGAACAACCCGGGTTTCAGTTTACCCACAGATCACCACATCTGCAAGGGCTTGTGAAAGGACGGCAAAGGTAAGGGATATTGCCTTTAAGAATACAGTTTTATGGCAATAAAATATCAGAAATGATGCCCATGTATTTCTGAATTATATTATCTATCTATTTCTAAATCAATATGTTTTGACTGTATCTCAGCCCCATAAAAATATCTTGCATGATTGTCAAAGTCAATAGTAGCATCGGTTGTAAAAAATTCTCTTTTATTATTCTTGCTACAATATCTTTCTATTTCGGGGTGTCGGGCAAGATAATCAGCCAGGCTTTCTGCTACTATTTCTCCTTGTGCAATCAGTTTTACGCCAATGGGTAAATACTCCTCAATTTTTTTGCTAAGTAAAGGATAGTGCGTACAGCCTAGCAAAACCACATCAATGCTTTCGTCTTTTTCAAAAATGTTTTGAATATGCTTTTTACAAAATAATCAGCGCCATCGCTTTGGTGTTCATTGTTTTCTGCCAGTGGTACCCACATAGGGCAAGCTTCCTGGTGTACTTTCAGCTCCGGAAAAAATTTAGCTATTTCCATTGGATAAGATTCGGAGGCCACGGTGCCATTTGTTGCCAAAATACCTACAGATTTTGTTTCTGAAAAATTGCCAATGATTTCGGCTGTAGGTCTGATAACGCCCAGTACTCTGCTATCGGGCGCCAGTTTTGGTAAATCATTTTGTTGTATGGTGCGCAGCGCTTTTGCCGAAGCCGTATTGCATGCCAGAATAACCAACTTACATCCTTTTTCAAAAAACCATTTTACACATTGTAATGTATATTGATAAACCGTATCAAATGAACGGTTGCCATAAGGTGCTCTTGCATTATCACCCAGATAAATATAATCGTACTGGGGCAATTTGCTTACCACTTCTTTTAAAACGGTAAGGCCTCCAAAACCGGAATCAAAAACACCAATAGGATTTGATGCAGACATATACAAAAATAAGCATCCCGTTCAGCATTTGCCGAACGGGATGCGTTAAGTATAATAAACTAATAGAATTAGTTCCCGTTGGTTTTAACTGCCGGCTTTGTAGCTGCCGGTTTCTCCTGCTGTGGAAGTTTAATTCCCAACTTGGCCAATACTAAAAATGAAATATCGTCAGCCTCAGGCGCTACCAGAAATACATCTGTATTCATCACATGAGTATAATTTTTTTCTTTCGCAACTTGCTCAATTGCTTTCTTAGCTTTTGCATAGTATGGTCTTAAAAACTCCTGCTGTTTTGATTGTTGTACCTGTTGCAAATATTGATCTACACCGCCCAGCTCCGTTTGTAAATCCTGAATTTCTTTTAACATCAGTTTTTTTATCTGATCGGATAGTTTCTTTGTTGTATCAGAATAATCCTTAATTTTCTGATTGTATTGCTCTTGTTTGTAGTTTACAGTTGGCATTATGGAATCCTGAATAAATTTTGCACCAATGGTATCCATGTCCACTTTTTCGGGTGCCAGTTCCGGCATTACGCTTACAATGTCATCAATACGTACATAAGCAATTTTTGTTTGCGCAGATGCACTTGTAGTAGCTATGAATCCAAGTGCCATAATGAGTACATGCAATTTTTTCATGTTATTTCTTTTTGATTTTCTTGTTCCGCTTTGTGCGGGTTTTAGTTTTGTATAGATTGTTTTAAAAAATATTTGGTTGCTTACTTATCAATCTTTTAACAGCTTCATTATTTTACGCCCAATTCCCTCAATACATCTTCGCTTTTGTCCAGTTTTGGGTCGGCAAATATAATGGTAATCCCTTCACTTTTGTCGAGCACAAAATCGTAGCCTCTGTTTACAGCTAAACGTTGTACAGCGTTATAAACTTTATCCTGCACAGGCTTTACCAGTTCTTGTCTTTTTTTGAATAGGTCGCCTTCAAAACCAAAGCGTTTGCGTTGCAGATCACGAAGTTCTTTTTCTTTATTAAAAAGCTGGTCTTCTCTTTTTTTCTTTAGTTCATCACTCAGCATTACCTGCTCGGCATCATAGGCTTTGTACATATTGTCCAACTCGGCCTGTTTGTTATCAATATCTTTTTGCCAGCCGGCTGCTATGCTGTCTAATCGATGTTGTGCCAAATTATACTCCGGCATTTTATCCAATATATATCGTGTATCGATAATGGCATACTTCTGCGAAAACCCCAGGGTTGCAAAAGATAAAATGAATGCAAGAAGAAATATTTTTTTCATATCTATGGTTTTACTGTGTGAGTGAATTTTTATTCAGGTTCAAATCCAAGCATAAAGGTAAAGCGAGATGCGCCTTTTAAACCACTTTGTCCCGGTGTTAGTCTGTCGAGTCCTATGCCATAGTCAAAACCCAACAATCCAAACATAGGAAGAAAGAAACGCATACCTACACCCACACTTCTGCGCAGGCGAAAGGGATTGTAATCTTTATAATTATACCATCCATTGGCTGCTTCAAAAAATGAAAGCGCATAAATGGTGCTGCTAGGGTTGGTAACAATTGGAAATCTGGCTTCCAGTGTATATTTATTAAATATGGTAAAAAACTGGTTGGCCTGGCTTTGTACATCAGGATTTAATGTAGGATTAGATGACTGATAAATGGGATAACCACGATGTGCTACGATATCATAACCCAATAATCCAAAATTGTTGGTAAGGCCGGCATCGCCCACCTGAAAACGCTCAAAGGGTGAAAAATCAAGTTTGCCATTGTATCTACCCATAAAGCCATATTTGGCAGCTATTTTTAAAACAAACTGTCGGTTTTTTTCGGCACCCAATGCTTTACCAACGGGTACATACCATTCCGCATTAAATTTCCATTTATGATACTCTGGATTTTTATAAGGGTCGGCTGAATTTACAACGTCCTTCTTCAATAGTGAATAAGGTGGTGTAAGTTGTACACTTGCTACAAAATTGGAACCACTGGTTGGATAAATAGGATTGAAAACTGAAGATCGCTGCAATGCAATTTTCAAACTCAGGTTATTTGAATTTCCGGTAGCGGCTGCACCCGGAAAGATGTTATAGTTTTTCCTTTTATACTGTGTATAGTTCAGTGTATAAACCAAACTGAAATAATCGTCGGGCCACTTTAATTGTTTTCCTAAAGAGATACCAGCTCCAAATGTTTTTAAAGAAGTACTGGCATCAAACTCATATCTGCCGGTGATGGGGTCGTATCGTCCATTTTTATAATTACTCTTATTAAGTGAAAATGATAAAGAGTTTCTTTTTTTACCTCCCAGCCAGGGCTCGGTAAAGGAGAAGCTATAAGACTGATATGCTTTACCGCTTGATTGTACACGTAAACTTAGTTTTTGTCCATCGCCCATAGGTAATGGATCCCAAGCCGATTTTTTCCAGATATTTCTTATTGAAAAATTGTTGAAGGTAACGCCCAACGTACCGGTAAGGCCAATACCTCCACCCCATCCGGCAGAAAGCTCTAACTGGTCTGATGATTTTTCTTCCAACTTCCAATTGATGTCCACCGTACCATCATCGGCATTGGGTACTACGCCGGGTTCTATTTTTTCCTGATTGAAAAACTGAAGATTCGCCAACTCACGAATTGAACGGGTGATTTCGGAACGGCTGAATAAATCGCCCGGTACGGTTCTCAACTCACGACGTATTACATGGTCTTTGGTTTTGTCATTACCGGCAATGGTTACATTTTTTATTCTTGCCTGCGGTCCTTCGGTAATTCTTATTTCGTGGTCAATCGTGTCGTTGTAAACGGCAGTTTCTACCGGCTCCACTCTAAAGAACAAATAACCATCATCCATATATTGGCTGCTGATGTCGCCACCTTCCTGGCTGGCTTCCTTTCCCAATTTTTTGTTGAGAATGCTCAGGTTATATGTGTCGCCTTTATTGATGCCCAGCCATGCGGTGAGCAAGGAGTCTGAGTATTTTGAATTTCCCTTCCAGGTAATGTTTCCAAAATAATATTTCCTTCCTTCCTCAACTTTAAAATCAAGATTCAGATTTCCCTTTTGAGTTAAACTCATTGCCGTATCCACTATTTGCGCATCACGATAGCCTAATGAATTATAGTAATCAATAATTTTCTCTCTGTCTTCTTCAAATTTTTTAGGATCCAGTTTGCTGCCGCTAAGCTTGAATCTGAAATACGGATCAATTACTTTTTTTGTTTTACTGATGGTTAAAAAGCCCCAGTCCTTTACATACTCTTTCAAAGAATATGTTTTTTCTGAACCAAATGGGCTGGGTTTCAGTCGCTGATCGGGATGCAGAGTAATGCGACTCATTTCTTTGGTGCCTTTCATTTGCTTTTTCAAGCGCCATCCATCTACGTTATCGTTGCCATAAAAATGAATACCATCAATATGAACTTTTTGCCCTTTTTTGATATAAATATCCATCGCTATGGAATTTGAAAAAGTAGTATCGGGCTTTTGTTGAATATCCACGCTTACATTGAGATATCCTTTGTCGCTAAAAAATTTATTGATTCTTTCTTTGGTTTCACGAATGGTGTTCTCAGTTACTATCGTTTGCTTGGCCAGGTTTACTTTGGCCATAATGTCTTCTTCTTCGGACTTGTTAATACCAAAAAATTTGAAATTTCCCAACCTTGCCCTTTCTTGAACATTCAACTCAACCCACACTTTATTATCTTCTATTTTGGTAACAAAAACCTGAACATTAGAAAAAAGCTTTTGCTTCCAAAGCGCAGTAATGGCTTTTGCAAATATGTCTTCGCCCGGATGCATGTACTTATCGCCGGGCAATAAACCGGAGATGGAAGAAACAATTGAAGTATCTAAATGCTTGATACCGGAAACCTGAATACCTGCAATTACATATTCTTTTGGGATACGGGCATTTCGATATTCAATAAGCTTTGGATCAATAGAAGTGGGCGGCAGCGTATCGGTTTGTTGGGAAAAAGCAGCAGTTGAAAAAACTGAAGTCAACAGGATAACAGAAAGCCTTAGTAAAGTTTTTTGCATAAAAGCAAGATTCAAATTCAGCTGAAAAATATTCTCATCCGGCAGTTATGGGGCGTTGTATTACAGGCCTTTTTCCCAGATTGAGGCGGCAAAATAACGGTAAAAAATTGAAGTCTTTGTTAAAGAAAACTATGTAATTGCATTTTTGAAACTCTAAAAATCGTGATTATGATAATATCAGATATTAAGATATTTGTTTTCAATAAAAACAATCAATTAATATAATGATTATCAATTAGTTAGCTGTTCACTTGTTTTTCCAAATCTCCTTTCCCTATTCTGATAGTCCAAAATGGCTTCATAAAGATTTTCTTTTCTGAAGTCGGGCCATCTTACCGGAGTAAAGTACAATTCGGCATAGGCGAGTTGATAAAGCAGGAAATTACTGATTCTAAATTCGCCACTGGTTCGTATCATCAGTTCGGGATCGGGGAAGGAGCTTGTGTTAAGAAATTGTTGAATGGTTTCCTGAGAAATTTCGTTAGCTGAAAGATTTTTTTGTTCTACGGCTGCTGCAATATATTTTACCATTTGCAAAATTTCCCATCGGCCGCTATAGCTCAAGGCCATGATTAATTGTAGTCCATTATTTTTTTCGGTAATGGACAGTGCTTCATTTAATTCATCTTGGGCCGACTGTGGCAGCATACTCATATCGCCTATAACATGCAGGCGAATATTGTTTTTGTTTAATGTTTCTACTTCTTTGCGAATGGTGCTTACTAGTAGTTCCATTAATCCGATTACTTCATTGGCTGGCCGGTCCCAGTTTTCGGTACTAAATGCATAAAGCGTAAGATACCCAATACCCAATTCGGCGCAGCCTTCAACAATATTTCTCACACTATCTACACCATGCAGGTGTCCGTAGAGGCGGTCTTCCCCTTTTTCCTTAGCCCAACGCCCATTTCCATCCATAATGATAGCAATATGACGTGGCAGTTTTGATTTATCAATATTTTCGAGTAGCGATGTCATAAGAGCGGTAAAGGTATTACGAATGAATAATAAAGAAATGAGAAAATAAAAATGCCCCCGATGTTGGAGGCATTTTTTTAATATCCATTATTTATTTAGTTTCTTCCCCATACAGCTACTCTTGATTTTCCGCGGAGGAAACCCTTGGTTTCGTACCAAAATTCAATTTTAGTTAAATGCCTCAATCCGCCATTCATATCAATTACCCTGCTTTCGCTTCCCTGTGCAAAGCGTTTTCTAAGATCAACATCTTGTACACTACCGTTGTCAAAATGCACTTTCATATTATACATTTTTAACGGGCCATCGGTTACTTTAATCTTTATCTGACGCACATCATCTTTCCAGTTTCCAAAATTGATAACATCATGATCTACGCCAAACCCTACATTTTTATCGCCCAGAAAAAACCAGTCGCCTTTGTGGGTATTAACTGAAGTGAAAGCGGAGCCTGCAATAAATAATGCAATAGAAAAAAATTTGAATAGTCGCATAGTAAAAATGGTTTAAGGTAAAAAATTTGGTTTGGATGTATGGACTGTTGAGTCTGTTTAAAGTTTAAATTAGTTGCAAGTTAAAAAAGCATTTAAGAAACTGATAATGCCAGAAGGAATAATAAATATTAAACAGGGAATGATGAAAGGGGGGGGGGAATAACGAATATTAAACAGGGAATAATGAATGATGAAGGGAGTTGAAATAATAATAAATACTGAACAAGAAATGATAAATAATGAAGGGGGAGAGTCTTACATCTATTGTTTCGTCAATATCAAATCTTTCGGCATTGTTAATCCGTATTGAAAATTAGGATCAATAAATGTCCCTTCTGCTGTTTTCAGATGCCAGATTAAGGTAGGCGGAGTACCATCGATGTATTGTAAATAGAGATTGTTTGTTTTTTTCTTTGTCAAGTCCTTAATCGCCCCTTTTACTTTTGTTGTATCCATATTTTGATACCATGATAACATTAACGAACTATTTTTATAATTATAAGAAATGCTATCAAACTTGTATAACACATCTTGAATAGTTACGCCATTCTGTACATATTTATGTACTCCCAATAGGACATCTGCTGAATAATTTGTGAACGATTCATTCTTTTTCATTAAAATCAAGACTAAAGTATCACTTCCATTTATCCATTTCCAGGTACCCTCAAACTTGTTGATGTAATTATTAGTAACATTGCTTCCGGGTGCAGGGGGTTGGGCTTGCAGCGTATAACATCCGGGAAAAAGAAATATGACAATAAATAACAGTTTCATTAAGAAGTGAATATTTAAAGTCATCATAAAACCATTCTACTTATGATAAATACTAAATTACGAAATGAAACGAACACTAAAGCTATTGCTTTATCAATAAAAACTCACGGGGTAATGTCATACCTGTGGCGCCTGTTCCCATTCCATATCCTTCTCTGTGTCTTTGTTTCCACAGCATTTCAGTTTTATTATTGTTTAATGTTGCTGTGACAATATGTATTTCGTTGGATTGCAAATGGTCAAAAATTGTTCCAGTCAAAACCGAGCAAGAATTGTTACACTGTTGTAGCTTGAGTCTTAATGAACGTTGATTCACTGTCATGCTGTCGTTATCATAGTAATATGGCAAAATCATGTTTTTAAAAGGGTATGTTGTTTCAATTTCAGTATTCCCTGTTTTATATTCCAGCCATCCATAAAGATTATCTGAAATTGAATTAAAGGACACACTATAATCTCTATGATACCTTAAATAAATTCTTATGGTATCCTGCCCATTTGTATATCTCCACTCCCCCTCATACTGGCTAAGCAAATGGCAGGTATCATATCTGGTATATGCATTTTGAGATCTACCGATGTATACTATACTAATTAATACTATAGTTATAAATATTTTTCTCATATCCTATATTTTAAAAACAATTTGTTGGAATAATATCATCAAAACTGTCAAGATTTATTTTTGTCCATTCCTTACAATCTTCATTTCCCCTGTACAGAGATAGCCCGGTGCCCACTCCCATCTCCTGCATCATTTTCAAAAATGCTTTTGTATTGTTTTCTTCTACGGGTGAGTTTAAAAGCCTTTCATAGTTGGAAATAAATTGATCCATTTTGTACTTGTCATCACCATTTTCTCCGGCAATTTTTTTTGCAAAGTTTCTGAACTTTGACGCATTGGTTATTTTTAGTAAATAGGGATACAGATTATTGTGCCCGGTCATTCCGATATATAAATTATTAGTGTCTTTTGCATAGCCTTGCAAAAAAATCTGAGCCATAAAAATTACATCCTGCGGGGAGAATATTGAATTTCTTCCATGAAAATGACTGTGCAAAATACCTTCTACTTTGGTGCCTGCTGGTATATTCCAGATTATTTCATTATTCCAGTTGTCTCCCTGCTTTGGTATATATTGATTTGTAGCCCTGTCAACAACCGAAAACCCTTTTTCATAATTAAGATTTGTAGTTGCCGTATTGTTAAGTGATTTGAATTTATCTGCAAAAGTTGCATCATTTTGTAAACTATCAATAAAGCTATCGCATGCCTGCTGTGGTGGCGGGTCATCTCCATAATCCGGCACCCAGCCCGGGCCACAGGGATCCACTATGTTTGTTCTGCCTGCCAATGGTTGTAATGGCTCACCACATTCGGGTGGGGTGCCGCCGCCGCCACTGCCACTTCCGCCACCTGTTCCGCCAGCCCCCCCTGTTCCACCGCCATTGCCACCACCATTTCCAGCACCACCACCTCCTCCTCCACCTACAGGCCAAGAATCATCACAAAATTCAACATCGGAAAGGTAACATTCACCAGTAGAGCAATCTAAAAAATCGCAACCATCTGCATCATTACATACAGCTGCATCAGGTGTGCCACAGTGATAATAATAAGCACATACTTCCAAATTTTCTACATAAGCACTATACCCTTTTCCGCCCTGATTGCTTATAGTCAATCCTATTCTTCTTCCATTCCCATTGTAAGGATGATTATTAAAAAAAAGGTTTGTATCAGTAATTTTAAATTGAGTATAGCCGAAAGTTCTGTAATCCATTATCATAAAGAATAATGCATAACGTTCTGCCGTAGAATCCTGATGGGGTGTTCCATAAGTAAAATTTTTGTATTGCCAGTTGCATTTATATTCAAAAGTAGTATCATTTAGCTCTGTACTGATTAATAACGAGGCGTTTACAAAATTTTCTGAATCTCTTACAAAAGGCACATAATAAATATTTGCAGAATCCACCGTTTGCCCACGGCCATTTACACTTGCATCGGTTTTACTTACTGCTATGGCTTTATCCCACCTCGGGTATCCTATTTGCTTTACCGTTTGCGCTACAAAATGCAGTTTGTCATTTTGCCTTTTCATATACTCAACAATGGCTTTTTCTGATGCATCGGCGGTGCGGTGTGTATTGAAGATCTTTTGTTCTATCGCGTTTATGCTATTGCCTGTCTCGGGGGGGGGGGGTAAATTTATCTGTCTTCCGGCAGGCAATAAATACAACAACCCCGGCGGCAAATGCAGATAATAAAATGTTTTTTGCAGTGGGTTTCATTGATGCTGTTCGCTTTTTAAGACGTTAGTTTTTGAGGATTAGATGCGGAAGGTAAAAAAAATAATAGATTACAATTACATTTAATAGCAATTTCTTCAACACAAATTAATAAAACGAACTAATAATAGTAACCAGTATTTTGCTAGTCGGACTATCTCTTCATTCATCATTCATTATTTCCGCCTACTTCATCATTTAGCATTTCTTGCTCATCATTCATTATTCCCCCCCTTCATCATTCATCATTCCCTGTTCAATGTTCATGATTTCCTATCCCTTCTTACTTCGCCGTAGGGCATTTGTAAGATTGCAAATTGAATGTAAGATGAAACATGGCCGTTATGTATTGGTCTTTTTGCTTGCTCATGCCACGGGCCATGCCGGGTTTGCCAATGGGAGTGCCCAACTCATAAGAACGGTCGCTTAACAAAGCAGCATCAGACAAACTGCCATCGGGATTGAGTGGGAAGATGGCAGGATCTACATAGGTTTTACTTACATCATCTATATAATCGGTATTTGTAAAGCGGTGCAAAATTTCAAAACCAATATTTACTCTTGAGTTGAGGGCATACTTAAAGCCGCCGCCAAAGGGAATACAAATACCCATTGAACTGTATTTTTTATTTTTAGCAACACCGGGTGCGGTGCTCCCCTGCCCTTCGGTGCCCAGTGGTCTTAAAAAAACTTTTGCTCCCCGTAAATAAGCATAAGGATCGTAATTGAAAACACCGGCGCCTAAAGTAATGTATGGTGTAAAGCTAAATGCCGGATCGCCGGGCATAAAACGAAAGAAATTAAAATCGCCTTGTAAGGTAAGTTCCCAAACCTTGGTATTGAAACTGAGGTTGCGGCGAAACATATAATCGTTGTATGAATTATATTGATCGGAATAACCTAATTGCGCAAAACTTACTCCCAGCCTGGCAGCTATATAATTACCCAAATTTTTACGGAAGAAAGCCGTAGCTGCAATTTTAGTACGATTGAGTCGGGCACGGGTGTTTAAATCTCCAAAATAATGGCCACCACCAATACCCACACCAAACTCACCTACCTGCACTATTGCTTCCTGTGCAGAAATCTTTTTACTATTTAAAAGAGTTAAAACGAGTACAAATGCTGCTATTTTCTTCATCATATCCTTAAAAATGAGGTTTAGGATTATTTAGAACGATAAAAATAGGAATTTCTTTTATTGTGGAGCGATTAATTCCGCTTATCCAGCCCCCAGGTAAGCTTATTGCGCAAGGTTTGCAAAAAATTATTTTCGCTTAAGCGTACCAGATTTACATCAAACTTTTCTCTTCTTATAGCCAGTTGCACATCCTTGCTCACCAGTTGTCTTCTTGAGTCTAAAGCACAAATTATCTGATCGGCACGACTTTCTATTTCAAATGAAATAATGGTACTGTCGGGCACTACTATGGGTCGCACATTTAAATTGTGAGGTGCAACCGGAGTAATTACAAAGCTATCAGAATCGGGAAATACCACCGGGCCATTGCAACTTAAAGAATAACCGGTGGATCCCGTAGGGGTAGCCACAATCAGCCCATCAGCCCAATAAGTATTTAAAAATTCACCATTCAGGTAAGTATGAATTTTTATCATAGAAGCCACATCCCGTTTATGTACCGAAAAATCGTTGAGCGCATAAGGTACATGACCAAACAAGGGCAGACTTGATTCCAAGTGTATAAGCGATCTTTTATCAACCACATAAGTACGCTGTACCATTGCCTTTACGGCTACCCGAAGCTCATCGCGACCAATACTGGCCAAAAAACCCATACGGCCAAAATTGATTCCCATGATGGCAATGTCTTTATCACGCACCAGTGTTATGGTATCTAATAAAGTACCATCGCCACCGAGGCTGATGATGAATTCAACTTCATCGGTCAAATCATCGGCACCGGTAAATGTGGTGGCATCAGCCGGAAGGTTGATGATATTTTTTATTTCTTCAAAAAAATGTTGATGTATAACCGGAATGATTTGCTGATGCCCCAGTTCATCAAAAAAAGACTGAATGTCGTTTCGTTGTTCATCCACCATTACCCTGCTATAAATAGCTGCCTTCATATATTAGTTTGTTGTCAGAAGATGGTCTTGCGGTGTAAAAATAAACCGTTTTGCCCTATCTGATTGAAAGTGTACTCTATCTTGAATGTAATATCATAAAATGTAAGAATATCGATTCCAAACCCGCCTGAGTACAACATTTTATTGGAAAGGCCATTATCGCCCGGCAACGGGTTGTGCACATATCCCGTATTGCCATATACTTTTCCGATTACCTGAATCGGTATTTTAATTCCGGCCCTTCCTTTTTGGTGTGGCAGACCCAGATTAAAATCAAATAGTCTTCTGGATAGTGTTGCTTTTGTAAAGCCGCCGGCTACACCATCTATTACATAATATTCGTAGCCTTGCATAAAAGTTTCGCCGTAGCCCAAAAATTTTTGATTGAACCAGGGCTGCTTGAATGGCAACTTGATTCCGCCAAATACTTCTGCACTAAAAAAATATTTTGGAGAAAGATGCCAGCTACCCAATCCATTTACATTTAATGACCAAAGGTTGATTGCATTAATAATACCTTTTTTTTGAAATGAAATTTTTGCCGCATATCCTTTTGTTGGATAAGGTATGTAATCCAGATTGGCAAAGTTTAAAGTATAATAGAATGAAGGAAAGCTGATACTTTTTCTGCCCGATTTAAAATAAGATGGGTTTAATGCAACTACGGTATCCTTTACTTCTTCTGCTGTAAAACCTATTCCGAAATAGTGACGGGTATTGATTGCATTTCGATAAGAGAGCCCGGCATTTACATTTACAAAATTTCTCAGATAAGTATTTGGGTCTTTTAAAAAAACCTGCTTATCATCTACCGTGTTATAATTTACTTCCCGGTTTTTTCCCATGGCAAATCCTGCATTCAACCCCCATTTCATTTGCTTGTCTATGTACATTCTATCATAGCTCAATGAAACTTGTTTTGTATATCCGCTCATCAACCACATTCTGAACTTATCATTATTTCCGGTGGCGTTATTGTATAATATTTTAGCCCCATAGTTTACCCTGTCCAATCCTCCTTTTTGTTCAAACAACCATTGGTTCAAATTTCTATCCACCGGCTTAAAATAAGGGAGCGGAAACAAATACCAACGCTCTTTTACATTTACAGAAACACTCACCCGGTCGCCATCCGTATCAGCCAATGCTACGATAACGAATAGAAAAAGTGATGTATTCATCAATTGCTTACGTGCCGTTTCAAATTTTGTAACCAGATCAGAAAGTGTAAGCTTGTCTTCCGGCTTAAAAGGGATTTCTCGCAATATGATATTGCTTTTTGTTTTTTTATTGCCGGTAATTTTAATATTTCCGATAGTAACCAGACCTGCCGACAGGTTTTTACCATCGTCCGTATTTGCAACATTACTCATTTGTGCATACGTACTATGACAGATGCATATCAAAAAAAATAAAAATGAAATATTTCTCAATAGCCGTTGCATGTGGCCTTAAAGATAAGGGCAAAAACAAATGAATATACAGATACAAATACGAAGACTATATTTTGAGATAGTTCATGAGGTTATCGTAATTGCTTTTCAATTCGTTAGTGTATAACTCTTCGCCAAAAAAATGTTTTACATTATACTCATGACGCTGAAAAGCAGCTACTAAATCAGAAATTTCAGGTTTATTGATACGAATTGTAATCTGCATCATTCCGGTAGCAGGATCGTTGGAACTGTTTAACTGTGTTATTTGGGCATCATTACTTTCCACAATCCGGCTTATTTCATTAAATGAATATTGATTGCTCTCCATTTCCAATACAATTAAACCGCCGGGCTCGCCCAGGCTCATAAACTCTGATGAAAATTTCAACAAATCGTTGTAAGCAACCGAGCCAATTAGTTCATTTTCTTCATTTACAACCGGCACCACGCTTACTCCATTTTCAGCAGCCAGTTTTACCGCTTTTAAAAAATGTTCATCTTCCTTTACACAAATATTTGAGAAAGATTGCTCCATCGCAGATAAAAGAGCATTATCATTTTCTGCCTGAAGTAAATCATCTTCGCTTATCAATCCGGAAAATTGAGAACCATTGACAACCGGTAAATGTGTTACATTGTTTTCATTCATCAACTCAAGAGCCTGATAAACTTTGTCGCTTAATCTTAAAAAAGGAATTGTTTGAGAAAGTAGTTCATGGGTCAACATGGATAGCGGCCAATTTTAATTATCAAATCACGAGTTCAACTAAGCAAAAGACAACAACAATCAGCTAACTGTTGCAGGCTCGCTTTGCTTTTTTAAAAATTTATGCAGAATTTCATTAAACGCATCCGGTACTTCCATCATAGGTGCATGTCCGCATTTATCTACAAAATGAAGCTCACTGTTGGGTATGAGTTTATTGAATTCTTGTGCTACGAAAGGCGGCGTAATGATGTCATTATTGCCCCAAATCAATAGCGTGGGTTGCTTTATCTGATTCAGTTCTTCGCCCAGGTTATTTCTAATGGCACTTTTTGCCAGTGCAATTATTTTGATCGCCTTCATGCGGTTGTTGGTAATGCTATATACTTCATCTACCAGTTCTTTTGTAGCTGTATTGGGATCGTAAAAAGTAAGTTCGGTTTTCTTCTTTATGTATTCATAATCTCCACGCTTGGGATAGCTGTCGCCCATTCCATTTTCAAAAAGGCCTGAGCTGCCTGTAAGTATTAATGATTTGATTCTTTGCGGGTGTTTTAAGGTATGAACTAATGCTACATGCCCGCCTAAAGAATTTCCTAATAGATGAACACCTTCATAATTTTTTGCTTCAAGAAATTTATGAACAAATTTTGCCAGCCCGCCAACGGATGTATGCAAAATATCCATTTCAAGCAATGGTAACATAGGCACCACTACTTTGTAATGTTGTCTGAAATATTCAATCAGATCTTTAAAATTACTTAAGGCGCCAAAAAGCCCGTGCAACAAAACTAGGGGCTCGCCGTTGCCTTCTTCAATATACTTGAATTTATCCTGTTGTTTTATTTCGTAGTCCATGGGCGGTTTGTAAACTCGTTCTTAAATTATTATTCGGGACTAAAGTAACTTATTTAAGCCAAATATTTGTTGATGTTGACCGGAAATTATGCTTACAATCGTTTGAACACTATTTTGTTTTGCTCAGCAGTATATTCTTTACTTCATTTTCCCACTCGTGTTTCAAAATGCTTAATACAATGCTATCCCTTCTATTTCCATTATTCAGCGGCAAATGATTGCGCAGAATACCTTCTGCTACACAACCTATGGCCTTCATAGCAGCAATACTTTTTGCATTCTTTGCATCTGCCCGAAATTCGCATCGCTCCAATCCCCATTTTTCAAAAACAAAACTCAGTAAAAGTAATTTGCAATGTCGGTTTAGCCCTGTACGTTGAAATGCTTTTCCATACCAGGTATAGCCCAGTTGTGTAGTCAGATTGGGTTGTTGAATATCATAGAAACGGGTACTGCCGGCATACTGATTTGTTTTTTTGTCAAAAACAATAAAAGGATATTCTCTCTTATCTTCATAAGCCTTTAATGCAGTATCCAAATATTTTTTCAGGTTATCTTTTCCGGCCACCGTTGAAAGGCTATAATTCCAAATTTCCGGTTCTTGCAGCGAAAAAGGTAGTAAGTGTTCAATATCATCAGCCCGCAGCAGACGTAATCGTACTCTTTCATTTTCCAATGTGGGCTTATATTCAAAAATATCGAGTGTCATTTTTTTTACAACTATTACTTCAATCAATAAAAGTGATTATGCTAAATTCGCTTTATATCAGCCCCCAGTTTTCTAAGCCTTACATCAATTTGTTGATAGCCTCTGTCAATTTGTTCTATATTTTGAATAATGCTTTTTCCTTCGGCACTTAAAGCTGCAATTAATAAAGCAACACCGGCTCTGATATCAGGCGAGCTCATTGTGATACCTCTTAGCAATTGTTCCCTTTCTAATCCAATAACAACTGCACGATGAGGGTCGCACAGTACAATGCGGGCACCCATATCAATCAATTTATCTACAAAAAACAATCTGCTTTCAAACATTTTTTGATGAATCAAAACCGAGCCTTTGGCTTGTATAGCTGTCACCAATACAATGCTTAACAAATCGGGTGTAAAACCCGGCCAGGGATGATCGTAAATGGTCATTACTGAGCCATCCAGAAATGATTGTATTTCATATTGCTCCTGCTCGGGAATATGAATATCGTCGCCTTTAAAATTCAATTGAATGCCCAGTTGCCTGAATTTTTCAGGAATGATACCTAAATGATCTACACCTGCTCCTTTTATCAAGATATCGCTTTGCGTCATAGCAGCCAGCCCAATGAAAGAGCCTACTTCAATCATATCGGGCAACATACTATGTGTGGTGCCGCCCAATGAAGCTACACCTTCAATCGTAAGCAGGTTGCTGCCTATTCCTACAATTTTGCCACCCATTGCGTTTAGCATTCGACAGAGCTGTTGAATATATGGCTCGCAGGCAGCATTATATATTGAAGTTGTGCCTTTGGCAAGCACTGCCGCCATGATGATGTTGGCCGTTCCGGTTACCGATGGTTCATCTAATAACAAATCAGTGCCCTGAAGCGGTTTTCCATTTTGGGTAACCATGTGAAAAAAGCCGTCTTTATTCAAACTGAAACTTGCGCCCAATTTTTCAAACCCAATAATATGTGTATCTAACCTGCGGCGGCCTATTTTATCGCCACCCGGTTTGGGTATAAATGCCTTTTTAAATCTGCCCAGCATGGGGCCGGCCAGCATAACTGAGCCACGCAGTTTGCCGCTTTTCATTTTGTATGTTTCGCTGTGCAGATAGTCAATATCTACATCATCTGCCTGAAAAATACAGGTATCGCTGCCGATGCGGTTAATTTTTACTTTCATCTCACCCAGCAATTCTATTAATAGGTTTACATCTATAATATCGGGAATATTTTTAATGGTAACCGCTTCTGATGTAAGTAGTACGGCACTGATGATTTGCAAGGCTTCGTTTTTTGCACCCTGTGGTTTGATTTCGCCTGAAAGTTTGCGACCTCCGTTTACTTCAAAGGAATACATAGTTAATTTTCAATCCTTAAATGAAAGAGAAAAATTTAGACTCAATATGCTGAGCAAATATAAAAAAACCCCATGCGGGGTAGGTAGTTAATATCTTTTCTTTTTGAAATTTCCGTTTCGGTTATCACGCCGGTCATTTCTACCGCCGCCGCGATGTTGAAATTTTCCGCCTCTTTTTCCATAGCTGCCGCCACCGCGGTTTTCATGCTGCGGACGAAAGGCTTTTACAAATGGTGTATTGGTAAATGTAAGTTGACCATCAGTGATATTGTCCAGTTCACTTTGAATGACATCATCTTGTACAATTTCTTTATGCCAGTTATTATAAGCCAGTTTCATATAATAAGCAACCGCATTAGCAAAACCCAGTTTCTTTTCGGGGTTCTCTTCTACCAAGGCTTTATTAATAACATTCTCCAGATTTTTGCCAAGATGAGAAAATTTGGGATGTCTTTTGGGATAAGGCAGCGGTTTAGGCTTTGCTTTCAGATTTTCTTTTGTAGGAATGGGGTAAGGTGATTTTACATCCAGTTTAAAATCGGCAATCAGAAAAAGATGATCCCATAATTTATGTCTGAAATCTTCTACGTTTTTCAAATGTGGATTGAGGAATCCCATTAATTCAATGGCAGCTTGTGCATTGCGTTGGCGCCGCTCGGGGTCTTCAATGGTTAGAATATGCTCAATCATTTTTTGAACATGCCGGCCATATTCACGCATTGTCAGATGGTTTCTTGTAGTATTATAATCCATGAAATGAAATTAGGTGCGGCGACAAATGTAGATAAAGATGTTTGAAGTATAAAGAATGTAAAAAAAAATGAATTTGCGACGATGTAAGATTCAGCCAGATACTAAAAAAAGAAAGGGGCCCCGAACCAAGGCCCCTTTTACAAGCCACCATCCTCTTCCACCTAAGAGGTCGTTTAGAATATCGTTGATTGACGCAGGGTATGGTGGCCACCTATAATCATCCACCATCCAGCATTTCTATATCAAATAATTATTAAAGATTTTATCCTTTTTCGGGTTAAATAATTTGCAAATTCTATACCAAGTTTCCGGAAAATGAAAAAAATTGATACTGAATTTTTCTTTTCTAATTCAATCAGTGATTTGAATATCGGGTTAAAAATAAGTGGCGATAATTTGTAATACAATAGGAAAATGAAGTCGTATTTCTCTTAAACATCACAAGAAAAATGCCTGCGGATTCTCCTTTTTAAAAGAAGTAATACATACAAACATACCTTTGCCGCCATGACTATTGCCGTTAATGCAAGATTTTTATTAGCTGATTATTTAGAGGGCTATGGTAATTTTATGTATGAAACATTAAAGTTCATTGTCCGCAAGCATCCCGAACATCGTTTTATTTTCATATTTGACAGGGCTTTTGATACAAGATTTGTGTTTGCCGAAAATATAATACCTGTAGTGGCTACACCGCCGGCCCGTCATCCCTTGCTTTGGAAATACTGGTATCAATATAAAATACCACGCATACTTAACAAATTTAAGGCAGATGTATTTCTATCGGCCGATGGGTTTTGCTCATTAAAAACTCAAGTACCACAATGTATAGTCGTGCATGATCTGGCTTTTTTACATTATCCCGATTTTCATAAAAAATCTCATCTTGCTTTTTTCAGAAAATACATTCCACGGTTTTTGAATAAAGCAAAATCGATTGCCACCGTTTCACAGTTTTCAAAAAATGATATTATAAATCAGTATCAAATTGATGAAGCAAAGATTGATGTAGTGTATAGTGCTTCAAAAGAAATTTTTCTGCCATCAACTGATGAAGAAAAAAATGCAACAAAAAATAAATACACCGAAGGCCGAGAATATTTTTTATATACCGGAGCTATTCATCCCCGCAAAAATCTGATGCACCTGCTAAAAGCATTTTCAATTTTTAAAAAAAGATTGCAGAGCAATATGAAGCTCGTAATTGCCGGCAGGCTGGCCTGGCAGTATCGCTCGTTTATAGATAGCCTGAAAACTTATAAATACAGAAACGATGTAGTACTAACAAGCTATTTGGAAGATAATGAACTAGTGAAAATAACGGGTGCTGCTTATGCAATGGTTTATCCTTCTCTATTTGAAGGTTTTGGTGTGCCACCCATTGAAGCTATGCAATGTCATACACCAGTGATTACCTCGCAATCAAGCGCCATGCAGGAAATAACCAAAGAAGCAGCTTTGTATGCAAATGCAACCGACCCTGTCGATATAGCAGAAAAAATGATGATGCTTTACAAAGACGAAAATTTGAGAAACGTATTAATAGAAAAAGGCAAAACTGTATCTGCTACTTACAATTGGGAAATTACAGCTGACTTAGTTTGGAGGTCGGTCATAAAGGCTTTAGGATAAATCAATTTGAACTCACCTGAAAAATGCAGTGTGAAGGAAAGCAACATTGCATTTCAGAAATACTTTTTAATTGTGTTAAAAAGACAATCTAAAACATCTTCCCGCTACTTCGGTTATCTTTGCACTCACAATTTAATTTATGAGCAATTCAACAATTACGATTGATGTAGAAATGGATGAAACCCGGGTACCTGCATCTATCAGCTGGGCTGCATCAGATACAGGTGCTGAGCAAAAGCAAAAAGCAAAGGCAATGATGATTTCTTTTTGGGATAGTGCAGAAAAAGCTGCCTTGCGTATTGACCTGTGGACCAAAGACATGATGGTGGATGAAATGGCCGATTTTTTTTATCAGACTTTGATGACTATGGCCGATACTTATGGCAGAGCAACACAGTACCATGAACAGGCTGAAGAAATGAAAAAATTTGCTATTGGCTTTTATGAAACCTTCAGAGCCAAACAACTTAAAGACAATAAGGCAAGTTAATATCCCTGCTTCATTTATTGTTTCTTTTGTTTAATTAATAAATCGATACTATGAGTCTTGAACAAAAAATAATGACCGATTTGAAAGCTGCCATGTTAGCAAAAGATGAAGCAGCATTGCGAAGCTTAAGAGCCATTAAAGCAGCCATATTGCTTGCCAAAACTTCGGAAGGAAGCAATGGAGCACTAACTGAAGAAGACGAACTAAAGCTCTTGCAGAAAATGGCAAAGCAAAGAAAAGATTCGTTAGAAATTTTTCAACAACAAAACCGTGCCGATCTTGCAAAAAAGGAAGCTGAAGAACTGGCGGTAATTGAAAAGTTCTTGCCAAAACAACTTTCGGCGGAAGAAATAAAAACTGAATTGGAAAAACTAATTAAAGAAACCGGAGCCAGTTCGCCGGCAGATATGGGCAAGGTAATGGGTGCTGCAACAAAACAACTATCCGGCAAGGCCGATGGTAAAATGATAGCAACGCTGGTAAAAGAATTATTAGCAAAAAGCTAAACGTGATAATACATTTTTAATTTTTGATTGCTTTATTAATGTTGTCTTAAAAAAAACTTTCACACTTTTCTAAAGTATCCTGATAAAAATAATATCGTTCTTCTTTCGTTAAGACTTAAAGAACCTCATGCTGATAGATATTCTCTTCGCAATTGCAATTTGTTTTGCCCTATGGCATGGCTGGCAACGTGGATTGGTGATTGGTGTGTTTTCGCTGGTAGCCATTATTATTGGCTTGGCTGCCGCAATGAAGTTGTCCATTGTTGTTTCCGGCTACCTAGGAAAATCAATAAACATATCGCCGGAGTGGTTACCCTTTATCTCTTTCCTAATCGTATTTATTGTGGTTGTACTACTCATCAGGCTGGGCTCAAAAGCAATTGAAAAATCTTTGCAATCCATTGCGCTGGGATGGGCAAATAAACTAGGCGGTATCATTTTTTATGTAGTCATTTATACACTCATTTTCAGTGTCATCCTTTTTTATGCCGAACACATGAATCTCTTGCAACCGGCTACCATTCAGCAGTCGGTAACGTATACTTACATACAACCTTGGGGGCCCAAAGTAATAAACGGTTTTGGCACCTTAGTTCCTATTTTTAAAGATATGTTTGAGAAACTGCAATTGTTTTTTGAAGAATTTGCACAGAAAATTTCGCTTTCTCAAGTGTAAAACAAAAGCGCCCCGCAAATACGGGACGCCTTATATTTCACCAAAACCAACTATTGCAACAGTGTGTTGCTATACCCAAGACATTAGTCAGCCTTTAATTGCTGCACCTTCATTTTACCCATCCATACTTTTTTTCCTTGCAGCCTGCGTACCAAAAACATAATGCCCACAAATACAAAGAATAACGGCCCCAGAAAACCTAATAGTGCAATAAACTTGGTTCCATAAAAACGCTCCATTGGTCTTCTGATTCTTTCGGCAATAAGGTACATACTGGGCACCATTACCAAAGTAAGGAAAAAAGAGAATATAAGACCGAAAATGATAGTCCAGCTCAAAGGCCCCCAAAACACCACACTATCGCCACCAAAGAAAATATTGGGACGCAGATGGGTAAACAAGCCTGCAAAATCAATATTAAAACCAACCGCCAATGGAAACAATCCTAATATAGTAGCCACTGCTGTAAGTAATACCGGGATGATTCTTATTTTTCCAGCTTGTATTGCTGCTTCCCGGATACGCATACCCCGGCCACGCAACTCATCTGTAAATTCAATAATTAAGATTCCATTTTTAATTACAATACCTGCCAGCCCTACAATACCAATGAGCAGCATGATGGTGGAAATGGTCATACCGGTAAGCGCATAGCCCAGCAATACACCTATGACAGAGAAAAAGATTTCGGTAATTACAATAAATGGTTTACTCATTGAATTGAACTGCAAAACCAGTATCAAAAAAATCAATCCGATTGCAATCATAAATGCCGTTCCCAAAAAAGTTTGTGTTTCTTTTTCCTGCTCGCTTTGGCCACTGAGTCTGATGGTAACATCGGCGGGAATTTTTTCTTTATTCTTAAATTCATCTATTTTAAGTTGCAAGCTTTTATTGATAGGCCCTACCATGGTAGGGTCCAGTACATTGCTTTGCAACTGAATGGTGCGTTTTACGTTTTTACGCTTTACACCACCGGTGGTGCTGGTATAATCTACCGAGGCAATAGAACTAAGCGGAATTGATTTTACCTGCATAGAATTCATATCCATAAAAGTGATACGCAGGTTCATCAAGTCGGTTACATTGTTTTTTATCAAGTCATTGTACCGCAACTGAATTTTATACTCATCCTCTCCATCTTTTATCTTACTTACTTCTTTTCCAAAAATGGCTGTTCGAATTTCCATGCCTACTTGTGCCGTGCTCAGTCCTTCAAACATGGTTTTTTCCCGATCTACATTTACGGTAATCTCCGGATTGTTGAGATCCACATCAGGTTGTAGATTTTCAATTCCATTAATACGATTTGTATCTAAGAAATTATAAAGCTGACGAGATACGGCAGCAATGCTTTCAAAATTATCGCCCTGTACTTCAATATTTACTGGAGGGTCGGTGGGCGGACCATTATCCTCTTTTGCCACTTCTACACTGATTCCGGGTATGCCTTGTACTGCTGCCCTTATCTGATCCATATAAGGTTGTGTTCTTTTGCCATGTCTTTTTTCAAACTCTACAAAAGAAACCTGAATACGACCGAGGTTTGATTGTACGCTTCGGTTTTGATCTCGTGGATTATTGGCGCTTACGGCCACATTGGTAATAATGCTTTCCACAATGCTTCCGGGTGTTCCGGGTTTTTCTTTTTCTAAAACTTTCTCTACTCTTTTTTCTAAAATACTGGTGATGCTGTCAGTATATTTTACATCAGTACCCACCGGAAGTTTTAGATATACATAAACAAAATTGGGATCGCCACTGGGAAAGAATGTTGATTTTGTGCGACCCATGCTGATACTCGCCATCAACATGCCCAATGCTAAAATAAACACACCAAATAAAGAAATAAATGCATAAACCGGTCTTTTGCCAACCAAAATCCAACGCAATAGCTTTTCATATCGGTTCATCAACTTGGGCAATGCTCGTTTTTGAAAACGATGAATCACATCATTTAAAACATAGGCATTGAACACCATCAGCAGTGCCATTAGAATTGAAAAATTGGCAATGCCACTCATACCCGCCAGGTGCAACAATACACCGGCTGCTAAGAAAACAATAAACCATTTATTTTTAAATACTTCTTTTTTGGGCTTTTCATACTCTTTACCTTCCGGCTTCATAAAGCTTACAGCAAATACAGGATTGAAAATAAATGCAACGATTAAGGATGCTGCCAAAGTTAATATCAGCATGGTGGGCAGGTAAATCATAAACTTACCTATCAACCCTTTCCAGAATAATAATGGGAAAAATGGAGCCAGTGTGGTGGCTGTACCAGCCAATACAGGAATAAAAACTTCGCCTGCTGCTTCTTTCGCACTTCTTACAATAGGTATTCGCCCATTATTGTAAATACGGTGTGTATTTTCAATAACTACAATGGCGTCATCTACAATAATACCCAGTCCAAAAAGTAAAGCAAACAATACAATGAAGTTTAATGTTACCGTAGTACCCACCATCATATCCGCCAACGGCAAAAACAAGAAAGCCACAAATACACTTAGCGGCACGCTCAATGCCACAAAGAAGGCATTGGTAACACCCATAAAAAACATCAGGATTACCAAAACCAAAATAAAACCTATGATGATTGTATTAATCAGTTCGCCAAAAGAAGTTTTGGTTTGCTTGCTGGTATCACCGGTAAAATCAACCCGCAGATTGGCAGGCAATTCTTCGGTGTCCTGCATCTTTTTTACTACTTCTTTTACCTTGTCGGCACAGTTAATCAGGTTTTCTCCTGATCTTTTGATAATATTAAGTGTAACCACATTTTTACCATCAAGACGGGCATAGCTATCTCTTTCTTTAATGGTATCCTTGAGTTCGGCAATATCTCTAAGATAAACAGAAGCGCCTTGTGCACTGCTTCGTACAATTATATTATACATATCCGCCACCGAAGTAAATTGACCCTTTACTTTCAGCGTACGCTTCATATTGCCTACTTCTACCAATCCGCCGGTGATGTCGTGATTTTCTCTGGAAATGGCATTTTCAATATCCATAAAACTCACTCTGGCGGCAGCCATTTTATATGGATCTGCATTTACCTGAATTTCTCTTTCGGGAGCACCTACAATTTCTGCACGGGTTACTTCACTCAGCTCTTCTATCTTATCCTGCATTTTATCGGCATATTGTTTCAGCTTCATACCATCATAATCGCCGCTGATGTTGACAAACATGATGGGCATTTCGCTAAATGCAAATTCCTGTACGTTGGGCTGACTGGTAAGGTCGGTAGGCAAATCTGTCTGCGCCTTATCAATCGCATCTTTTACTTTTTGCTTGGCAAGCTCTGTTTTCACATCGGTATCAAACTCTACTATAATCAAACTATAATCTGCCTGAGAAATACTTTGAATTTTTTTCACCTTGGCACCACTGATGCCTTTCAGTTGTTTTTCAATGGGTCGGGTTACCAGGTTTTCAATATCTTTTGGTGAGTTGCCCGCATAGATAGTAGTAACAGAAATGGTAGGAACCACAATATCCGGAAATTGCTCCTTGGGCATACTGTTAAACTTCATCAACCCATAGAAGCTGATAAGAATAGCGATTATATAAATCGCAGTTTTATTATCAACCGCCCAGCTGGTGGGTTTAAATTCTTTAAATTTTTTAGCTATCCCTTCTAATGCATTCATTTGACTTTATTTTATTCGTCTTCAATTATTTTAAGGAAAATTATTTTGAAGTGGTTACTGTTTGCCCGTCATATACTGTTTGGTACCCTTCGGTGATGAGCATTTCGCCACCACTTAAGCCAGCGGCAATTGCTTGTTGTCCTTTATATGGCTCACCTTGAATGGTTACTTGCCGCTTCCTTGCAATCTGCTTATCACCTTCCTTCACCATTACATATACGAATTTTCCACTCTCATCTGTTTGTACCATGTTTACAGGTACTACCACTACATTTTTCAACAATTCATCCTGAATACGAATGGTTGCTGTAAGATTGGGTTTTAGTTTTTTATTGGCACCCAGTTTAGCCTCTGCCATAAAGGAGCGGGTAACAGGATCGATAGCCCCACCCACCATCGATATTTTAGTTTCAAAAGTGGTATCCAGATCGGGTACATCTACCAATACATTTGCATTGCGTACTACATCTTTTGCATAACGATCCGGCACCGGCACTTCGGCTTTCATAGATGCGTTTTCATTTACAATCAGAATCTGTGGCTTTCTATCGGCACCTACGCCAGTAAAAAATTCGCCGGGACGCACATTTACCTGCTCTACAATGCCGCTGATGCCTGCATATACATTGCTCATATTAACTGCTTCCTGCGCAAGTGATACGGCAGATTGTGCAGCACGGTATTGAGCTGAAGCAGATTCCCAGTCAGCCTTTGCTTTTATCACCTGCATTTCTGCACCTATATTCTGATTCCATAAATTTTGATAGCGCTCATAAGTAGTTTTTGCCAAATCCATTTGTGCTTTAATAATACCCACTTGCTGACGGGCAGTAGCTAATTGTTGACGGGCAATGGCATCGTCCAGTTTTGCAACTAATTGTCCTTTGCCAACTCTTTGTCCGGCCTTTACTAAAACTGCTTTTACTAATCCACCTTGCCCATTTGGCGCTACATAAGCAATGCCATCATCGGTATTTATTTTTCCCTGCAATTCGATATAGTGTGCAAAAGCAGAATCAACTGATACTGTCGCTACAGCTACCAGTTTTGCATTTTGCTTAGCAGCCGCCGGATCCAGTTTTACAAGCTCCTGCTCCAGTTTATGAATCTGCGCATCGAGGTCGTTTTTCTTTGCCTTTAGTTTTTCAATTTTTGTATTCAGCTCTTTGGCTTGTGCATTTTTATCTTTGGCACCACCACCACAGGCAGCTAAGGCCAATGCAATGACCGTAACAAGGCTCCACAGTTTTATTGTTCTTTTCATATAAAAAATATTAATTGAGTTGATTAATGTTTGGTTTTATTATTAAAGTTTTCCGGTTGCTTTCAGATAATCTACTTTGGCAATAATGGCGTCGTACAAAGCAGAGATATAATTGGTTTGCGCCGATTTCATTTCGGTTTGTGCAGCCACTATTTCAATTTGTGTGCCCGTACCTACTTCGTATTTCTTTTTGGTTTGTTGATATACTTTTTCGGCCAGTTCTTTATTTTGTTGTTGCATATCCATAGTAGCGAGTGCATTTCGGTAATTATTTTTTGCCGCCTCTACATCATTATCAATCCACAGCTTGAGGGCATCCAGCTGGTTGCTTATTTTATTTACTTCTAATTGTGCTTCTTTTATTTTTGAACGGGTAAAAAATCCGTTGAAAATGGGAATCGTAACGTTGAGATTGACATTGGATACAGTAAACCAATCTCCCTTTCCTATAAAATTCCATTTATCTCTTTGAGCATTTTTTGCGTACAGCGCCGATAAAGAAATGGTAGGTATTTGCGAAAGTTTAAACCTACGGACGTTATATTCCAAAAGCTTTTTTGATATTTCAGCTTGTTGAAATTCTTTTCTATCGGCATAAGTATAACCACTTGCATTCAACACTCCGTCTTTTACATCTTGTTCTGTAATGTTATCGGTGAGTATCAGTTCATCGCTTATCGGCATGCCCATCAGCATTTTCAATGCATAGTAGCCATTGGAAATTTGATTCAGTAATTTTTGCTTTTCTGTTTTTAAATTGGATAAGCGAACAGTTTCTTTGTCCACATCCAATTTTTCCCGAAAGCCATTTTCATAAATGATGCGGGTATCTCTCAGGTTCTTTTCTACCAATGCAATATTGGCATCCAGCATTTCAATCTGTGTTTTACTTACAGCAAGTTGATAATATACTTTATAAATATTGGCCTTTAGTGTTTCCTGAGTTACTTCGGCGCCTTTCTGCTGCAATGCTACTGCTGCACCTCGGGCCAACAGACCAACAAAAACCTGTCCGTCAAATAGAATTTGCTGCAGGCTGATTCCTGCATTGGCACTGAACTTAGTTCCAAATTTTGCCGGAATGAGCCCAAAATTGGATGGCATTTGAATGGGATTGCCATTACCATCCTTTACACCCTGATCAATTAAAACCTGATAAGTGGCGGGAGAAATAAAATTTGGAATAACCGTAGTGGCAATTGCCGGATTGTAAGTAGTGCCGATGGATGCATTGATATGCGGATAGGCAGCTGCAGTAAACACCGCATTTTGCTGCTCCTGTACCTTTACCTGAAGCAATGCGTTTTTTACATTCACATTGTTTTTGAGGGCGTAGTCGACTGCCTGTTGTACAGAAAATTCATGTTTTGTTGGTTGGGCGGTGTCTGGTTGTTGTGCGTTGATTGATGTTGCAAAGATCATCAATACAAGCAGCAACAAAGGCCGCTTAGTTTTTGTTTTCATACTGTATTTTTTTTCGCTGTTCTTTATATTTTAATATTAGTTTGTGCCCTTTGATCGTGGCCAATCCATAGAGATAATGGTCGATAATTTCCTGTGTAACCTCAAGCAGGCTATATTTTTTGGCAGGGAACACTGATAAATTAAAAGCCATCATGACGGATTCAATTCTGAATCTTGAAATGATGTCTGCGTTTATTTCCGGTCTGAATAATTCTTCTGCGATTCCCCGCTCAATATTTTTGCGAACGATTTCTAACAGGAATTCATTTTTATGTCTTAAAAACTTTTGAAAAGAAGCCGGATGAAATTTTTCCAAATCGAATAACAATACAGGATTCATTTGACTGAACTGGTTGGCAATATGCTCCATTGTAAAAAAGATTTCTTCAACGGCATTTTTTGAATATTGCAGACAGGCGGCACATTCACAGCGACCCTTATCCAGCTCTGCATCCACCACTACATCCACCAGTTTGTCTTTGTCGTTAAAATATTGATACAGGGTTTTTTTAGACATACCCAGCTGAGCGGCTATATCATCCATTGACACCGATCGGATACCATACTGCATAAACAGTTCCTCAGCTTTTTCCTGTATCCTGCCCTTCACTTCGTTTTTCGCTTCCATGATTAAAAATGTGGGTGCAAAACTAAGGAAACTTTTTACGTAGCCAAAGTTTCCATCCGATTTTTTAACCGCTCACCCAATTTTAGAGCCCTGTTGCTATTATCAATTTCTGTTACCTTTACTTACTAATCAACTGTGTATGAGTCAGGAGAAAAAGGTAAAAACTCCATTATTGGAGCCCTTTAAATGGAAAAAAATTATTAATTACCTGCTTCAGGGTTTGCTTATCATTGCGCCGCTAGCCATTACTTTTTATGCTATTTATTGGGTAGTTTCTACGGTGGACGACTGGATTCCCCTTTTTCGTGAGCCTGTAAAAGACCTGCAAGGGCGCATTACCGGATATAAAGTAAAAAACTACGGGTTGGGTTTTGTTATCATTTTTGCTGCCATTATTGTTATTGGCTATCTCAGCTCTGCTTTTATACAAACCCGCATTTTTGGTTTCTTTGATTCTATGCTGGAAAAAGCACCCGGTGTAAAATATATCTACTCATCGGTTCGTGATTTTTTTGGTGCGGTAGCCGGCAATAAGAAAAAATTCAACCAGTCGGTACTGGCCAATGTATTTGCCGATGATGTATGGATAATCGGTTTTGTAACGGATGAAGAAATGCAAAAATTTGACATGGGTGCCGAAATGGTAGCCATCTATGTGCCGCAGGCTTATAACTGGGCCGGTCAGCTGTATGTATTGCCTCGAAATAAAATAAGAAAGATAGACAGAATCAGTTCCGGCGAAACCATGAAATATGCGGTAACGGGTGGTGTGGTAGAAACGGAGGAAGAAAAACAAACAAATTTATAAAAAACTCCAGTCAACTACTTTATTTTGGCAAGTTTTTATCTTAACATTTCGCATAAAATTCAGATTATATTTTGGCAGGAGTTGCATTTCATCAAATAGAACAACGGATTCTTTTAATCTGGATGAAATCTTTTTTTGTAATTCAGTATTATGATCGGCTAAAATAAAATAAACAGTTTGATGTTGATTACTTAAACTATCTATCATCATATCTATTACATCTTTATTGCAAGAATTGCACAGGTTTGTTTGTAAGATAATAAAACTATTACAACCAGAGAATGAAATAGAATATTTAGATTCCGTCGTAAAGTGAAAAATATTATTAACCCTGTCTTTATATTCCAATCTAGCACTATTGATTTCTAAATTGCTTTCGTTTTTCCGATTGGCCGTATTGCAACTTAAAAAAAATACAAGTGCAAGACCCTTAATTAAAGGAGAATACTGAGAAATGATCATATTCTTGATTTTGTCGAGTCTTCTTATCAAAAATAGCCTTTCGTATATACAATCCCTTGGGTGATACAAAGGAATAATACCACAAATAAGAATTCCCAATATTTTTTTCTGTAATCAGCTTAAAATTTTCATCAAAAACCATTAGAATTAAATCTCTGTCAAAAATTCCATGATATTGTCCACTTCTACTTATAAGCGATTGCGAATTCCAAAAGAAACGATAATAAAGATTCTTATACTTATCAAATAAGATTTTTTGATAAACCGGAGTCTGTATAAGATGTTCTTTCAACCGTTCAATATCCTCTTTATATGAAGTATCAAATGTTAAAAAAGGTACTTTTTGATAAGTGCTTTTTCCGTTATATGGTTTAATCTCATTTGTTTCTCTGTCGTAAACATAAATACTGTCATCGCATTGAAAAGAAATAACATTCAACTGTTTATTAATTTCCCGAAATGGGAAAACAAGTTGACCATAAAAATGATGCCGATATTTTTCAGGGAACCCATAATTTAGAAATGAAAACTTTCCGTCTATTAAATTTAATTTGGCTTCTACACGGGTTTGAAAGTATTCAGGTTCCATAAAATAGCAATTACACGAACACCTGATGTACAAATCTTTTTTTGTACTATCAAAATAGAGTGGATATTGGTTTGAATTATCCAAAAAAACCACTTGATGTCCTGTATCATCTAACACGCTATTGGAAACATCTTTTTTAAAGGAAATTTCACCATTATTATCAAATAGAAAAATATAATTTTCTGTTACAATAAAAATACTATCTCTTTAATAAATGTCAATCTGTATTAATTTTCCTATACGATCATCATCGAAGTTTACATGTGACCTAACCGTAAAAAGCGGAGCTGCTGCCCCAAACTTCCAAAAAGAAATACTATTTTCTTTTTCATCATAGCTCTGAAGATAGTTCTCTCCCGCAATATTTTTTATTAAACTTTTTCCACTTAACAAAAGTGGGCTGACTTTAAATGAATCCTCAAACACAGTCCACTCAGTATTTTTTCTGGGATTACCACATGATAAATTGAATAGTAATAAATAAAATACTGTGTTGAGTAACAATATTAAACTAATATTTTTTAGAAGCCGCCTCTGCACTTTTATCCGAAATTATTTTTTTAGAAAAGTTTTTAAAATTCTCAAATTCAGCAGCATCTATAAGCCCTTCATCTAATAAATTTCGGGCATCCTTCTCTGCAAAGTAATCAATTTCGTCGTTACTTAGTGGGGCGATTATTCTTCCGGCGGCTGTTATTTTACAAGAATATTTTTTACAACTCCTTCCTATCACTGAACATTCAGTACCTATTTGGCATGGGTCATTGTTTACATAACATATTATTTCTGCATATTTTTTCGCTTCACCATCATCTGGCAAACTTGGAGTTTCACCTTTTAGTTGAAGGCTTTGTAAATATGTCTTATGCAATTTTGAAGCTTCATTGATATCTAATTTTGTCTTAGAGCAAGCACTCAACAATAATTACATAAATGCTAAAATTGAAATTCTTGTTTTCATTGACAATTGTTTTATGTATTAAAAAAATATTTTCCTCGTAATCCAAATCCCCCCCCCCCGAACCAATTTTCCAAATTTTCTTTTGTACTTTAGTTTACACAACCATGAAATATCTTATTGCACTTTTACTTAGCTTGTTTTCTATTCACGCCTTTGGCTGGGGTTTCTTTGCCCATAAAAAAATAAATCAATATGCCGTTTTTCTGCTGCCACCCGAAATGATGATTTTGTTTAAACCACAAATTGATTTCATTACCGAACACGCAATTGACCCCGATAAACGGCGCTATGCCGTACCAGATGAAGGCCCCCGGCATTATATTGACATTGATCATTATGGTGTTTATCCTTACGATTCACTACCCCGAAAATGGAATGATGCGGTTGCAAAATATTCGGAAGACAGTTTAAAACAATATGGCATTGTACCCTGGTGGGTGCAAACTATGTTGTACAAGCTTACCGATGCCTTTAAAGAAAAAAATCAAACCAAAATATTAAGATACGCTGCCGAACTGGGTCATTACATAGCCGATGCACATGTACCTCTGCATGCCAGCAGCAATCACAACGGACAGTTTACCGATCAAAAAGGAATTCATGGTTTTTGGGAAAGCCGTATTCCAGAATTGCTTGCCGATACCCAATGGGATTTTTTTATTGGCAAGGCTGAGCACATAAAAAATCCCGGAGCATTCATCTGGAGCCGGGTGCTGGAAAGTGCCGCTGCTGCTGATAGTGTTTTAAAATTGGAAAAAGAGCTAAGCCTGCAATTTCCCTCCGATCAAAAATATGCATTTGAAGACCGGAATGGAATCACGATTCGTCAATACGCAAGCGCCTATTCAAAAAAATTTGATGAAATGCTAAGCGGCATGGTAGAAAGAAGAATGCGACAGTCCATTTTTGCAGTGGCATCGTTTTGGTACACCGCCTGGATGAATGCCGGACAGCCTTCGCTTACTCATCTGAGCAATCAGGAATTTTCGGCCGAAGAGCTAAAAGAATTTGAAAATCTGAACAATGCCTGGAAAGCGGGTAAGCAAGCAGGCAGGGAGCATGAAATGCCATAAGCAACCGACGGTTTTTTATTTTGTACATTTGTCTCACATTTTTCAATACTTTCAGTTCCATGTTGCACAATTTCAATGCCGGCCCGTCCATTCTGCCTCAGGAGGTTTTTGAGCAAGCGGGTAAGGCCGTTATTAATTTCAACCAAACGGGTTTATCTATTTTAGAAATTGGCCACCGTACACCATTATTTGAACCGGTGATGGAAGAAGCCCGTATGCTGGTAAAAGAATTGATGCAATTGGACAAAGACCACGAAGTTTTGTTTTTGCATGGCGGCGCCACTACACAGTTTATGCAAGTGCCTATGAACCTGCTCGACGAAAATGAAATAGCTGCTTATACTGAAACAGGTACCTGGGCAGGCAAAGCAATAAAGGAAGCCAAATTTTTTGGGCATGTGGAAATTGCAGGCTCTTCAAAAGAAAATAATTATACAAATATTCCTGAAGCTTTATCAGTAACACCTACAGCCCAATACCTGCACATTACCACCAATGAAACCATTGCCGGTACACAATGGCATCAGCTACCTTACGATTGTGGTGTGCCACTGGTTGCTGATATGAGTAGCGATATCCTGAGCAGACAACTGGACTTCAACCGTTTTGACATCATCTATGCAGGGGCACAAAAAAACATGGGAGCTGCAGGTGTAAATCTTGTTGTTGTCAATAAAAATATTTTAGGCAAAACAAAACGCAACATTCCTACCATTCTCGATTATCGCAATCACATTAAAGAAGCGAGTATGCTGAACACTCCGCCGGTGTTTGCCATATATGTGGTGCTGCTCACACTACGATGGTTAAAAGCGAAAGGTGGCGTAGCCGTGATGGAAAAAAGAAATAATGAAAAAGCAAAACTGTTTTACGATACATTGGATGCGTTACCGATCTTTAGCGGCCCTGTTGCCAAAAAAGACAGAAGTAAAATGAATGCTGTGTTTGTAATGGAAGATAAAGAATTGGAGAAAGAATTTCTCACCCTTTGCACACAGGAAGGCATGATAGGCGTGAAAGGACACCGAAGTGTTGGCGGCTTCAGAGTTTCCATGTACAATGCATTAAAAATAGAAAGCGTAAAGGCATTAACAGACTTGATGAAAGATTTTGCAAACAAAAAAGGATAACAACATTCAATTTAAATTTCAATAAACAAGCAGATGGCGATTATTAAACCTTTTTCAGCATTGAGACCACAGCCCGATGTGGCAGCACAATTAGCCAGCCGACCTTATGATGTACTAAACAGTGAGGAAGCCAGAAAAGAAGCTGCCGGCAATCCGGTTTCATTTTTACATATCACCAAATCAGAAATTGATTTGCCTGCCGAAGTGGATATACATAGCACGGCAGTGTATGCAAAAGCCAAAGAAAACCTACAACAGTTTATTGATGATGGATTATTAACAAAGGAAGAAAAACCTTGTTATTATATTTACCAGCTGGTAATGCCCTTACCACAAGGAGGCCAACACAGCCAAACCGGGTTGGTTTGCGTTTCTTCGGTTGATGATTATAATAATGATGTAATAAAAAAACACGAATATACCCGTCCCGAAAAAGAAAAAGACCGCATTGACCACATGCAAGCAATAGCCGCACAAACGGGAAATGTTTTTTTAGCTTACCGCGATGTGATGGAAGTAAATGCACTGATTGAAGGGTGGAAAGCAACCAACAAACCGGTTTACGACTTTGCAGCACCCGATGGCATTCAACATACAATTTGGATTATTGATCGGGAAATCGTGGTGAACTCCATTACCCGTTTGTTTGAAACAAATGTTCCCTGCACCTATATTGCCGATGGTCATCATCGGGCAGCATCGGCGGCAAAGGTGCGCAATGCCTTTCCTGAAAGCGAGGATGCAAAATATTTTCTTACTACCATTTTTCCCGAAAGTCAATTATCCATTTGGGATTACAACCGGGTGGTAAAAGACCTGAATGAACTGAAACCGGAAAATCTTTTGGGATTTCTTCAGGAAGATTTTTATATCACACTGAGTCCCGAACCCGTAAAGCCTGCACAGCCACACGAGTTTGGATTATATCTCGATAATCAATGGTATATTTTAGTAGCCAGAGAAGGTACTTACACTACTGACCCCATTGGCGTACTCGACATCAGTATTCTTTCAAAAAATGTACTTGAAAAATTATTAGGCATAAAAGACCAGCGCACAGATAAAAGAATTGATTTTGTAGGCGGCATTCGTGGATTAGCAGAACTGGAAAACAGAGTAAACAGTGGAGAAATGGCAGCGGCCTTTAGCTTATATCCGGTTTCGTTGAGTCAATTATTTGATATTGCAGACAGTGGAAACGTAATGCCGCCAAAAAGCACCTGGTTTGAACCCAAACTAAGAGATGGACTTTTGACACATTTACTGTAAGCCCTACAAATATTTGTTATTTTTACAACGGAACCCTTTTTATAAGCGTCTCCGTTTTTTAATTTGTAATATGAATAAATTAATCATTCTTTCAACAGCATTATTATTATCAGTTTTTGCATCTGCACAACCTGATGATGCAAAAAATTTGCAACAAACCGCCCGCAGCTTTATGCAAACAGGCGATTTTAATAATGCCATAATTGTACTCAACCGGGCCTTGCAAACAGATAAGAATAATCTGGAACTACTGAAAGACCTGGCAATGACCTATTATCTAAAGCAGGATTATACAAAATCATACGAAGTAGTAAAGCAGATAGTAGATCGAGATGATGCAGATGTGCAGGTATATCAAATAGCCGGAAACGTTTATCGTGCTATTGAAATGGTAAAGGAATGTGATAAAATGTATAAAAAGGCTTTAAAAAAATTTCCGAATAGCGGGCCTTTGTATAGCGAGTATGGAGAATTGCTATGGCAAAAAAAAGATTTTGCTGCCATTAATTATTGGGAAAAAGGGATAGAACTCGATCCTGCATACGGCGGAAACTATTATAATGCTGCGACGTTTTACTTCTATACTAAAGATAAAGTGTGGAGCCTGATCTATGGCGAAATCTTTGCCAATATGGAAAGCCTGAGCGAAAGAGGTGCCGCTATGAAAGAATTATTATATAAAACCTATAAAGAAAAACTTTTTGCTGATGCAGATATTCTGAAAGGGGAAGAGAAAAATAAAAATGAATTTTCAAAAGCTTTTTTGAACACCATGAGCAAAGAAACCGGATTGGCAGCCAATGGTGTAAACACCGAAGTGCTTACGATGATACGCACTAAATTTATTTTAGACTGGTTTGATACCTATGCAGGGAAATTTCCTTTCAAATTATTCGATTTTCAACAGCAATTAATAAAAGAAGGACTGTTTGATGCCTATAACCAATGGCTGTTTGGCTCGGTTGAAAATCTTGCTGCTTATGAAAGCTGGACAAAGACCCATGAGGAGGTTTATAATAAATTTAAAACCTTTCAAAAAAGCCGGATTTTTAAAATGCCGGTCGGGCAGCACTACCAGGGAAAATAATTTTCAAAGAATCTTAAAAAAATGCATCGGTCAGTCCGGTGCATTTTTATTTTCATTAACTTGTCGCAGCTAACTTTTTTCACCTAATGCCTGCACCATGATGGAATTAAAAAGACTATTCGATTGCCTGCAATATAATCTGGATCGTAAACCACTTGAAGACATGCTTGCCGGAAAAGAAGGCGGCCAGTGGAAAAAATACAGCACAGCAGATGTAAAAAATATTGTTGACAATTTAAGCGCCGGGCTGCTCAGCATGGGAGTATCCTGCGGCGATATGAGTGCCGAAGGCCGCGATAAGATTGCAATACTTTGTAAAAACAGACCCGAGTGGGTAATGCTGGATCTGGCTGTGCAACAAATAGGTGCATTGCTGGTTCCCCTTTATCCTACTATTAATGTAAATGAATTGGAATATGTATTGAATGATGCTCAGGTAAAATATGTTTTTGTAAATGATGAAGACCTTTATTTAAAAGTTTTCAGTCTGAAAGACAAAGTGCCCAACCTGAAAGATATATTTACTTTTGAACATGTGCCCAATGCAAAGCACTGGAAAGAAGTAACATCACTTAGCACACCCGAATTGATAAATAAGATTAAGCCTATTGCAGATGGAATAAAATACGAAGATCTTGTTACCATCATTTATACATCGGGCACCACCGGCAAGCCCAAAGGAGTTATGCTGTCGCATCGTAATATTTTATCTAATGTAATTGATTCATTGCCCTGCTTTCCTCCCGGCGATGATATGAGGAGCCTGAGCTTTCTGCCCCTCAATCATATTTTCGAACGCATGGTTACCTATTTATATCTTTTCAATCGTACCGCTATTTATTATGCTGAAAGTTTAGAATCCATTGGTGATAATTTAAAGGAAGTAAAACCACATTTATTTACAACCGTTCCCCGCCTGCTGGAAAAAGTGTATGACCGCATCATGCAAAAAGGAAGTGAGCTGAGTGGGTTTAAAAAGAAATTATTTTTCTGGGCACATGGTCTTGCCGAAAAATTTGAGATTAATAAAAACCAGGGCTTCTGGTACAGGCTTCAACTGGGCCTTGCCAATAAAATTATTTTCAGCAAGTGGCGTGAAGGATTGGGCAACAATATAAAATGTATTGTAAGTGGTGGTGCTGCCTGCCAGGTTCGTTTGATTCGAATCTTTACTGCAGCCAGAATTCCCATTATGGAAGGATATGGGCTTACCGAAACCTCACCGGTAATTTCGGTAAACAGATATGAAATAAGCGGACGGTCTTTTGGCACAGTAGGGCCACTTATCAAAAATGTAGCAGTTAAAATTGCCGAGGATGGTGAAATACTTTGTAAGGGTCCCAATATTATGGTTGGCTATTACAAAAGACAGGACTTAACCGACGAAGTAATCAATGACGGTTGGTTTTATACAGGCGATATTGGTTTGATGACACAAGATGGTTTTTTAAAAATCACCGACCGTAAAAAAGAATTATTTAAAACCAGCGGCGGAAAATATGTAGCACCATTGCCTATTGAAAATAAATTGAAAGAATCGCCATTAGTAGAGCAGGTAATGGTAGTAGGAGCCGAAAGAAAATTTGTGGGTGCATTGATTGTTCCCTCATTTCCCAATTTAAAAGACTGGTGCCGCAAAAATGGTATAGCCGAAGGAGATCATGCTGCCATGATTCAAAACCCCAGTGTAAAAGAATTGTATAAAGAACTGGTGGAAACTTTCAACAAGTTTTTCAACCATGTAGAGCAAATTAAAAAATTTGAACTACTGCCCGATGAATGGAGTATAGACAGCGGCGAAATGACACCCAAGCTTTCTTTAAAAAGAAAAGTAGTGATGGAAAAATACCGCGATGCGATTGAGCGTATTTATAACTAAGCTACTTCAACAATCCTTTTGAAAGCAGGTATTCTGCAATCTGAACCGCATTGGTGGCAGCGCCTTTGCGCAGGTTGTCCGATACAATCCACATGTTTAAAGTATTGTGCTGGCTTTCATCTCTTCTTAATCGTCCAACAAATACTTCGTCTTTCTCATGCGCATCTTTTGGCATAGGATATTGCTGGGTTGTTATATCATCAACCAAAACAATTCCCCGTGAATTTTGCAATAAAGCCTTGATATCATTTAATTCGAAATCGTTTTCAAATTCCACATTTACACTTTCGCTGTGGCCACCCATTACCGGAATACGAACTGTAGTAGCGGTTACCTTAATATTATCATCCCGCATGATCTTACAGGTTTCCTTTACCATCTTCATTTCTTCTTTGGTGTAGCCATTGTCCAGAAATACATCAATCTGTGGAATTACATTCAGGTCAATTGGATACTTATAAGCCATTTCTCCCTGCACACCTTTTCTTTCATTCATCAGTTGCGTTACCGCTTTTACACCGGTGCCTGTTACACTTTGATAAGTAGAAACCACCACTCTTTTAATACCATATTTTTTATGAAGCGGATCCAATGCTACTACCATTTGAATAGTGCTGCAATTGGGATTGGCAATTATTTTATCATTCTCAGTAAGTACATCAGCATTTATTTCGGGTACAACCAATGGTTTTGATGGATCCATACGCCAGGCTGATGAATTGTCGATAACCGTAATACCTGCAGCGGCAAACTGAGGCGCCCACTCAAGCGAAGTGCTGCCACCGGCAGAAAAAATAGCAACAGCAGGACGAGCAGCAATGGCATCTTTCATGCCTATCACTTTATATTTCTTTCCTTTAAAGTCAACTTCTTTGCCCACTGATTTTTCTGAAGCAACTGGAATCAATTCGGTAACCGGAAAATTTCTTTCTGCCAATACCTGCATCATTTTGGTACCTACCAATCCTGTGGCACCTACTACTGCTACTTTCATAATTCATCCTCCTGCCGCCCGAGCGACAATTTTTAGGTAAAAAAAACAGGCCTTCCGTTTTGGAAGGCCCTTTCAGTTTTATAATGTACACACATTACGCTGCAACCTTCCTCATTAAGAGAACTGTTTTTTATTGCGTTTTGTGTGATTCATTTTCATTTCGGGAGCAAATGTAATAGCCGATTACCTGATCTCCAAAAAATACTGAAAAAAAATAATATCAAATTAACTGAATCATTTTCTATCTTAAGGCTGTGAAAGTTTTATTGCTTTTTATACTCTTGGTTCCTACGCTTACCTTTTCGCAAAACAGGTACGATGTAGTGATCGACGAAATAATGGCCGACCCTACACCGCAAGTGGGGCTACCCAATAGCGAATGGATTGAACTGAGAAACACAACATTGCTTCCCATAAATCTGCAAGGCTGGCGTATAGCAGATGGCAGCGGGCAAAGTGGTGCCATGCCCAATTTTACTTTACAACCCGATAGCATGGTCATTGTATGTACCGGTAGTGCCGTAGCCGCATTATCGGTATTGGGTACTACTATTTCGGTTACCAGTTTTCCTTCCTTGGATAATGATGGTGAAACAATTTTTATAAAAGCACTCAATGGAAAAATTATTCATGCGGTAAGTTATACTTCTGCCTGGTACCAAAATGAATTGAAAAAAGACGGTGGATGGTCGCTTGAAATGATAAACTCTAAAAGACCCTGTGCCGGCAGCAGTAACTGGAAGGCAAGTGTAAGCCCAACCGGTGGCACACCCGGTAAAAAAAATTCTATTGATGCAGTTAATGGCGATACAGAAGCACCGAAGATTCTGAATGCATACACAACAAACAGCACTACTATTATTATCGTTTTTGATGAACCGGTGGATAGTTTGTCGGGAGCAACACTTAGTAATTATACAAGTGATGGCGGATTAGTTTTTTCCGGTGTCACCACTTTGTCGCCTTTATTCAATAAGGTGCAGCTAACAACTTCCACATCTCTCAATAGCATCACGGTATATACAATTTCTGTTTCGGGAGTAAAGGATTGTAAAGGCAACACCATTAGCAGTAGCAGTAAAGTAAAAACAGGCTTAGCTACAGATGCATTGGCGGGTGATTGGATCATTAATGAATTTCTGTTTAATCCAAAACCCAATGCATACGACTATGTAGAGTTTTATAACAAGAGTAATAAAATATTTGACGCATCAAAACTTTATGTAGCCAACAGAAACAGCTCCGGCGTTATCAGCTCCATCAAGCCATTAAGCAATGTGCCTTGGTTTATTTTTCCGGGCGAATATATTGTAGCTACCGACGATGCAGCCAGCCTTGCATTAAACTATCTTGTTCTGCATCCGGAAAATGTATTAATGGTTTCGACCATGCCTTCATATCCTGATGATGAAGGCAACATCATTGCTTTAAACTTTCAGGGAGAAGTAGTAGATGAAGTAAAATACAAAGATGATTGGCATTTCAAACTAATAGATAATGCCGAAGGCGTAGCTCTAGAACGATTAGATGCAAATGAAAGTTCGCAAAATGAAAATAACTGGCATAGTGCAGCATCTACAGCCGGCTATGGTACACCTACCTATAAAAACTCGCAGTACAAACAAATGGATGCAATAGACGCTACCATCGCAATAACGCCCAAAGTATTTTCGCCTGACAATGACGGCTATAATGATGTAGCATCCATTCAGTATAAAATTGTGGAGCCGGGCTATGTTGCCAACATAGTAATATATGATGCTGCAGGAAGGCCAGTACGACAGTTGGTAAGAAACGGAACAATAGGGCTGACCGGATACTGGAACTGGGATGGATTGAATGATAAAGGCAGCAAATTAGCAACCGGCACTTACCTTATCTTCACCGAAATTTTTAACCTGCAAGGAAAAAAGAAACAATTTAAAAACACAATTGTGCTTGCCCGAAAGTTTTAATACACAATCATTGGAAATGAAACAATCAACTTCAGTCATCAAAAATTTAATCGTTGTAGTAATCGTTGCCGGTGTCATCGGTGCATTAACCGTATTGGCCGGCGATTCGTTTGGGATGGTTACAGGAGATATAACTGCCAAACTATTTTTGATCAGTATATCATTTGTATTTTTTTGCATACCTGCTGCTTTAGGGTTTGTGGTAGCCGAAAAACCAATCTATGAGGCACTGGGCAAAGCAACTATGCTGGTTGCCGCAGCCGCATTTTTAATAACCCTGATTTTAATTTTTGCAGGAATAAATGAAGATGCAAGTATTGCAAAACTTGCCGCTGCACTCTTTATAGCATCCATTGCATTGGGTCATATTTCTTTATTACATCATTTCAATCTACGTAATAAACATGCACATACTGCCCGCACCAGCGCTACTATATTCATCGCCATTTATTCATTTATTATGATCATAAATATTTTTGGTACCGGCTTTGGTTTCAGTTCCATATTGGGAAACCAGACCATGCTAAAAGGTGGAGTTGCCTCTTTGGTGCTTGATTTGGCAGCCACGGTACTAGTGCCGCTTTGCAACAGATTGCCGGCTGATGAGCAACCTACATTAAGTTTTACGAATGAAAATAAACCCACTTTTGAAGAAGCAGTAAAATCAGAAATATCAGATGTAAGCAATGAAGTCGAAAACAATAACCAATAATTGTGTTCGCTGTTTCTTTCTGTATATTAAAAAACTGATGTAAGTACTACACCAGTTCTATTTCAAAACTTACCAGTTCTTTAAACTGACGGATTCGATTATCGATTTCTGCTTTGGTAACTTCTTTCAATCTTGAAGCTCCAAATTTTTCAACACAAAAACTTGCCATTGCTGAACCTACAATGATGCCCCGTTTCATGTTTTCAAATGAGATATCACCCGATTTTGCAATATAGCCCATGAAGCCACCGGCAAATGTATCGCCAGCTCCGGTGGGGTCAAATACATCTTCCAAGGGAAGTGCAGGAGCATAGAATACATTTTCATTGTGAAAAAGCAAAGCGCCGTGTTCCCCTTTTTTAATAATCAGATATTTGGGACCCATTTCCAGAATGGCTTTAGCCGCTTTTACCAAAGAAAATAATCCGGTTAACTGGCGGGCTTCGGCATCATTGATGATGAGCATATCTACATAACGCAAAACAATTTTCAAATCCTTCATTGCCGATTCCATCCAAAAATTCATGGTATCCATTGCGATCAGCTTGGGTCTTTGCTTCAACTCCTGAATTACATTGAGCTGTGTAAGGGGATGCAGGTTGCCCAGCATTAAAAATTCAGCACCCTGATAACTGTCGGGCACTTTGGGATCAAAATCGGCCAATACGTTTAAGTCGGTTACCAATGTATCCCGGCTGTTCATATCGGCATGATAGCGGCCGCTCCAGAAAAATGATTTTTTATCGGGAACCAGTTCTACCCCATCCAGATGCACACCGCGGCTGCGAAGGTCGTCCATTTCTTCTTTTGGAAAATCGTACCCGATAATGGAAATCTGCTGTACCGGCTTTACAAAATTGCTTGCTGCATAAGCCACATATACTGCCGAGCCTCCTACAATTTTATCTGTTTTTCCAAATGGAGTTTCAATAGCATCAAAAGCCATAGTACCAACGGTGATGAGTGACATAATATTATTGTTGCGTTTAATTTTTAAAAAAAATGTGTTGCCAAATGTGCACCGGTAGTAATCCGGCTTTTATTTTCAAATTAACCTTTCAATTTAAAACGCCGCAAACCTACATGAAAATTACCAGTCTATAAAAGCCTTTTGTATTTTTGAAAAGCAATACTTAAAAATGAAGCAACTAAAAATACTGATTCCCCTTTTAATTACTCTTTCATTACAACTACAGGCTCAAACGGATACTTTGTGGATGCGGCAAAGATTACAAAGCTGTGCCGATAATTTTACCAATGCCTTTATGAAAAAGAACTGGGATCAATACATAAGCTACAGCAATCCGGCCATGGTTGCATCCATGGGCGGAAATGATGCTTATAAAACAGTCGTGGCTGGAAACTTTGCCAAAATACCTGAGGGCGCCTGGAAAAAATATCAGGTGGACTCAGTTTTACAAATTGTAAAAACTCCCAACGAATGGCAGGCTGTGCTTTCGTTAAACTCTGTTTTAGAAATGAATGGGCTTTTAATTTATACTACATCTGCTCTCATTGGTCAATCCTGGGATGGTGGCAATTTCTGGACATTCTTTGGAAATGAAGGAGATAAAAGTATGGCACTGATGATAAAACCGGATTTAAGTGAGGCTATTCAGATTCCAGCCAAAAAAGAATACAGCAAGCCGGTAAAGCAGTAAGCAGTTTCGTTTTGTATCTTTGGCCATGCCCGAAACAAAAAGAAAGAAAGCTTCTAAAAAAGAACTAATCATCCAGAAAGCTTCGGCGATGATGAGAGAAAGAGGATTTCCCGCTACCTCAATGCGAGACCTTGCAGATGTTGTAGGTATTGAAGCCGCCAGCCTGTACAATCACATACAGTCAAAATCAGAGATCTTACAGGAAATTATTTACAGAACAGCCAATGATTGTAATGTACACCTGAATAGTCTTGACGAAACAAAACTTTCCAGTATTCAAAAACTAGAATCGCTCATTCGCTTTCATGTTCAAATGATGCTGGATCGTTTTAATGACTATACGGTTATGATTAATGAATGGTCGCACTTGAGCGATCCGTATCTTACTAACTTTATAACACAAAGACGACATTATGTGCAAAAGATGGAATTGATAATACAGCAAGGTGTTGATAAAAAAGAGTTGAAACCTGTGTTACCTTATGTTACCATGCTCACCATTCTTTCATCGGTAAGAGGATTAGAGTTTTGGCACCGCAGTGCCAAAAAAATTGACCCGCAAACGATAGAAGATAATATGGTTTCATTGCTCATTAATGGTCTTAAGAATTAATTATTATGTCAGTGCATTTTCACAAGCTTACTGTTGCAGCAGTTGACCGGGAAACCCCCGATTGTGTTTCCATTACTTTCAATATACCCGAAGATTTAAAAAAAGTATTTCAATATACTCAGGGGCAAAGCCTGACCATGAAAACCATATTGAATGGTGAGGAAGTAAGAAGAACCTACTCACTTTGCAGCTCACCATTAGATAATGAATGGAAAGTAGCTGTTAAGAAAGCGGCTTATGGCCTTTTTTCAACTTATGCAAATACCGAATTAAAAGCAGGCGATACGCTGGATGTAATGGAGCCGGTGGGCAAGTTCAACACAACGCTGAAACCGGAAAACAAAAAGCAATATCTGGCTTTGGCAGCGGGCAGTGGCATTACACCTGTACTTTCCATTATCAAAACAACCTTGCGTACCGAACCGCATAGTCGTTTTACGCTGGTTTATGGCAATCGCAATCATCAGTCCATCCTTTTTCTTGAAGAACTGGAAGGATTAAAAAATAAATACCTCGATCGTTTTAATCTGATTCATGTACTGAGCCGCGAACGCACTGATACATCCATAAACAATGGCAGAATTGATGCCAACAAGCTTACAGAACTAGAGAAGCTGATTAACTATGCGGGCATTGACGAAGTTTTTATTTGTGGCCCAGAGGAATTGATTTTTACAGCAAGAGATTTTTTTCTGCAAAAAGGAATGGACAAAAAGCAGATCCATTTTGAATTATTTTCAACACAAGGTCAACGCAAGCCGGAAGTTGAATTAAAGCAAACAGAAAAGATAAATCACGAAGTACAAAGCAGCATCACTATTAAAGCAGATGGCAGAAGTTTTGATTTTTTTATCCCGCAGAACAGTAAACAGACTATCTTAGATGCTGCATTGGCGCAAGGTGCCGATCTACCGTATGCCTGCAAAGGTGGCATGTGCTGTACCTGCAAGGCAAAATTGCTGGAGGGAAAAGTAGCCATGGAAGTACACTGGGGGCTGGAAGATGAAGAAATTGAAAATGGTTTTATACTCACTTGTCAAAGTCATCCACAAACCGAAAGAGTGGTAGTGGATTATGATATTAAATAATATAAACCAGAACAAAAATGACAACAAACAAGATCGTCAATCAGCCCGGCGAAAAATGGGCTGTGATTCGTGGCCGTCGTTCTGCTTATGGAGAAAAATATGCCATCAGTAACCATGGCCGTTTGGTAAAGTTTACAAATGACATAAAAAAGGGTTCATTGGTAAAAGGCAGTTTGCAAGCCGGATATCCCATTTGGCGATACAAGGAAAATGGCGAACACCGCCATGTGTTGATACATTTGCTGGTTGCAAAATATTTTCTTCCCGCTCCGGGGGGTACAAAAAAGGTTGTAACCCATTTAAACTTTAATAAAAAAGATAACCATTATAAAAATCTGAAATGGGTAAGCTTTGCCGAATCGGCTGCGTTGCAACAAAAAAGTCCGATTGTAATAAAAGCAAGGAAGGAGATGATGAAAAACGGTGGCTTCAGCACCAATAGTAAACTAACCGTTGCCAAAGTACAGACGATTAAAAAAATGCTGGCAAAAGGTGATACGCTGAAAAAGATTGCCACAAAATTTAAGGTAAGCGATATGCAGATACACCGTATAAAAATTGGAGAAAACTGGGGGAAGGTGAAATAGATTTTATTCTTGAGTACATAAATGTCTGTATAAAAATATAACAAAAAAGAAGGCGGCATTACCCTTGTGTAATAGCCGCCTTTTATTATCA
>JAKIZK010000050.1:0-6147 GCA_022708055.1 Bacteroidota bacterium
AACTTTTTTCACAAAGGCAAAATTCAAAAAACCTGACAGGAGTGAGTATGATAATACTCAGTTTTCGGGATGATAAATCCCGTCATTTGCTCTTATAATCACCCATATTGATCTGCTCACTACAAAAACCTGTTTCCACTTCATCATTACTGCTTACAATGACGAGGCGGGAAGTGCAGTAGTCTTTTATTAAGTTTTGATAAACGCTTATTCCTTCTGTATCTAAATTGGTACAAGGCTCATCCAGCAATACGATAGTTGTATCAGAAAAAATACATTGCGCCAGCTTCACCCTTTGCTTCATGCCCGATGAGTAGTAGCGTATTTGCTTGTGCTCCGCTTTTGAAAGCCCTACCTTTTCAATAATAAATGGTATTTCAACACCTGCTAAAAAAGGTTTGAAGCTTTGATGAAATTCCAGAAACTCTCTCACCGTCATCTCTTCTATTACTTCCAGGTATGGGGCGCAAATGGAAATATGTTTGTACACCGATTCGGCAGATACTTGTTTTTGCTCTTGCTCATAAATTATTTTTCCTTCATTCAACATCAATGCACTGCCTATGGCTTGTAGCAATGTGCTTTTGCCCGAGCCATTGGGCCCGGAAATAGCATAAGCATTACCCGATTGAAATTGATATTGAAAGTGCCGAAACACCCATTCACGGTTGTACCGCTTGCCTGCATCAGATAGGGAGATCGTCATCGCTGCTGCCTTTGGTGAAGCGTTTGATAATGCCACGGCCACTTTCGCGGATAAAGGTTACGATTTCATCCCGCTCATCCGTTGCCGGCATTTCTTCTTCTAAGTATTCAATGGCCTGACTGGTGTTCATACCCTTGTTATATAGTACCCGGTAAATATCAAGAATATGATTGATGCTTTCTATACTAAAACCACGACGCTTTAACCCGATAGAATTTACTCCTGCATAACTCAAAGGTGTACGTCCGGCCTTAATGTAGGGCGGCACATCTTTACTTACCAGTGAGCCACCGGCTACAAATGAATGGGCTCCAATTTTTACAAACTGATGTACCGCACACATACCGGCAAGTATGGCCCACTCGCCTATGGTAACATGGCCTGCTACCTGTGTGTTGTTGCTTACGATTACATGATCGCCTACCAGACAATCGTGTGCAAAATGCGAATAAGCCATGATGAGGCAATTGCTGCCAATCACCGTTTTTTCGCGGTCTTTGGTGCCGCGGTTTACAGTTACAAATTCTCTGATAGTGGTATTATCGCCAATATGTACCGTTGAATATTCGCCCTGAAATTTTAAGTCCTGCGGAATGGCTGCTATAACAGCACCGGGAAATATGCGGCAGTTTTTACCTATTCGGGCGCCTTCCATTATGGTTACATTGGAACCAATCCAGGTGCCATCACCTATTTCTACATCCTGATGGATGACAGTAAAGGGGTCAATCTTCACATTCGTTGTCAGTCTGGCATTAGGATGAATGTAAGTATGCGGATGAATCATATAATATATTGTAGAAAGGTTTTGGCAACCCGGCGTTTCCGGTGTAGGCGTGCAAAGTTAGCAGATAAGCCTAAAAACTGAAGTTTTTTTACAATTTGACTGTTAAAAAACGGCCAAAGACAAACGGATGACTGAAGAATGTAAAAAATCAATGTTTACACTGTAAATTTGCAGTTGAACATGAATTCTAATCTGGATATATTATCCGTGGCCTACAATCAGCCTTTAATGCAGGAGCAAATGGCATTATTGCAGGAGAAACAACAACCCATTCCCGGTTCGGTTCAATATACTATTAAAAGATATTACCGGCAGCCGCACTGGAATGTTGAAGATACCGGGTTGATGATATATAATTATCAGGGCAATAAGTCAAAGGAAAATTATCTGGAATTGAAATATTGTTTTAGCGGAAATGTCTATTGCCGCAAAAAAGATACGGAATGTGATATGTGCCAGTACAGTGCTTCTAAAAGCTGTATGGAAAGAGTGGATAGTGTGGATGTGGTGAGCTTTCGTTTTTCGGCCAGGCAGTTGAGCCAGTTTGTAAAGCCACGCAAGGGAGCCGATAATCTTACTGATGATATTTTGAATTTTAAACACGCCACTTCGTTTAGCAAAGCCATGCCCCTTTGTGGCAAAACCCGTATGGTGCTGGAAGCTTTATTGAATCATACTTATTCCGGCTCGCTTGAAAATATTTTTGTAAACGCCCAAACGCAGATGCTCTTACTCTACAGTCTGGATTGTATGCTGGGCGAAAAAGAAATTGACACCATTCATTGTAAGTTTCTGGCCAATGAAGCCGACCGGGAAAAAATCATCAAAGCCCGTGAAATATTAATTGGTCATATCGGCAATCCCATTACCATTAAGGAACTGAGCCGCAAAGTCGCCATTAATGAATGTTATCTGAAAAAAGGGTTTAAAGAATTATTCGGTACTACGGTTTTTGATTTTTATCAAAGCCAGCGTATGGAACATGCCAAATACCTGCTGTATGAAAAAGGACTAAGCGTTACTGAAGTTTCTATGCTGCTGGGCTATTCATCCATATCCCACTTCTCCACTGCATTTAAAAAGCATACCGGATTGAAGCCCTGTGAACTGTTGTTGAGATAAAAACTACTTCAATATTTTTGCTGAAACGGTTATGATTTCCCAAATTATTTTTTCACCTTTGCATTGGTGAAATTATTTGCTTTCATAATGTCGGTTGTAGTTATCACACTATCTTGCTTTCCCTGCAATGATGCGGCTTGCGAGTCGGTAACCTATCAGACCGAATTGAAATTGGACAATCAAACAGGTTGTCCCGCCGAAAGTCATCATGCAGATGCTTGTACCCCTTTTTGTACCTGTAGCTGTTGCGCTACTGCATTTTATGAGAATGTAAATGCACTTCCGGCCCACACAATTACATTTCAAACTACAAATAAACAGCCTTTCGTTTCTGATCATGCTTTAGACATTTCGCTCCCGGTATGGCAGCCTCCACAGTTAGGGTAATTCTTATTTTTTAGCACTCATTTATTGACAGGTACATACTACTGGCCTGCATTTATTTTTTACCCAACATAATTTTTACATGTTAAACAGTATTATACATTTTAGTATAAGAAATAAACTCATTGTGGGATTAATGACACTGGCACTCATCAGCTGGGGTGTGTGGAGTGCCGGAAAGTTGCCGCTGGATGCTGTACCCGATATTACCAATAATCAGGTACAAATCATAACGCTTGCTCCTACATTGGCTGCACAAGAAACGGAACAATTGATTACTTATCCCATTGAGCAAAGCCTGGCCAACCTGCCCGACCTTGAAGAAATGCGTTCTATTTCAAGATTTGGTTTATCGGTTATCACGGTAGTATTTCAAGATGATATTGATATTTATTTTGCCCGACAATTAATCAATGAAAAATTAAAAGAAGCCGAAGAAAATATTCCGAAAGGGCTGGGCACTCCCGAAATGGCTCCTGTGAGTACGGGTTTGGGAGAAATTTACCAATACATAATTCATCCAAAGAAAGGCGCTGAAAATAAATACAGTGCAATGGACCTGCGTACCATGCAGGACTGGATTGTGGCAAGACAACTATACGGCACACCCGGTGTGGCCGAAGTAAACAGTTTTGGAGGTTTGCTAAAACAGTATGAAGTATCGGTAAATCCCAACAAACTAAAAGGGATGAATGTAACCATCGCCGAAATTTTTTCTGCATTGCAAAAAAATAATGAAAATACCGGTGGTGCTTACATTGATAAAAAACCAAATGCCTATTTCATTCGTGGTATTGGATTAATCCATTCAATGGAAGATGTAAACAATATTGTGATCAAGAAAGTAAGCAATATTCCGGTGTTGATAAGAGATGTAGCTGAAGTAAAGCTAGGCAATGCCGTGCGATATGGTTCGGTAACATACAACGGAGAAAAAGAAGTAGTAGGCGGAATCGTGATGATGCTGAAAGGAGGAAATAGCGCCGCAGTGGTTGAGCGGGTAAAGCAAAAAATAGAAACCATACAAAAAGCACTGCCCGATGATGTAGAAATAGAACCCTATCTGGACAGAACAGAACTGGTAAACCGTGCTGTGAGTACCGTGAAAATAAATTTACTGGAAGGTGCTTTAATTGTACTGCTGGTGCTCATACTTTTTCTGGGCAACCTTAGAGCCGGATTGATAGTAGCCTCAGCCATTCCATTATCTATGTTGTTTGCATTGGGTATGATGCGTTTGTTTGGCGTAAGTGCCAACCTGATGAGTCTGGGAGCAATTGATTTTGGTTTGATAGTAGATGGTGCTGTAATTATTGTAGAAGCAACCTTACATTTTCTCGCTACAAAAAAAATACCCGGAAGACTGTCGCAACAACAAATGGATGAAGCCGTGGAAAGCAGTGCCAAAAAAATGATGAGCTCGGCAGCATTTGGGCAAATTATCATTCTGATTGTTTATCTGCCTATACTTTCCTTACAGGGAATTGAAGGAAAAATGTTTCGCCCCATGGCTCAAACGGTAGGCTTTGCCATATTGGGAGCCCTGATACTTTCGCTTACCTACATTCCCATGATGTCTGCTTTGTTTCTTTCAAAGCAATCAACCTGCAAAAAAAATATTAGTGACAGGCTGATGGATTTCTTTCAGCGGATATATGCGCCATTGATACGATGGGCTATCAAACTAAAATATGCGGTGGTGGGTGCAGCAGTAGCCTTACTGGTCATTGCAATGATAATATTTGGAAGAATGGGTGGCGAGTTTATTCCACAATTAAAAGAAGGTGATTTTGCTTTTCACTGCATACTGCCACAGGGTACTTCGCTTACGCAAAGTGTAGAAACATCTATGCAGGCAAGCCGTATCATCAAATCTTTTCCAGAAGTAAAAATGGTAGTGGGCAAAACCGGCAGTGCCGAAGTGCCTACCGATCCTATGCCGCCGGAAGCTTCAGACTTGGTTATCGTATTAAAACCCAGAAGCGAATGGAAAACAACAAAAGATTATAATCAACTGGCAGCAATGATGTTGGAAAAGCTGGAGGTAATTCCCGGTGTTTTCTTTGAAGCATCGCAACCCATACAAATGCGTTTTAATGAATTGATGACAGGGGTAAGACAAGATGTAGCTATTAAAATTTTCGGAGAAAATATTGATACACTGGCAAGCATGGCACCACGGGTTGCCAAAATTGTACAGACGGTAAAAGGTGTAACAGAGCCGCAGGTAGAAAGAACGGTGGGCCTGCCTCAGATTACAATTCAATACGACCGTGCTAAGATTGCTGGCTATGGATTGAATATAGAAGACATCAATCACACCATCAGTACAGCCTTTGCAGGTGAAGCCGCAGGCGTGATATTTGAGAACGAAAGAAAATTTGACCTGGTAGTAAGGCTCGACAGTGCCAGCAGAACTTCTATTGATGATGTAAGTAATTTATTTGTGGCCACCAACGATGGCAACCAAATTCCATTATCACAGGTTGCCAGCATTTCTTTTAAAGAAGGCCCGGCACAAATAAGCAGGGAAGAAGGTAAACGCAGAATTGTAGTGGGCTTTAATGTAAAAGGCAGAGATGTGGCCAGTGTGGTAAAAGAAATTCAGAAAAAATTGAGTGCTGTAAAATTATTGCCCACCGGATATTATTATACTTATGGTGGCACTTTTGAAAATTTACAAAAAGCATCTGCCCGATTAAAAATTGCGGTACCGCTTGCACTGGCACTGATATTTCTTTTGCTCTACTTCACCTTTGGGTCTATCAAAGAATCTTTATTGATTTTTACAGCCATTCCTATGAGTGCCATTGGCGGCGTCTTTGCATTAATTGTAAGAGGAATGCCTTTCAGCATTTCGGCAGGTGTTGGATTTATTGCCTTGTTTGGCGTGGCTGTATTAAATGGAATTGTACTCATCAGCACTTTTAATCAGTTGGAAAAAGAGGGAGTGAAAGATATCATTCAACGGGTATTGGAAGGAACCAAAATCCGTTTGCGGCCTGTTTTAATGACAGCCACAGTAGCTTCATTGGGTTTTATACCCATGGCATTATCAACCGGTGCCGGCGCTGAAGTTCAGAAGCCATTGGCCACCGTGGTAATAGGCGGATTAATTACGGCTACATTTCTAACGTTGGTTGTGTTG
>JAKIZK010000050.1:6157-15142 GCA_022708055.1 Bacteroidota bacterium
GAAGAAATATGAAATTAAAACCCAAAACGACCTTTAGCTTATTGATGTTGTTTTTGATATTTACAAACAACGTATTTGCGCAGCAACCTAATGCAAAAAGTGTAAGTTGTGATGAAGCCATCGGTCTTGCAAAAAATAATCTGCAGTATGAAGTAAATAAGCAGCAGATAATAAAAGGCAAAACACAAATGAACACAGCATCGGCATTTCCAAAAACCGGTGTATTTGCAGAAAATGAAGATATAAGACCTTCCGATAACAAAGGCATTTTAAAAATTGGCATTTCACAGTCTATTGCCTGGCCCGGTTTATATAAAGCACAGAAAAATCTTTATGGTGAGCAGTTAAAATTCTACAGCATGAATGAGGCTGCCATAGAAGTACAATTGAAAAGAGAAGTTAGAAAAGTGTACTATGAGCTTTGGTATTTGCAGGATAAACAATTATTGTATCAACGATTAGACAGTATCTATAAATCACTCCATGCAGCTGCCATACTGAAAGTAAAAACCGGCGATAGCCCCGGGCTCGACAGTATAGCCGCCAATGTACGCATGAGGGAGCTACAGGCTCAAATGCTACAGATAAGCAAGGAAATGACAATTCAACAGCAATCGCTGATGCAATTATTAAACACGACGGAAGTTTTGCTGCCGCAACGAATGTCATTAGAAAAAATGAACCTGCCTTTGATTGTAATGGACAGCGTGCATCCCGTTTTGTCATTGCAAACACAAAACATCAACATCGCCAATGCAGGAATTCAGGTGGTGAGGAATGAAAACAAACCGGAGTTTTCAGGAAGGTTCTTTACTCAAAGGTTGTGGGGTGCCAAAGATCCTTTATCAGGATTTTCCATAACAGCGGCGTTTCCATTATTTGGTGCAAAAGCATATCAGCAGAAAATAAAATATGCACAGGCCGAAGTGGTATTGCAACAAAAGCAATATGCGTATGATTCGCAAATATTACAAACACAGAAATTGCAACTGCAACAAGAAGTAGAAAAAAATCAAAGCATGTTATCTTTCTATGAAAGTGCTGGATTAAAGCAGGCGGAATCCATTATCAAAGCAGCTACATTGGCTTATCGTGCCGGCGAAATTAGTTTTGCTGAGCTCTCACAATTCCTGTCTCAGGCGATTGAGATTCAAAAAAACTATCTCGATAATCTCAATGGCTACAATCAATCAGTCATTCAATATTATTATTACTCAAACCAATAAAAAAATCAGAACGATGAAACGAATATTATTTCCAGCAATATTATTTTTCAGTCTTGGTTTTATTTCTGCCTGTGGTGGTAAAAGCAGTACTAATGAAGAGCCGCAAGCAAAGGAAGAAAAGCATGAAGACGAAAACAATGAACCCGGAACTACTTCACTCACGCAAGCACAGATGAAAGCAATAGGCGTAGAACTGGGCGTGATTGAAGACAAAGAATTGACATCTTCATTAAAAGCTACCGGTGTGTTGCGGGTACCCAATCAAAACAAAGCAAGTATAAATTCAATTTATAGTGGAGTTGTAAAATCATTATTGGTACAGCCGGGAAGCAAAGTATCAAAAGGGCAAACAATAGCAACGATTGGCAATCCTGATTTCATTCAGGCACAAAGTGAGTACTTGAATGTAAATACAAAAATTACATTGGCCGAACTGGAAGTAAAGCGTCAAAGAGAATTGAACGCAGGAAACGCTGGAGCCTTAAAAAATTTGCAGGCTGCAGAAACGGAATTGAGAACCTTGCGCAACCTAAAATCAACCCTGGCACAACAAATACAATTAATGGGCATCAACCCTGCCAGACTTTCAAGTGGCAAATTAATTTCGGTACTGGCAGTTACCAGCCCCATCAGTGGTGTAGTAAGTGATGTAAAAGTAAAAATGGGCAACTATGTAGATGTAACTACACCGGTAGCCGAAGTGGTGGACAACAGTCAATTGCATCTGGATCTGTCTGTTTATGAAAAAGATTTACCGGTATTAAAGAATAATCAACTCATACATTTTACGCTAACCAATAATCCCGGCAAAGAATACGATGCTCAGATATTTTCGCTGGGCTCTTCATTTGAAGGAGAAAGCAAAGCAGTATCTGTACACGCAAAAGTGATGGGCGATAAAACCGGGCTGATTGATGGTATGAATGTAACAGCCATTATTAGCCTGGAAAAAGCAACCGTGCCAGCTGTTCCTACAGAAGCGATTGTAACCATTCAGGGGCAGGATTATATTTTTATAGTAACAGATAAAGAAGCGGAAGCACACGATTACAAGGAAGGAAAAGATTCGGTGTTGCATGATGATAAAGAAAATCATGATCAGAAAGAAGCATCGACAACGCATGATGAAGATAAACGTATTACATTTAAAATGATACCGGTTGCAAAAGGCACGACCGAAGTTGGTTATTCGCAAATTACATTGTTGAAAGAAATTTCAAAAGATGCGAGGGTAGTGGTGAAAGGGGCTTTTTTTGTAATGGCAAAATTGACGAATGCCGGCGAAGGAGAACATGCACATTAACATAATTGAAACGAAACACTATGTATTTTTACTGCATTAAATTATATAAAAATGAACAGACTCAATTGCTGGAAATGCGTAGTCATGCTTTCTGCTTTGATGGCATTGGCCGCAGGTATGTAAATTCAATCAATCATTAATAATATGGAAAGTGCAACAGTTAACCTGATTGCACTTTTTTATAAAAAATTTTAAACGAATATGGTTCATGAAGATCCTAATCATAAACATCAATACGATGCAGCCGGTAGGCAACTATGCTGTACACAGGAAGAAAAAATTTACACACAGGCAGGAGCCAAAGAACTTTTGCAAAAAGGACACTCACACGACGATGGGCACAATCATGATGGCCATGACCATGATCATGAGTCGTCTGGCAGAGCTGTTCAACAATTTTTACCAGCCATCATCAGTTTTGTTTTGTTAATGCTCGGACTGGCTTTTGATAACAACAGGTTACCTCGCCCCGTATTTTTTAAAGAATACATCCGGCTGGGCTGGTACATTGCGGCCTATTTGCCCGTTGGCATACCGGTGATGAGGGAAATGCTGGATTCTATCGCCAAAAAGGAAATCTTTTCAGAATTTACCCTAATGGTTTTAGCAACGGTAGGTGCCTTTGCGATAGGTGAATATCCTGAAGGTGTTGCGGTAATGCTTTTTTATGCCGTAGGTGAAGTGTTTCAGACACTGGCTGTTAAAAGGGCCAAGGCAAATATTAAATCACTGCTGGATCAGCGGCCCGATGAAGTAACGGTGTTGGAACATAATCAGCAAAAACAGGTTCATGCAAAAGACGTAAGCATTGGCTCCATTATACAGTTGAAGCCCGGCGAAAAACTGGGATTGGATGGCGAATTGATTTCTGATACCGCTACATTTAATACCGCTGCACTTACCGGCGAAAGCAAACCGGACACCAAAGCAAAAGGTGAAGCCGTACTGGCAGGTATGATTAACCTGAACACGCTTTCATTGGTAAAAGTAACTACGGCTTATACCGACAGTAAACTCAGTAAAATATTAGAACTGGTACAAAACGCAACGGCTCAAAAAGCACCCACAGAATTATTTATTCGCAGGTTTGCAAAAATTTATACACCCATTGTAGTATTACTGGCTGTTGCCATTTGCCTGCTGCCTTATTTTTTTGTAAATAATTATCAGTTTAACGAATGGCTGTATCGGGCATTAATTTTTTTGGTTATCTCCTGTCCTTGTGCATTGGTTATTTCTATTCCGTTGGGATATTTTGGCGGCATAGGTGCGGCAAGTGGAAATGGCATATTATTTAAAGGAAGTAATTTTTTGGATGTAATGGCCGGCATTAAAAACGTGGTTGTAGATAAAACAGGAACCATGACGGAAGGGGTTTTTAAAGTACAGGAAGTTGTCATGAAGCCGGATGTAAACAAAGAAGCAATCCTGCAAATGGTAAATGTGCTGGAAAGTCAAAGTACACATCCGGTGGCAACCGCCATACATCAATATGTGGGGCCTGTCGATCATACAATAAAACCAGAAAGGGTTGAGGAAATTTCAGGTCATGGACTAAAGGCTTTCATTGACAATAAGGAAATATTGGTTGGCAATTTTAAGTTGCTTGATAAATTCGGAATTGATTACGATGTGGATACATCCGATATCGCTTACACTACTATTGCCATTGCTTACGATAAAAAATATGCAGGCTATCTTACCATTGCCGATAGTATAAAAGCAGATGCAAAAGAAGCGGTTGATCAATTGAAAGGTATGCATATTTCGCTTACTATGTTGAGTGGCGATAAGCGTAAAGTGGTGGACTATGTAGCTGCGCAGTTGGGTATTCAAAATGCTTATGGCGATTTACTGCCCGAAGACAAAGTGAATAAAGTAAACGAGATAAAAAATAGAAACGAATCAGTGGCATTTGCAGGCGATGGGGTGAATGATGCACCGGTAGTGGCTCTTAGTGATGCGGGTATTGCTTTTGGCGGACTGGGTAGTGATGCTACTATTGAAACAGCAGACATTGTAATTAAGGATGACAAGCCCATCAAAATTCCAATGGCAATTAAAATTGGGAAGCAGACCAAACGCATCGTTTGGCAAAACATTGTGCTGGCATTTGGCGTAAAATTGATTGTGTTGATTTTAGGTGCCGGCGGCCTGGCTACGATGTGGGAAGCCGTATTTGCAGATGTAGGTGTGGCATTGTTGGCTATAATGAATGCAGTAAGAATACAAAGGATGAGGTTTTGAAAATGATATTTACAATTATTATTGTTTAATTTATTTTTGTAAGTACTTATTTTAAGCTTGACCATATTAAGACAAATATTTCCAATGTTTATATCTGTATTAATATTCGAATTTCATTTCTCATCAACTTCTTCCTATGAAAAGGACAATCAGGTATTATAGTATATTGTGGTTTCGAAATGATTTGACTGCCGGTCTCTCTGTTTTTTTTGTCGCTTTACCATTGTGTCTGGGTATTGCTTTAGCTTCGGGTGCGCCCCTGTATTCCGGTTTGTTGTCGGGAATTATTGGAGGCATTGTTGTGTCACTTATCAGTGGGTCACACTTGGCAGTATCTGGTCCTGCCGCGGGACTTACCACCGTAGTTAGTGCATCTATTTTGGCGCATGGAGAGTATAAAGTTTTTTTACTTGCTGTAATCGTTGCAGGTTTGTTTCAACTGCTGTTGGGGTTGCTAAAACTGGGAGTGATTGCCAATTATTTTCCTTCGGCCGTTATCAAAGGTATGCTGGCAGCTATAGGTATAATTTTAATTTCAAAACAAATACCTGTAGCATTGGGCTACGATCAACCCGACTTTTGGACCAGTGGTCTTCAAAGTTTATTTACAGGGGATCAGATTTTTGGAAATCTTCAAAATTTCAATCAGCATATTTCCAGAGGTACGATAATTATTTCTGCCATTTCACTTTTGCTCTTAATTTTCCTGCAATTGCCGGTTGCCAAAAAATTAAAAGTGATTCCCACTCCACTTTTGGTAGTTGTATTAGCTGTTGTTGCTAATTTAATTTTTATGAATCTTGCAGATGGACTTTCGCTGAAGCCGACACAACTGGTTAACATCCCTTCAAATATATTTGCCGATATTTCATTTCCCGATATTTCAAAAATTTTTTCATCTACTTCCATTTGGAAAGATGGACTTATCATTGGACTATTGGCAACGTTAGAAACCTTACTTTGTATAGAAGCAATTGATAAACTGGATTGGCGCAATCGAATCACACCTGTAAACAGAGAACTGATTGCACAAGGAATTGGAAACATAACCTGTGGTTTTATGGGTGCAATTCCTATTACCGCAGTCGTAGTAAGAGGCTCTGCCAATGTAGATGCAGGTGCCCGCACCAAATTGGCCGCATTTACGCATGGCCTTTTTTTATTACTGGCAATTTTATTAGTTCCTTTTTTACTCAATAAAATTCCTTATGCCTGTCTGGCTGCTATATTAATTATGACTGGTTACAATCTTACCAAACCCCATCTTTATAGACACATGTGGAAACTGGGATTAAAACAGTTTCTTCCGTTTATGATTACCATTATCGTCATTATTGCTACCGATTTATTGATTGGGGTTAGTATAGGGCTGTTGATTGCCATTTATTATATTATTCAAAACAATTTCAGAGCCGAATACAAAATCATAAAGACCGTAGAAAACGATGTGGAAGTATTTAATATAAAACTGAATTCTGATGTTACTTTTTTAAATAAAGCAAACCTGAAAAAAGCACTGGATGAAGTGCCGCCACATTCCAAACTCACCATTGACGGCAGCCATTGCAATTTTATTGATTATGATATTCTGGAAATCTTTAGCGAATATGAAAATAAAGCAAGAGAAAGAAAAATTGAACTTACTTTGAAAGGAATTAAAAAAGTATCAGTTATTTCAGTACATTAATTTTAGTTATTTGATTTTCATTAGTCCTTCTTTAATACAATCCTCCTATTTTTATTCTTTTTTACTCATGATTGAAAGCTAAATGAAGAAACTGCTTGTCATTTCATCGCTGATTTTTGTTCCGCTGCTCTTGGTTTCATTTATTACAAGGGAGTCGGCCTCTCAGGCAAATCGTTTGCGAAAAATCTATTCGCAACATCCATCACAATGGCCTGCACCATTTGTAGATGATAATGTAAAATGGACAGAACTGGGTTTGATACCCCCAAGTCCGATTGAAAATCAAAAAGACTCATTACAAAATATTATTGCATTGGGTAAGGCATTATTCTTTGATCCCCGGCTGAGCAGCTCCGGAAAAATAAGCTGCGCCACCTGCCACGACCCCGCACTGCACTGGACTGATAAAAAAGAAAAATCAATAGGACATGAAGGTGCCACCACGCAGCGGAATGCACCTACCATATTAAACAGCTGGGTGTATCACAAACTGTTTTGGGATGGCCGTGCCCGTGATTTGCAAGATCAAGCTTTCGGGCCTATAGAAAGTGAATCGGAAATGAACAGCGAAATGCCGGATGTAATAAGAACGATCAGAAAAATAAAAGGCTACCGGGAATTTTTTGAAAAAGCATTCGGCAAAAACGAAATCAATCCCGATAGAATGACGGAAGCCATTGCAGTATTTGAAAATACAATTGTGAGCAATAAAAGCAAGTTTGACCGCTTTCTGGAAGGAAATAAAAAGGCACTATCAAACAGTGAACTACGTGGATTACATTTATTTCGTACAAAGGCCAGATGCATGAACTGTCATCATGGGGCATTGATGACCGATAATCAGTTTCATAATATTGGCACCGCAGGCGCAGATGTAGGATTGTATAAAGTAACCCATGCCGATGCCGATAGTGGAAAATTTAAAACTCCTTCTTTGAGAGAAGTGATGCACACCGGCCCATGGCTGCACGATGGCTCTTTAAAACATATTGAAGCTGTGATAGAAAGGCTGAATGAACCCGCCATGAATAGCCAGATAAGCCACCTGATTCGACCTTTACATTTGAACAAAAATGAAAAAAAGGATTTGATCTCATTTTTAATTGCCATTTCAGCGCCGGCTCCCCATTTTGAAAAACCTGTTTTACCGCAATAAGCAACTATTTGGAATAAAATTTTATCTTTACCCTCTTAACTTATAAAACTTAAAAAATAAACAGATATGAAAAAGCTATTACTTACATTTTTTGTAGCCGGTTTAGGATTAACTACACAGGCACAGCCGCCGGCCGGAGAGGCAAAGGTGGGTGACTGGTATGGTGAAAAAATATCGGCAACAGATTTTGTGCCGTTACAGGATGTTGCTGCCAAACTGAATGCCGGCAGTGCCGAAAAAGCAGATGTAAAAGTAAAAGCTAAAATCATAGATGTGTGTCCCAAAAAAGGTTGCTGGCTCACACTGGAACTTCCAAATGGCGAAACAGCAATGGTAAAAATGAAAGACTACGGATTCTTTTTGCCGCTGGCTGCCAAAGGAAAAACAGTGGTAATAGATGGCGAAGTAAAATTAAAAACGACTTCTGTTGATGAATTGAAACACTATGCCGAAGATGCCAAAAAATCTCAGGCAGAAATTGATGCAATCAAAGAACCCAAAAAAGAAGTGAGAGTTACAGCCAAAGGAATATTGGTGGTTGAGTAAATTAGATATCAAATAAATTTTTTAGGTCCCGCTTTATTGGCGGGATTTTTTTTGCTTTTATAAAATGAAAAATTTTTGTTGTCAAATGAATCTGTCATATTTCTGTCAGTTTCCTGATTGCGAAAAGCAAGTTTCCCGATACAGTTAATAGATTAGATCTGTGCTCCTCACTTTTGCGCCCTGCAAAGAATTTTATTTCTTGTCAATGATTTTTGTCATACAGTTTTGTGATAACAGTTTTTCAGATGTCATTTTTCTGTAAAACGTAGCACAAGTCATTGTTTCTGACAATAGCATGATAAAAGAATAAATGCCATGCAACAAACTTTGCAACCACATAATGACACTTATGAGAAAAATTTTTATCTCCTTTCTGTTGGCGATTGTTAGCCAGTCAGTATTCGCACAGTTAGATACTTTAAAAACTTTGGGTGAAGTGGTCATCACCGGACAATACAAACCTCAATCGGTAAAAAATTCTGTTTATCAGGTTCGGGTTATTAATAGCGAACGTATCAGACAGAGCGGTGCTACGGAAATAAAACAGGTATTGGCCAATCAATTGGGATTTCGTTTTAGCAACGATAATACAATTGGCACTACTGATGTTCAGTTGATGGGCATAAGTGGCCGAAATGTTAAGATTTTATTGGATGGCGTTCCTATGGTTGATCGTGGCGATACCCGTGAAAGCCTGAACCAGGTGGACGTAAATACGATTGAAAGAATTGAAATTGTAGAAGGCCCCATGTCGGTTTCTTATGGCTCTGATGCGCTGGCGGGTGTTATCAACATCATTACTAAAAAGAATGAAAAAAAC
>JAKIZK010000051.1:0-248 GCA_022708055.1 Bacteroidota bacterium
ACCCAGATAGCGGTCGGCAATAAGCCCACCGAGGAAAGGAGTGAAGAATACGAGAGCTATAAATGTGCCATAGAGACTGGCAGACTCTTTTTCATCCATATTGAAACCGGCAACAGAATCTTTAAGATATAATGTGAAGATGCCGATCATCAGATAATATCCAAATCGTTCCCACATTTCGGAGAAAAAAAGGAAGGGCAAAGCTTTGGGGTGTTTTTTCCACATGGCAATTTTGGTTTATGCGGTAA
>JAKIZK010000051.1:368-15007 GCA_022708055.1 Bacteroidota bacterium
CCGCCAATAAAAGCAGCTACTGCGATTATACCAAAAAATATTCGTTTATCTGGCATCTTATCCCAGAATGTTGCCATTACACCAGCTACTTTACCGCCCAACGATGTGGACAGAAACCATCCTCCCATCATTAAAGCGGTTAACCTTTGAGGTGCAAGTTTGGATACAAAAGAAAGCCCTATCGGACTTAAACAAATTTCACTTACAGTAAAGACGCCGTATGTGAAGAATAGCCAGAACGAACTTGTTTTGTGTGTATAAATACTGGGGACAGACATTACAGCGAATACCATTACCAGCGCACTTAAACCGGCTATAATTAATGCCCATGCAAATTTGCTGGCTGTACTTACGGGTTTTTTTCGTCGCACCATCCAAGCAAAAAATCCAATTAATAAAGGAGTAAGAACAACAATAAAGAAAGGATTGATAGATTGGAATAATTCAGTGTTACCCACTTTAGCTACACCGTCAGGTGGCCATTTGTCTTTTGGAATATTTGCAAAATAGGGATCGGGCCCCATTGTTTTAATTGCTTTGCCATCTGCTCCGGTAACTACCCGCATATAACTGTCTAAGCTATCTACTTCCTGCGGTTTGGTTTCTAAACTTTGTAATGCATAAACAGTTTCGGCAGGTTTTTCCATAAACTGTGGCATAGATCTGTCAGTATGCGATTCGGCCCAAATGGTTAAACCTGTTGAGTTTTGATTATAAATTGTCCAGAAGATAACCGATACGGCAAAGACAAACAACAAAGCACCAATTCCCTTTTTATCATCTCCTTTTTCTTTTCTCCAAAGATTTACATAGAAAACAATTACAGGAATACATGCCATCATAAATGCATCGGCAGAATCACTTCCAAAAATATTTCCTGGAATGATCCATCCCAACACTGCAAAAACAATCATGGGAACAAAAACAGATCCCAGAATTTTTGAGGTAGGCATATCTCCGGGTTGCATGGGTTTTCTTACATCATATTCTTTTATATGTTTCAGATTTATGGCTAATGCAATAAGACCGATGATAAGGCCAATACCGGCAGCCGAAAATGCAGCCTGCCAGCCAATCCTATTTCGCAAAATAGCAGCAACGAAATTGCAAAAGAATGCACCAATATTAATACCCATATAAAAGATATTAAAGGCGTTATCTTTCAGTGGTTGCAGGTCTTTCCTGTTATACATATTGCCAAGCAGTGTAGATATATTGGGTTTGAAAAAACCATTCCCAATAATAATCAGTCCCATAGCTATATAGGCAGTGTACTGTCCAGGTAAAGCGATTGTGAGATAGCCAGCAGCCATCAATGAACCGCCAATAAATATTGATTTGATATAGCCCAGATAGCGATCGGCAAGCAGCCCCCCAATAAATGGAGTCAGATATACTAATGCTATAAATGTTCCAACTACGTCAGCTCCAAATGCACGGGGAAGTCCTTTACCTGTAGTATTGGTGAGAAACAATAAAAGAATACCCACCATTAAATAATAACCAAATCGCTCCCACATTTCTGTGAAAAAAAGTACATACAATCCTTTTGGGTGTTTGCCAAGTCGTGCTGCATCTGCAGGCAATACATCGTTAGCCATATAATTTTTTTTAGATTAAAAATAAAATTGAACTTCCAAAGGCGTTCCAAAATAAGGAAAAATTGCCATCTATAAACTTTTTCATTATCCCTTTAACATTGTAGCTTATATTAGCAACTCTTTTTAAAATCAAAATACTAATGAGAATCCTGCTTATTGGCTCAGGAGGCAGAGAACATGCTCTTGCATGGAAGATTGCACAAAGTCCGCATTGTGAAAAATTATTGATTACACCCGGCAATGCAGGAACAGCAACTTGTGGTACGAATCTTCCTTATCATGTTACCGATTTTGAAAATATCAGACAGGCTTGTATAGATCATAAAATAGAACTTGTAATTGTAGGGCCAGAAGAACCGCTGGTAAAAGGCATAACTGATTATCTTATCAGTGATAAGGCATTAGCTCATATCGACATTATAGGGCCTGATAAAATGGGTGCCCAATTAGAAGGCAGCAAAGCATTTGCCAAGGCTTTTATGATGCGTCACCAAATTCCGACTGCTGCCTATAAAGAATTTACACTTCAAAATTATCAGGAAGGCATTACTTATTTACAACAACACAGTTTGCCCATTGTACTCAAAGCCGACGGTCTGGCTGCCGGTAAAGGCGTTGTTATTTGTCATTCTCCTTTTGAAGCAGTGGCTGAATATGAATTAATGATTCAAAGGGCTAAATATGGTGAAGCAGGAAAAAAAGTTGTGGTAGAAGAATTTATGAATGGCATTGAAATGTCGGTTTTTGTATTAACTGATGGTAAGCACTATGTAATACTTCCTGAGGCGAAAGATTATAAAAGAATTGATGAAGGCGATAAAGGGCCTAACACAGGTGGAATGGGCGCCGTCAGCCCGGTTCCCTTTGCCGACAAATCATTAATGAAAAAAATTGAAGAACGCATTATTAAACCCACAGTTGAAGGTCTTGTAAAAGATGGACTGGAATACAGAGGATTTATTTTTTTTGGACTAATGATTGAGAATGGAGTGCCCCGCATGATTGAATATAATTGCAGAATGGGAGATCCGGAAACGGAAGTGGTAATTCCAAGATTGCAAAATGACCTGGTGTTGTTATTGAAAGCTACAGCTGCGCAACAATTGAATACCGTGAACATAGAAACTGATACACGTACCGTTTGCACTACGGTTGCCGTAAGTGGTGGTTATCCCGGCGATTATGAAAAAGGTAAAGAAATAACAGGGATAGATAAGGTAAACCCCGAAGACAGTATATTGTTTCACATGGGCACCACAGTAAAAGATGGTAAAACGGTAACCAATGGCGGAAGAGTTTTTTGTATCTCAGCTTATGGCCGCTCGGTTTTTGATGCTGCAGAAATATCAAGAATGGAAATGTTGAAAGTAAACTTTGAAGGCAAAAAATACAGAATGGATATCGGCTATGAATTTGAATAGCCGCCTTCATCTACATTTGTAAAAAAACGATTGCTATGCAAACCAATGTTCATTATCACGACTATCTGCAAATTGACAAAATTCTAAATGCTCAGTTTCCTGAAAGTGAAAAGTATAACCTGCCGGCTCACGATGAAATGCTTTTCATCATTATTCATCAGGCTTATGAACTTTGGTTTAAACAACTGCATCACGAAGTGGACTCGATAGCCGCAATCATGAGCAAGCCTTCTTTGAATGATAATTCGCCGGAGTTGCAAACAGTAGTACACCGCCTCAATAGATGTGTTACTATTTTAAGAGTGCTGGTTCATCAAATAGATATCATGGAAACCATGACCCCTATGGATTTTCTTGATTTCAGAGATATGCTGCGTCCGGCATCGGGCTTTCAAAGCTGGCAGTTTAAAGAACTGGAAGCAAAACTGGGACTGAAATTTGAGCAACGACATGGGAAAGAATATTATACCGCACAATTAAGAAGCGAGCATGTTGATATTATAAAAAAAGCTGAGAATAGTCAGTCCTTATTGCAATTATTAAATACCTGGTTGCAGCGAATGCCCTTGCTGCATCATGAAACGGGAGAAACTTTCTGGCAATCGTATAAAAAAATTTACGACGAAAGCCTGGCAGCTGCAGAAAAATCAAACCTGCAGGCTTTTGATGAAATCTTTAACAGTAAAACGATAACTGAAGAAAGACAACTTTCACCCATGGCTTGCCGCGCCGCTTTATTTATTATGCTATATCGTGGCTACCCGCTGATGCAATTGCCCTTTCAACTGCTAAATGCACTTTTAGAAATTGATGAACAACTGGCTGCATGGCGACACAGGCACATGAATATGGTACACCGTATGATAGGTGCTCGTATCGGAACGGGTGGCAGCAGTGGAAAAGATTATTTAAAAGCGGCCGCTGATAAACATTATATCTATAAAGAAATTGCACAACTCAACAGCTTTTTGGTTGAAAGAAGAAAATTACCTGTGCTTTCAAAAGAAGCAGCTATCAGTTTGGGATTTGTGTAATAACCATTTTAGAAAAATCTTGCTACCGCAGAAAAATTTCTAAACGGTTGTCTTAAAAAGGCATCCACCTTGGTATTGAACTCTTTGTCATATACAATGGGTGTGCTATGCCCCGAGTTTGGCAATATCCAAAGAAATGATTTTGGAATATTATTAAATATCTCCATTGTATGTTCTGCTTTGATTACATCATGATCGCCACCAATGACCAACACCGGACAATTAATTTTTTGCAAATCAGCATGAGATATATGTGGATTCTCTACCAAAAGTTTCAATAGTTTATATCCACCTTTCTCTAAATCATTTTTATCAACTTTATTTTTCAAAGCTTCATACTGTGGCAATACCAAATCCCAAACCCCTTGCGGCACTGCTGTGGTATCGGGTCGTAGATTGGCACCGGTGATGGCAAGTTTTTTTACTTTTTCGGGATGCCGAATAGCTAACAATAAACCATTGTTGCCGCCATCACTCCATCCTACTACATAAACTGAATCTATTTTCATTGCATCGAGCAATGCCGCATAATCATCGGCCATCATTTCATAACTGATAGAGTCGCCGGGGTCGGCCGATTTTCCCTGTGCACGACTATCGGCAATAATTACTTTATATGATTTTGCGAAATAAGGAATCTGTTTTGTAAAACTACTGATAGACGCACCATTGCCATGTATAAACAGTAAGGGCTGACCTTTTCCATACACTTCAGCATACATCTTGATACCACGGATATCGTAATATTTTCCCACGGCCTTGTTTTTCCCGTAAAGGTTTTTGGGGTCATTCAGCATTTTCTCAAATCCAGCCTGAAGTTTGGCAAAATCATCCTGCGATTTTAATTGACTAAACAAGAAAACGGAAAGACTGATTAAGATATACTTTTTCATATACTTGTTTTCTTTATAAGGTAAACAAATGAGACTATTGTAAAAAAAATATATATTCAGCCAGGCAAAAAAAATCCCCTCCCAAGAATGAATTCATTCCTGAGAGGGGAAATTTATAAAATAAATTTTTTAGAAGGTATAACGAACACCCAGTCCACCCCAGCTACCTACGAAGCCTCTGCCCGTTCCAAATTCAAATGAGGGCTGCCAGTCCAATGAAAGATTGATAGGCGCCCCATTAAACTTATAATCAAGACCCAAAACGCCATCTAAACCAATAAAAGTGCCATCGCCATTTTTTGAATTATAAAAACCAACGTGAGCACCGGGTCCAATGTACCATTTAAGACCACCGGCATCATTAAAGTCGCCATGTATTTCGTATAGACCGGTTATACGCAAACCCTGTTTCCAAAAATAACCAATGCCTTCTAAGGCGTTGTTTTCGCTTACAAAATGTTTTAATGAGATACCGCCACCATCCCACACTTTTACCCCCAATGCGGTTTCATAAGTAGATCCTTTTGTGCTTTTACTTTGTGCCTGAGATGCTAAAACAAAAGAAACGGCCATTGCCAATACCATAACTTTTTTCATATAATCTTTTTTTAGTGGAAGAATTAATATCAGGTCCACCCTTGCGATTTCTGTGCCAAAAAGTACTAAACTGACAAAACATCTCTATTTGTTTTTGATTTTCAAAAAAAAATAAAAACAAACAGCAATAGATACGAGTGATGAAGAAAGAAAAGTGGCCTGACTGCCAAAATAATTCCAAAGCCCACCGGCAATGATACTTGCAAAAAATGCACAAATACTTTCGCCGCTGGTATAAAAGCCAATAGCAGTAGCCGTATTTTCTTTATGTGCTAAATTGGAGATCCATGCTTTTATAACTCCCTCGGTAGCTGCAGCATAAATACCATAAACTGAAAACAAAATAAAAATAACAGCGATAGAAGGATTAAATGCAAATCCAGCATATACAACAGCAAATAATATAAATCCCAGAAGAATCGTTTTTTTAAATCCCATTTTATCGGCCAACATTCCCATGGGATAAGAAGCCATAGCAAAAACCAGGTTGTAAACAATATATGCTGCAATTGTAATTGAATCGGCATTAAAGCTTGTCCCCAAAATGTCAATTGTACCTGCGCCAATTTTTTCTTTTGTTATCAGTAATAAAAAAATGTCGGAACTATTGAAAAGCGCAAACAATAATAAACCGGGAACTATTTTTTTGAAAGCTGGCGATGCTATTTTCCAATAATTAAAATAAGAAAAGAAATTTCCTTTTTTTGAAACAGTGGCCGGTTGTTTTTTCTCCTTCACCAGAAAAATTAATAACACAGCCAATACACCCGGAATAAATGCGAGGTAAAAAAGTGTTTTATAATCACCCGGGTTAAAAAATAAATAGACTAAAGCTAATACCGGCCCAATGGCAGCTCCGGCCGTATCCATACTTCGATGAAAACCAAAAACCCTTCCCTTTGTTTCCGGTGTAGCTTCCGATGATAGCATGGCATCACGGGCGGCAGTGCGTACGCCTTTGCCCAGCCGGTCTATTGTTCTGATGCCAAACACCCAGGCTACTGAAGTAAACAAAGCTAAAAGCGGTTTAGAAAGGTTACTAAGCAAATAACCCAGTTTTACAAATGGTAATCTTGCACCGCTTTCATCACTTAGCTTTCCAAAATAGCCCTTGCTGATGCCCGCTACAAAGCCTACCACACCTTCCAAAATACCAATCAGTAAAATGCTAAATCCTATTTCTTTAAGATAAACCGGAATAACCGGATATAGCATTTCGCTGGCTATATCTGCCAGCAAACTAACCATGGAAAGTAAAAATATCGTGCGGGTAATAATGCGCATGAAATGAAGATAAAGGAAAACAGAATTAAAGCCGAAACGTATTTAACAATTTGGAAAAGGAATTTCTGCGATTTGATTGTTTTTCCCTTTGATAATTCAGAATTTTTCCTCCACCTTTGCCACTCACCGAAGGAGTTCTTCGGCTAAAAATCCAAGTTTACATTAATGGGACTTTTTAACTGGTTTACACAAGAAATAGCCATCGACTTAGGCACTGCCAACACACTGATTATTCACAACGATGAAGTTGTTGTGAATGAGCCAAGCATTGTGGCACTGAACAGAAATAATCCGAAAGAAGTATTGGCCGTGGGCAAAAAAGCCCTGATGATGCATGAAAAAACACATGAAAGCATTCGTACCGTAAGACCTTTGAAAGATGGAGTGATTGCAGATTTCAATGCTGCCGAATTAATGATTAGAGAATTGATCAAACTGGTATATCCCAAGAAACCACTTTTCCCACCCAGCTGGCGTATGATGATTTGCATTCCTTCTTCAATTACCGAAGTTGAGAAAAGAGCCGTGAGAGATAGTGCGGAACAAGCAGGAGCCAAAGAAGTTTATCTGTTGCACGAGCCTATGGCAGCAGCATTGGGTATAGGGATTGATGTGGAAGAACCCGTAGGAAATATGATTATTGACATAGGTGGCGGAACCACCGGCATTACCGTTATTGCACTGGCCGGTATTGTATGCGATCAAAGTATAAGGGTAGCAGGCGATGAGTTTACGGCAGATATTATGGAAGCACTTCGCCGATATCATAGTTTATTAATTGGTGAACGCACTGCCGAACAAATAAAAATTAATGTAGGGGCAGCAATGAAGGATATCGATAATCCACCTGATGATTACCCGGTAAATGGCCGCGACCTGGTAACCGGTATTCCTAAGCAAATAATGGTGAGCTATCAGGAAATTGCAGAAGCCTTGGATAAAAGTATTTTTAAAATAGAAGAAGCGATTTTAAAAGCATTGGAACAAACTCCACCTGAGTTGGCAGCTGATATTTATCGCCGAGGACTTTATATTACCGGAGGTGGGGCTTTGCTTCGTGGATTAGATAAAAGACTGAGTAGCAAAATTAAACTACCGGTTCATATTGCCGACGACCCGCTTAAAAGTGTGGTAAGGGGCACGGGCATTGCTTTGAAACAATACGACAGATATCCTTTTGTAATGAGATAAATTTGAGTTTCTGAATTTTTTTCAACTGCAATCTCGGGTTATGGATTCGGAATATCAGATATCAATTTTTTTCCTTTGAGAAACATTTTTTTATTTCTCCGGCATTATAGAACGTTTATTACCTTTTTATTTCTTCAGGTAATTGCGTTATGGTTTCTGTTTAGCTACAATAAGTTTCACCGGGCTCGGTTTTTGGGTATGGCCAACGAGGTTACCGGAAAAATAAATACACAGTATAATAAAGTTGAAGATTTTTTTCACTTGCAACAAGAGAATCGTCGATTGCACCGCGAAAATGATTCTTTGCTCAATATGCTGCCTGTAAACTTTGTGCGCCACGACACCGGTGTTCAATCTTATCAAGATACAAACCCACAAGATAGTACCGGTTTTTACAGAAGATATTTTCTTTATCCAGCTACGGTAACTTATACAACCGTAAGTTCTCAAAAAAATTATATTCAGATAAACCGGGGTAGCAATCAGGGTGTAAAAGATGGATGGGGCGTAATAAACTCAGATGGGAGTGTAGTGGGCACCATTGTGAATGTGAGTCCAAACTTCAGCCAGGTGATGAGCCTATTGCATGTACAAAGCAGGTTAGATGCCTCATTAAAAAAATCGGGCGAACTGGGAACCATAGAATGGGAGGGAAAGAATCCTAATTTTTTAACCATGGTACGGGTGCCCAAAGCCATTCAGGTTGCAAAAGGGGATAGTGTAATTACAAGTGGCAATAATGATATTACTTTTCCCAAAGGATTTTTAGTGGGTACAGTAAGTGAAATTGGAGTAGATAATGCCCAGGGGATGTATGTTTTGAAAATAAAACCGGCAGCTAATTTTTTCAATCTGCAACAGGTTCATATAATCAATAATGTGGACAGGGCCGAGCAGATGCAGTTGATAAAAGACACTAAATTGAAAGTGGATGCTGGAAATAATAAATAAAATTGAGTGATTTTTTAAAATATACGTTCAGGTTCATCCTGTTTATCTTGCTTCAGGTGTATTTGCTGAATAAAGTTCCGCATCTGCACCGCTATATTGTGCCTGTAATTTATTACCTACCACTTCTTTGGCTACCTTTTACCGTATCTCGTTTGGGTTTGCTTTTCATTGGTTTTGCAGTTGGTATTTGTCTCGATTATTATATGATGACGCCCGGCCTTCATGCAGCAGCCTGTGTGTTGATAATGTATGTCAGACCTTTCCTTATTAATATTCTTACACCAAAAGAAAATGCGGAATTTACTTATAAAGAACCATCGCCCTTGGCCATGCAGTGGACTCCTTTTGCTGTTTACGTTTTCGTACTTACATTACTTCATCATGGGTATGTACTCTTTTTAGAGTGGTTAAGCTTTGGTAGCTTTTTGGATTTTATTGTAAAAGTAATTATCACCACAGCCATCAGTCTGTTGCTTACATTTACGGTTGAATTGTTATTTCCACGCAGGTTACGGTTTCGAACAAATACGCCTTAAAATAATATTTAAGAAATTTTATTTGGTATCCGCCTCTTTCAAGTCGTACATTGCAAACATTATTTTTTTTATCCTCGCTTTGTCAACGACCTTGCCCATTTAGTCAACTATGTCCGTATTTAATCAATCAAGAAGCCGCATTATCAAACTGGTTTTTGTAATGGCTTTTGCTGTCATTATTGCCCGTTTGTTTTACTTACAAATCATTTCATCGAAGTATGGCAAAATGGCTAAAAGCAATGCAATACTGGAGAAACCGATTTACCCTCCACGGGGAATGGTTTTTGATAAACATAAAAAGGTAATTGTAAATAACACTTTGGCTTATGATCTGATGGTAACACCGGCACAAACCAAAGGAATGGATATAGACTTTCTTTGTAAGCTTATGGAAATAGATACGGCTGAGTACAATCAACGAATTCTTACTTCAATTATCAAAGCCGGAAGACAGGTGCCTTCAGTTTTTGAAGCTTCACTTACTCCTCAGAAATATGCCCGCATACAGGAGAATCTTTGGCGTTTTCAAAGTGCTTTTTATATTCAAGAACGTCCGGTACGTACCTATCCCATTATTGCGGGTGCCAATATTTTTGGATATACTGCCGAAGTTGATTCCGGCTACTTGAAACGACATGCTGATGAAGACTATCAAAGCGGCGAACATGCTGGCATGACCGGACTTGAAGCGAGTTACGAGAAAGTATTAAAAGGGCAAAAAGGAATTCAGGTATTATTAAAAGACAAAGACAATAAAATACAAGGCTCGTATAAAAATGGGGAAAGAGACATACCGGCTATCGCCGGAAGCAACCTTTACACCAGCTTGGATATGGAACTGCAGCAGTTTGGCGAAAAACTAATGCAGAACAAAGTAGGTTCTATAGTTGCCATAGATCCCCGCACAGGTGGCGTTATTGCATTAGTAAGTAGCCCAACTTATGATCCCGGTTATCTTACCGGACCCGATAGAAGCAAACATATACGTGAGTTGTTGTACAATGATCCACGACTTCCATTGCTCAACCGAGCTGTAAGTGCAACTTATTCGCCCGGCTCAACCTTTAAAACTTTGCAAGCTCTGGTGGGTTTGCATGATGGTGTCATTACAACACAAACAACATTTGGATGCAATGGTGCTTTTTATGGATGCGGTAGCGCAAAACCCATGAAATGCCTTGACCCGGGTGTTTATTATCTGAAAACAGCCATCACCCATTCCTGTAATACTTATTTTGCTAATGTAATGCAAAGGGTAATCAACAATCCCCGTTATCCAAATATTGACAGCAGCCTTCGAGTTTGGGATAATTATATGTATGGGTTTGGTTTGGGGCATAAGCTGGGCATAGATATACCTTCTGAAAAAAGTGGCATGATTCCTACTCCCGAATATTTTAATAATCCAAAAATACATGGGCAGGGTAAATGGAATTATTGCAGTTTCCGATCTGTAAGCATAGGCCAGGGTGAAGTAGTAACTACGCCTTTGCAGGTAGCCAATGAAATGGCTTACATCGCCAATAAAGGTTGGTATTATATTCCACATATAGTAGATTCAATTGAAGGGGGCGATAAATTTGGTTTATTGGAAAAATATAAGACTAAACTGAGGCCCATTGATATACCCGATAGCATTTTTGAAGCCGTACACGACGGTATGCAGGGTGTTATGGAAAGTGGAACGGGTAGGGGCTCCAAAGTAGAAGGCATAACCGTATGTGGTAAAACAGGAACAGTTGAAAATTATTACAGAGGAGTGAAACAACCCAACCACTCTTTCTTTGCAGCTTTTGCACCACGTGAGAATCCAAAAATTGCCATCATGTGTGTAGTAGAAAATAGTGGAAGATATGGCGGTACTTATGCCGGCCCTATTGTGAGCCTGATGATTGAAAAATATATAAATGATAGTATAGCTCCCGGCAGGAAAGCTCTTGAAACCAGAATTACGAATACGAATCTTATTCCGCCTTTGATGAAGCAGAAAATGAATAGTATTGACTCAACCAAAAAGGTAAAAGAAATCGAAAAACAATTAATTCAAAATTCTATTTCATTGTCGGGGCCTGTGAATGACATGGATCAGAAAATTGTAAAAATGAACAAATCAAAAGTTCCTGCTCAACCTTTCGGCACTAACAATTATTTGTTGAATACACTTGCCATGATTTTGCCTGAGAAAAATTATTTTCCAATTTCATTAAAGCCTATTTCGAAATAATGAACCAGCGAAATCCGGAGATATCAAAAGGGATTGACTGGCTCCTGGTATGGTTATACCTGGCATTATGTGTTATCGGTTTGCTTTGTATTTTTTCAGTTGAATACCGCAGTGGAGAAAACATTGTTCAAAATCTACTGGGTTTTAAAAAGGAATACAGTAAGCAGTTTTTTTTTATGGGCATCAGTTTTGTAATAGCCATATTTATTTTACTTACCGATAGTAAATTTTTTACAGCTACTGCTAATCTTTCCTATTTGTTTGGTATTTGTCTTATTCTGGCCACATTTGTTGTTGGAAAAAATGTAGCAGGCTCTAAAAGCTGGATTCCATTGGGTGTCATGAATATTCAGCCGGTAGAAGTTTGTAAAATATTTACTTCGCTGGCTATAGCTAAATATTTATCCGCTCCTGATTTAGATTTTCAAAAAACCAAATCGCAACTGATTGCAGCGGCCATTGCATTCGCTCCGGCCATCTTATCGGTGATGCAAAAAGAACCCGGAGCGGCTTTGGTATATTTTTCATTTGCACTTGCTCTTTTTCGTGAAGGGCTTCCGGCAAAATATATTGTAGCGGTATTGTCATTAATCACTTTGATTATAGCAAGTATCATCATTAAGCAAGATGTTCTTTTTATCATATTAACACTGGTTGCTTTATTACTTATTTACATTGTAAAACAGCGAAAGAAAAAAAGCAGAAATGTGATCACGGCCATTGTGCTTATTTGGATGGTGTCAGTAGGCGTGCAAAAATTTTTGGTTCCCACACTATTCGAAAAAATATTGAAACCACATCAAGTGGTTCGCATTTTTGCTTCTTTTGGTATTGATGATTATCAGTTTAAAGACTCTGCAAGAGCCGTTGCTATACAAAAAGAGTATAACAAGCTGGGCACCGCAAAAAAAGGTGACAATAGTAAGGTAGAAAGTTATAATGTACGTCAATCAAAAATTGCAATTGGTAGTGGTGGATTTTCAGGAAAGGGATACTTAAAGGGGACTCAAACGAGTGGCGATTTTATTCCGGCACAGAATACCGATTTTATTTTTTCATCAGTAGGTGAAAACTTCGGCTTTTTGGGCAGCACGGTGTTGATGCTTTTATATTTTGGAATGATGTTGCGAATTGTATTTGTCGCAGAACGACAACGAAGCACTTTTAGCCGAGTATATGCTTACTGTGTAGCAGGCATCTTGTTTGTTCATGTATTTTTAAATATATGCATGACAATTGGGCTGGCACCTTCTCCGGGTATTACACTTCCCTTTTTAAGTTATGGAGGTTCCTCATTGCTCACATTTACGATTCTGCTTTTTATTCTTATAAAGCTGGACGCTGACCGGCAAATGGTATTAAGATAAATAGTGTTTATATCTATAACAACGCCTCACAGAAGTTGAATCTCATAATTTTGCGTTGATTTTTAGCATTATAATTTTTCAAACAGAAGAGAAAATGAAAATTATTCCCCTTTCAGAAGGAACATTTACAATTGATCAATCAAAAAAATTTCAGCCTTTTGATTTGGACAAAGACGTATTAACTGATCGTCCGCAGGGAAGTTTGCTGGTAGAAGTCCAACCCTTTGTAGTGGTTACTTCAAAAGATATATTGCTTTTAGATACCGGTTTGGGTTTTGAAATGAACGGGAAAATGCAAATTCATAAAAATTTGATTGATGGAGGCATCAATCCATCGGAGGTAACTAAGGTTTTATTATCGCATTTGCATAAAGACCATGGAGGTGGTGTAGGGTATGAGCGGGATGGGCTTGGTGCCAGACTTTCATTTGAGAATGCATCTTATTTTGTACAGCAAAAAGAATTTCAATATGCCTTTGAAAAAGGGTTTCCGTCTTATACAACACAAGAGCTGGAGGCTTTGAAAGAAAATGAAAAAGTACACCTGCTTGATGGAGATGGTGTGATTGATGATTATATTTCGTATAAAGTAAGTGGGGCACATGCACCTTTTCATCAGGTTTTTTGGATTAGAGATGAGGGTGATATTGTTTTTTATGGCGGCGATGAAGCGCCCCAGTTAAAACAAATGAAGCACAGATTTGTAGCGAAGTATGACTACGATGGGAAGAAAGCAATGGAACTGAGGACAGCATGGTGGCAGCAAGGAATGAATGAAGGTTGGACTTTTTTATTTTATCATGATGTGAGAAATCCGCTTTATGAATGTAAAAAACCGGACAATGCCGGTTTGTAATTAGTTAATTCTTTGTGTGATTATTTTATTTTGCCTGAATGGTTTATCTCGCATTCTTTCTCTTTTATTTTCTCTGATGATTTCCATGGCCTTTTTTCTAAACTCATCCTCATATAGATAAACTCGGTTTGCCTTTTTCTCATCCAGTATTTGCCTGAACTCAGTACGATAGCGAATACGCAGGTCGATTATCTTTTGCTTAAAAATAAGGCGGTCGTCTTTATACTGCTTATGTGTTTGTGCAAACTCACGAAAGTATTTTACAAAAACCGGAATAAATTTTTCTGATTCGGCTTTGGTTAATCCCAGTTTGTCTTGTACATATTGCTGACAGCGCTCTCTTAGTTTTCCTTCCTGTGCCGGCTCATCATTTTGCGAAAAGGCAGAAATGGTGGGGAGTAACATGATTAATAATATCGTAAACCACTTTTTCATTTCTAATTTAGTTAGTCATTAAAATATCGCCCATATCCTCAGTTTGTTGTTGAAAATCTGTCAACTCTTCATCCGACACATCCTGCAAAAGTTGTTTTACTTCTTTTGTCTTAGGATCATTAGAGATGTTGGTAGTTTCTTTGCCATCCATTCCGGCATCTAAAAATTCAATGAGGTTATCTTTTTGAGCATCACTTAAATTCTTAATATCTTTTTTCACGCCGGCTATTGCATCACCTTTTGAAGAGG
>JAKIZK010000052.1:0-14638 GCA_022708055.1 Bacteroidota bacterium
CTTCATTTATAGTTTGCGATGAATCAGTTTCTGCATTGGATGTAAGCGTGCAGGCGCAAGTGCTCAATCTGCTAAATGATTTAAAAAATGAAATGGGCTTTACAAACATTTTTATTTCGCACGACCTGTCGGTAGTACGCTATATCAGCGACCGAATCATTGTAATGAATAAAGGCAAAATAGAAGAAAGCGGCCAAGCCGATGATATTTTTTACCATCCGCAAACCGCTTATTCAAAAAAGTTGATTGCTGCTATACCAAAAGGGAAGTATTACTGATTAATACTTCAGGTTTTTCAACCCGTAACGATTGCCAACTTCATTTACATCATAAAACACCTGGGCACTCTTCATCTTTGAAAAAATAAGTTTTCGCAGCATCTTATCTATTTGTTTTGATTCCGGTTCATCATCATTCAGTTTAGTTTCAGTAAACCCTGTGAAATCATAAGTTGCCTCAGAAGACCTGGAAATGTTTTTCAAACCAACCGTCTCACTCCGATTTGCGCTATTGCTATCATCAGGCTCCACATCAAGCATACTTGCTTCTGTTGATATCATGCCGGCGGTAGCCAGCTTCCATCCCAAATCTGTCTTCTTATTTTTGTATTTATAAAAATAGATAAAGCCGGTTTTCTCTTTATGAGATACTAACTTCTTGGTCAGCAACACAAGTGTGTCAGGCTTTCCATAAGACTTATAAAATAACAATTTGCTTTTAGCCAGTGCATCTTTATCATTAAACTTTGAAGGGAACTTATCAAGCTGCTTCAGCTCCTTCAAATCATTATACAATTCATAACTATATTCATCAATACCTGCGAAATAATCATATAATGTATCCGGAATATTCTTCTTGTTCTTAATCAACAACATCATGGTATTGTACTTCACTTTCTTGTCGTCGGATTTTAGCATTCTTTGCAATAAAGGCAGTACAACCGGCTTCGTTGCTTCAAATGGTAAAAGCAGTTTTGCATAAAGGCTCAGGTTTTCATTTCCCAAATCGCTATTGTACTGATCCATATAATCATAACTGTTATTCTTGCCACTTTTGTTTTCTTCGGCTTTCTCTATTGACTTTTTTGTTTCAGTTATGGATTGTTTCTTTAACTCTTGCTTTGCTTCCAAATAAAATTTACTAAAATACATTTCATAGTCAGTCGGTTTTACCAGATTGCTATCCACTAGTTTAGCCAATAATGTCATCATATCATTTTTGTAATCATCCAGATTCAATAAGGGAAGCAAATCGGGTAATATCGTTTTGGTGAGTGCAAGAGAATCAGAAAGTTCATCCATAAAATCGCCATTATCAGTAGCAAAGTTTTGAGAAGCATTATTATAGTTACTATAGTAAGCGTAATCAATTTTGTAATTATTATCATCATCCTTAACCGGAGGATCTACACTGATGATGTCTTTAAACACAGCAAAGGCATAAGCTGTTTTTTGTTGCAACAAATTTTCAAGTACCGCGTATTGAATACTTACCGTATCGCCCAAAGCAAAATACAATTGCTTTAAATAATCGGCGGATTCATTGCTAACCATTTCGCCCAGTTTGTTTACTAATAGCTCCTTTGTGTTCAGATAATTCTTATCGCTCCAGTTGATCACTCCAATTGCCCTTTTCAAGTTTGGCAGATCCGATGCATCGAGAACAATGTCTTGTATGGAAGATACGGCTCTTTTACGAACAACTGAATCATTGCTCAAGAAATCGGTAAAGAATATGTCAGACTTTTTTACAAAAGGATTTACACCTTTTAAAGTATCAACAGGTGTAAAGGTGTTAAAATAATTACTTAAAAAACTACTGGGACGATTCAATGTATCCGTTTCAGTAGCCAGATTAAATGTAACACCATCTTTATAAAAAGTTTTTGACCAGATTGCTCTGCTGCTTCCCGGCTCGGTTGCTATCGACTCCCATACCTTCATTGTATTGGGAAGATTTACAGCCCTTTTTAGTTTAAAAATCCAATTACTATCGGCGTAAGGATATTCAAGCGATTTGTAAAATGCTTCACTATCTTTTGAATAATGATAACGTGATACACGGTCAAAGCTTACAAATATTTTTTCGCCGGTACTGTCATTAGAAATAGTTTTACTTCTGTAAGCGCCGGTCTCCAGTTGTGCTGCCTCCGTTTTAGAATCCGGGTCTTCTTCATCTTCATAATAACTGTATTGAGGAAAATCCAGCTTGATTTTTCCTGGCGATGGATAATAGGAAGTCTGCACTGAGTAATATAAAGCAGTATCTTTCTGTGTTTTCTCTTTACCATAGTTAAATGGTTTTATCTCAAATGAATTTAAAAAATCATTCATTGCTGCGGTTTCTTTCTTTCCCATTGCTATCAATGAGTAGTAATGAGGGCCTTGCAAAATGAAGCGGGTAAGAAAAACATTTCCAGACTTATCATTGTATTTCCCATCCATAGCAGGATAACCTTTGAACTGTATATATTTCCTAGAATAGGAAGAATCAATAAATTCGGAAGAAATAAAACTTTCATTTAAGAGTTCAAGATCGAAGCTGTCTTTTTCTGCAAACTGAAAGTTATTAATATCCGTTCTTATTACTCTGTACCTAGTATTTGCAGCTGCATCAATAGCGTCAAACATCCAGCTGCCATCATTTCCTACAAAAGGATTATGAGGCATACTAACCTCAAAGCCGCCGAATGAAGGAGCAAATCTTATCCATCCATTTTGTGTATCATACTCTTTAAACTGAATACTTTTAAAAAACTTAGCAGCCTCATCACCATACTTAATATAATCGCCGTTGCCACCCATTTTAAATATGATAACTTCAAATGGAGTAATAAAGATGTTGTACCGCTGCAAGTCTCCCCTGCGGGTTTTACTGGTAAGATCAATACCCTTAAAACCATTTTTGGTAATAAAACTTTTAGAAATTATTTTACCCGGAATATTTTCATAAAGCATGCTGTCCACTTTTTTGAAAACAACTGATGCATCATTTCCCCAAAGCATTGCATGTGTGATTATGCGGGTTACTTTGTAAAAGCTTCCATTTGCCATATCAGCATATTGTCTTTCGTCTGTTGTTGTTTCGGACGCTTCGGTTGCTTTAAACAATTTGCCGGGCATATCCAATTTAAAAAGGCTATCATCAGCATACATGGTGTTGAAGGAGACGGGCACTCTTATTTTATCTAATAATTCCTTATCATGACTATCTCTTTCACCCATTTTTACGGGACGAACTTTATAGCCCATTTTTCTTAGCAGCATAATAACGCCTCTGTCGCCGGGCAGGTGTGCCGCACCTACACCTACAAATAAAGTAGAACCCGTTTTTAATATAGAATCAATACCATTTGCCTGTATCTCATTTCTTTTATAAAGAAATTTTTCATCAAAAGCATCAGAGGTGCTGTTGTATTTATTAATAGAGTCTAATACATCTAAATCGCCGGTGCGATAAGCTTCTTGCAATTTTTCATCACTATAATCTTCAGCATATTCATAGCTACGTTGTTTTTTATTTTTATCTTTTACTGCATCCTGATAAGCCTCTGCCATCAGCTTCATACTCTCGTCATAATCTTCTACTCCCGCCACTTTTTTCCCTAGTTTTTTCCCGCATTGAAAAATGTACATATCGAGATAAGTGTCTTCTTCAAAATCACTTGCTTCATTTCCATAAGAGCGGTAAAGCAGATTATTGATGACGGATGGACTGCTGAATAAAGCGTTCTTAATTTTGTCTTCATACTTATAAAACTTCAAAGTATTTTGATACAGAAATTCATTGGGCGCAGCTGCTGTTCCATCATTATAATAATTACTATAACCTAAAAAATCATATTTATCCATATCCTCCTGCCAGGTTTCGGGATTGGTTTCAAGGGCAACCACATTGGCGTTGCGAATGGCATAATAAAATGAATCGGGCAGATGAAAAGCAAGTTTACTGCTTACATGCATAGTGCCTATTAAAAAAGATGGTTTTGACATCCCTTTTCCGGAAATTTCCCATAACAGGCTTTGATATTTCTTGTTTTTAATTTTTATCTGCGCCGTAACAGCCGCATAAGAAAAAAGGCCGATAAAAAGCAAAAGGTTTCGTTTCAACATAATTAATCAGTGAGGTTTAATAAACAAATGTAAGATGCAACAAGCCACAAAAGCCATAAAAAAACCTGAAGAACAGTCATTTATAAAGAGATTGACAGTGTGAAAAGAAATGTAATAACGACAATGATAATTAGCTTTAAAAACTTAACTTTGCCCGCCTAAATTTAATTCGGAATTGACCAAACCCGGCGCCGTAAGGCCGGATAAAGGTTGCCCGGGCTTTCTGTTTCCCTGGTTTGTGTCTTTTTACCGCTTTAATGAAAAGCAGACTCCTGCCGGAGTAATAAAAATGGGATGACACTTTTTTAAACACTTTTACCTATTTTCTACACTGGCAGTTTGCTACATTTTAAATTTTAAAATCAACAGATGAAACTTTCACAATTCCGTTTTGACCTGCCCCTGAATCTGATTGCCCAAACGCCTACTAAAAGAAGAGAAGATGCCCGAATGATGGTGGTTCACCGCCATACCGGCGAAATTGAAAACAAACACTTTCGCGACATCATTGATTATTTTGACGACAAGGATTGTTTTGTTGTAAACAACACCAAAGTTTTTCCTGCCCGCATGTATGGACGCAAGGAAAAAACCGGCGCCAAAATAGAAGTTTTCCTGCTGCGTGAATTAAACAAACCCAACAGGCTTTGGGATGTAATTGTCGATCCCGCAAGAAAAATACGTGTGGGTAACAAATTATATTTTGGTGAAACAGAAGACCTGATAGCTGAAGTAATTGACAATACTACGAGCCGCGGTCGTACCATTCGCTTTTTATGGGATGGAACAGAAGAAGAATTTCGTGCCATTTTAGAAAGAATGGGTGAAACACCACTTCCCAAATACATAAAACGTAAACCCGATGAGGAGGACAGAGAACGATACCAAACAGTGTATGCAAAACACGAAGGCGCTGTGGCAGCACCTACTGCCGGTTTGCATTTTAGTAAAGAACTGATAAAGCGGTTAGAAATAAAAGGAATACGTTTTGCAGAAGTAACCTTGCATACAGGACTCGGTACATTTCGCCCAATAGAAGTGGAAGACCTTAGTAAACATAAAATGGATGCCGAATATTATAATATTGATGAAACAGCTTGCAAGATTGTAAACCGTGCAAAAGAATACGGTCATCGCATTTGCTCGGTAGGTACTACTACCATGCGTGCAATGGAATCTTCTTTCACTGCACAAAAATTATTGAAGCCCTCGGAAGGCTGGACAAATATGTTTATACATCCGCCTTACGATTTCAATATTGCGGATGCGCTGATCACCAATTTTCACTTACCCAAAACCAGTTTGTTGATAATGACTTGCGCTTTTGCCGGCTACGAGCTGGCCATGGAGGCTTACAAAAAAGCGATAAAAGATAAATACCGCTTTTTCAGCTATGGCGATGCACTATTGGTAATCTGATGAATACACCTTTTTCAATGTACCCTGACGAAAGTTGGGGTATTTTTTTTTGCAATACCACTACCACTTATCATCCTTACTCAATAGTAAATAATCCTTTCTGCTTATGAGTGAGTAATAAAGAAAATAGCAGGCGGCAGGCAGTGCTACCACTATTAAGGCATACATAAGCCACAAAGGCTTGGGCAAGCGCTGCAAACTATGATAAAGGTAAATGGATACCAATGTAAGTAGCGGAATACTAAAATGCCAGTAATATTTCATACCGCTACGTATATGTAAATAAACTTTCTCTCCTTCCTTTACTGTTACTTCCATTTCTCTGCAGCTACACCAGTCAATTTTACAAATCACTTTGTGTGTACCCGGGCTTACCGCATACTCTTCAGTAGCGCCGTTGCTGATGCGACCTGCTTCATTACCATCAATAAATACTTTGAAACTTCTGGCTTTATTCATCCATTCGGATGAGCGACGGAGGGCAATAACTGATTTGTTTTCCATAATATATTTTTTATACCATACAAATTTACAAGCCAAACATTCCTTTGTTTAACTGTTGCAATATTTGATTTTTATATTCCACAGGTACTAATAAAGAAATATTGTGCGGGCTGCCACCATAAGAAACCATACGCACCGGAATGTTCATAATAGAACCAAACAATTTTTTTACCATCGCTTCTGTTTGCGATATTTCATTTCCTACTACAGAAATGATAACCTGGTTTTTATCCACTTCAATACTTCCAAAAGGTTCCAGTTCTTTTACAATCTCTTTTAGATGAACTGCACTGTCAATTGTCAACGACACGGCTACTTCCGATGTTGTTACCATATCAACCGGTGTTCTGTATTTTTCAAATACTTCAAAAATTTTTCTCAGAAAACCATAAGCCAATAACATCCGGCTGCTTTTAATGCGAATAGCAATAATATTATCTTTTGCCGCTACTGCTTTTACGCCTACACTTCCGGCTTTTTCAGTTATCAATGTTCCTTTTGCTTCAGGCTGCATGGTATTTAGCAGCTTTACGGGTACTTTATATTGTTGTGCAGGCCATATTGAAGCCGGGTGTAAAATTTTGGCACCGAAATAAGCCAACTCAGCCGCTTCTTCAAAACTCATTTGTTCTACCGGTTTTGTTTTCTTCACTATTCGCGGATCGTTATTGTGCATACCATCTATATCAGTCCATATTTCGCAAACAGATGCACCAATAGCCGCCGCAATCAATGAAGCGGAATAATCGCTGCCACCTCTTTTCAAATTATCTACCTCTCCTCTTGCATTGCGACAGATATAACCCTGCGTAACAAACAATGTTTTGGATTTATGTTTTTTCAACAACTGACTCAGTTTTACTTTTATGCTGCCTATCTGAGGTTCATCATACTGGTCAATACTCATAAATTCAAGAGCAGGTAATAGCTGGTGTTCAATTCCTTTTTCTTCAAGGTAGATGCTGAATAATTTAGTTGAGAGCAATTCGCCCTGTGCAAGGATATCTTTACTTAAAGATTCACTAAATGATATTTTCAAAATGATGGTTAGAAACTCAAAATGCTCAGCCACCATAGCTTTAGCTTTCTCAACATAAGTTTTATCATTTAAAAGTTCTTTAATAAAACTTTGATAGTGTTTCTCAAGTTTTTCAATAGCTTGTTTTGCTGACACACGGTCGCCGTTAGCCATAAAAGTTCCAATTTCTACCAATGCATTGGTAGTGCCCGATAAGGCAGATAATACTACAATAACCGGTTCGGTTTCTTTTGTAACCATTGATGCAATGTGCTGCATCCTTTCAGGACGGCCTACACTGGTGCCGCCAAATTTCATTACTTTCATTTGTTCCCCCCTGCAATAATTTTTAGGATTTAATAAAAGGCAAGCAAGGCCGCAAAGATAAGTGGTGGATGCTATAGTGAAAACTAAAGGCTCATGTAGTTATAAAGAAACTTGTTGAGTCTTGCTAACCATTACCCACTTGCCAGCCTATGTTGCAATAGCAAACAAATCAATTTTGAATTTTCTGTCCAGTCAAGTATCCAATTATTCAATTGGCGACAACTGAAATTTTGCAGCCAGTTCATTCAAATCATCTACTACCTGCTGAAGTAACGGTATCCCATTTTTCCTTCTCTCCACTTCAAACTCCCTTTCCGGGTCTCCCGGCACCAGCACTTTTTCCTGACCCGCAATTGGCTTCGCATTTCTAAATCCTTTTATCCAGTTATCCATATGTTGTTTAAATTCATCAGCAGGGCGAAATGCATCTATTCGCATCGCCCCGAGAAAATGACCAATGCCTTTACCTGGTTGCTGTGCAGGAATTGGCACATAGGCAGGAAATGGCGGCACCCAGGGCGCATAGTTGGCACCACTTAACAAAGCAGAAAAAATATCAACGATAGCACCCAGAGCATAACCTTTATGCGAACCATGTTCTCTATCGCCACCCAATGGCAATAAAGCGCCGCCTTTCTTTAAAATATTTGCATCAGTAGTTGCATTACCATCTTTATCCTGCACCCAGCCCAACGGAGTGTCTGCATTCTTTCTTTGCAATATTTCCAGTTTGCCATTGGCGGCAGTAGTCGTAGCTAAGTCGGCAACAAATGCGGGTTCGTTTCCTGCAGGTGCTGCAACGCAAATCGGATTTGTGCCCAGCATTTTATCAATAGAAAATGTAGGGGCAACCAGTGGGCTTGCATTGGTCATTGACAGGCCAATCATATCATGCTTTAAAGCCATCATTGCATGGTGAGCTGCAATGCCAAAATGATTACTGTTTTGCACACTTACCCAACCTGTACCCACGGATTTTGATTTTTCAATTGCAATATTCATTGCAAAAGGAGCCACTACCAGGCCAAGACCACTATCACCATCAACTACTGCGGTAGAAGGTGTTTCGTGTATAATTTTTATTTGTGGATTTGCATTTACACGTTTTACCTCCCATAAACGTACATAGCCACTTAGCCGCGCCACTCCATGCGAATCGATGCCTCTCAAATCGGCCGAAAGTAAAGTTTGTGTTGCCGTTTCGGAGTGTGCATGGGTACATCCGATTTTTAAAAAAACTGATTTAGTAAAATCAAATAAACTGTGGTATGAAAATATTTTTTCTGACATATAACAAAGAAACAATAAAAAAGCCCTGCAATGGCAAGGCTTTTCCTATTTCTTAAAGATGAACTTAAAATGGCAAATCATCAACCTGTTCTGTAGTTTCTACAGGAGCCGAAACAACACCAGCATTTGTGTTAGCTGCTGGTGCCTGGTAAGCGGATGTACCACCTGTGGAATCATTTTTGGAACCCAGCAATTGAACTTCCCGTACTCTTAATGAAAGTGAAGAACCGGGAGTGCCATCATTGCGCTGAAATGATCTTGCTTCAGGTTGTCCTTCTACAAAAACCTGAGTTCCTTTGGTAAGATATTGTGCTAATGCGGTGCGGTCGCTCCAGTAAGCACAATCTACCCAGATTGTTTTTTCCTGTGTGTTTCCCTGACTGTCTTTGAACTTTTCGGAATGAGCCAAGGTGAAGTTCATAACGTTTTTTCCATTTACTGTGTTTACTACACAATCTTTGCCTAATCGGCCAATTACTTGCATTTTGATCATAGTACTCGTTTTTAAAGTTTCGTAAATTATTTAGGAAGGGCAAATTAAGAATTTTCGCCCATTTGGTGCAAAAGGTTATGCACAAAAAAATAGGGCCGGTACCACCGGCCCTGCCACCAAAACTGCAGATAGAGAAAAAAACCAAGTTTTTCTACCACCCAAAGGTAATCGGGTAGTTTGAATGGGCAGGTTAACCGTTGGTTAATGAAAAAAATCAAGCCGGAACAGAAAATCGGTATCCCAACCCATGGATGGTTTCCAAAACCACTTGAGGGTCTGCTTTTAAATATTTGCGCAGCTTGCTCATAAACACGTCCATACTTCTACCCAAAAAATAATCATCTTTTCCCCAAACAGCGAGCAGAATTTCATCTCTTTTCAAAATTTTATTGGGATGCATACATAGAAACTGCAATAAATCAGCCTCCTTTTGTTTTAGTTTTAGTACACCATCCGGGCTTTCAAATTTCAAATCGGTATGCGAAAAGAAAATTTTACCGATTGTAAATTCGCTTTTTACTTCACTAAAAAGTTTGCGGGTGCGGCGCAAAAAAACATCCAGCTTCAGCAGTAATTCACGCATATTAAAAGGTTTTACAATATAATCATCGGCACCGCGGCTATATCCTTCTATCTTATCGTCAATCAATGCACGGGTGCTGATGAAGATGATGGGAATCACATCACTCTGTTGTCTTATTTTTTTGGCAACAGAAAATCCGTCTTTTACCGGCATCATAATATCAAGCAAACAAAGATCAAATTTGTTTTTATCAAAAACATCTATTGCCGATTGCCCATCGGCGCAAAGCGTAACACTGTATCCTTCATCTTCCAGTTCATCCTTTATTAAATGACTCAGGTGTTCATCATCTTCGGCTAATAGTATTTTAGGTTTCGTATCCATAACTAAATTTTATGATAAGGTAATTCAATATTAAAATCGGTACCCACACCGGGAATGCTTTTTACGGTTATTGTACCCCCATGTGCTTTTACAACCTTTTGAGCAAAATACAAACCAAGCCCCAGCCCTTTAGCGCTATGAAGGTTACCGCTTTCAGCTCGATAAAATTTTTTAAATATTTTCTTTATTTGATCGGCGGCAATACCAATACCATTGTCTTTTATACTAATGTTGTAAAAATGCTCGTGACAGGATGTTTCAATTTTTATCAATGGGTTTTTAGAATATTTAATCGCATTGTTCAACAAATTAAAAAATACTAAATAAAGATTATCGCTGTCTCCATATAGACAAGTATTGTTTTCCTCCAGCTTCCATTCTACAGTTCCATTTGCTTTTGCCAGCATTGCGTCTAACTGAGCGACTACTTTTTTTAAAAGTTCATTGGGTGTCAGCTCTTCCCGTTGAATAGCAAAATGATAGTTACCAGCAACCATTGTTTTTACCAGATTTGCAATATGTGTTTTTAAATAATCTGTCTGAAAGCGGATGGCATCCACATATTTATTGTATCGGTCGGGTTGAGATGCTGTAGCAGGTTTTTTCAAACCATCAACAGATATATCAATTACAGACAACGGCGTACTAAACTCATGCGTAACATTATTGATAAAATCCTTTTGTACTTCAACTAAAAATTTCTGTTTGTAAAAATAATACACTGAAAATGCAAAGCCTACCAGCAAAATCAAAATTGCAATACTTGCAAAAATCCAGTTGCGCATCTGGAAAATGATATATTTATTTCGGTTGGGAAAAAAAAGATGCACATAATGATATGGCCTTTTTAGTACAGGTAAATTTTCAGCCGTATCCTGCCCTTTCTTAGTTGCATCTGCAGATAAATATTTTTCATACACATACTTGTTGTTTTGACTATCGTACAATGCCATCTTGCAATCGGTAAACACTTTAAATGCTTCTAACTCGGCCGTTAATGAAGCCGCAAGCGAATCTTCGGAAGGCAGCGCATGTACCTGAAAAAGAAAGTTACTTTCAGAATGACGTTCGACCAGGCTATCTAATGGAATATTGGGATTGTAAAGCAGGGGAATATCTTCATATACACCTCTTATGGTTTTCAGTATCGAGGTATTAAATTCATTTTTTTCAAAAGAGTAGGTTTTGTTCAGCCAAAAAACCTGCATTGCAATAATAATTGCAATCAACAGTGATGAGATCACCAATATTAACCTTGTAGTAGCAGAGCGCATTCGCAAATGTAGTATGAAGCAAAGGTCTAATAAGCATTTCTTCTTTCCTAAAATGCCGGTTAAAAAACGGTTAATTGCCTGTTAAGCGGCTTCCGGAATTTTAAACGGGTGCAACGGCCATATAACCTTTGTGGAAACAATTTCAAAAATCAAAAAATTAAAAACAATGAAAAAGCTATTATTTGCAGCCTGTTTACTAATGACAATGGGCGGCATTGCCAATGCACAAACACCTTTAAAAACAAAGACTAAACACGACATCACCAAAACAAAAATGGATGATGGTAGTAAAACAAAAGTATCTGCACTCAATGCCAAAACGAAAAATGCCGATGGTAGTAAAGTAAAAACCGGCAACCATGAACAAAAAACGAAAAGTGAACTGAATAAAACAAAGGCAAAGACAGCAAACAATCAGAAGAAAGCCGAAGTAGGTAAACCAAATACAAAACCGGCTACCTTATCTACCAAAACAAAAAGCAACGCAGTAAAAACAAAATCAGTGAGCCCGGTTACGAATGCCGGCCCGTTGAAAAAAGACGGCACACCCGATAAACGATTTGCAGCAAACAAACATTTAAAAAAAGATGGCTCAAAAGATATGCGTTATAAAGAAAATAAAACGACAACAAAGACCAAGAGCAAATAAGAACAGCGATGCAACAAACAACAGGAGGTGGTATTTGCCACCTTTTGTTTTTTTTAAATGACCTGAACTGTAAACAGGACAAGTGAATGCTGGATTGCTTTTGATGAATTTTAGCATCCAGTATGCTTGTTTTTTTTTAATTTCACTGAAATTACAAGAATATGAAACAGAAATTTTGCAGGATAATTGCCCTCATAACTGCTCTTGTTCTTTCAACAATGCACAATACAGCATTTGCACAAGCCGAGCAAAATTCGTTCGTAAAAGATTCGCTTGATAAGTATATTGAAAGAGGTATGAAGCAATGGCAAATTCCCGGACTGGCTATTGCAATCGTAAAAGACGGTAAAGTAATTGTTTCAAAAGGATATGGTGTAAGGGAATTTGGAAAACCCGAACAGGTAGATGAAAATACATTATTCATCATAGCATCCAACAGTAAGTTATTTACCGGCACTTCAATTGCCAAGCTGGACTATGAAAAAAAACTTTCCTTAAACGACAAAGTAACAAATTATATACCCTGGTTTAGACTATATGATAGCAATGCAACCGATATGGCGAATATCAGAGATATGCTATGTCATCGGTTGGGTACCAAAACTTTTCAGGGTGATTTTACATTTTGGGATAGCAATCTGCCCAAAGATTCTATCGTATGGAAAATGCGTTATCTAAAACCTATTGGTCAGTTTCGTCAGGACTATGGCTATTGCAATTCTGCATTTTTAGTAGCCGGCCAGATTTTAGAAAAAGTAACAGGACAAAGTTGGGAAAACTATGTTGAGCAAAATATTTTGCAACCGCTGGATATGACTAATACATATATGAATACTGCGGGATTGGAACAAAGAAATAATGTGGCTTATCCGCACAACAATTTGTATAGCCCGCTAACCAAAATCCCTTTTGACAATGTGGACAATTTGGGACCTGCTACCAGTATGGTGAGCAATGTAAAAGACTTAAGTAAATGGATTATGATGCAGCTTGACAGCGGTAAATTCAATGGCAAAAGAATATTGCCCTGGGAAGTTTTAAGAAACACAAGAGATGCCAATATATTGACAGGCAGCAGAAAGTCAACCGTATATCCCACTCACTTCAGAGCATACGGACTGGGTGTATATACAACGGATTATGCCGGCAAGCAGGTTTACTGGCATACAGGTGGCGCATTTGGCATGGTTACCAATGTTTGCTTTGTGCCTGAAGAAAACCTGGGCATTACCATTCTTACTAATAATGATAACCAAAGCTTTTTTGAAGCCTTGCGCTATCAAATTCTGGATGCTTACTTACAGGTACCCTACACCGACAGAAGTGCTTTTCTATATAGCTTTTTTAAAAATGGAATGAAAGATGAGGCAAGTACATTGGATGCTATGAAAAAGAGAGTGGATCAAAAGCAGACACCTGAACTAAAACTTGATGATTACACTGGCGAATATGTAAATACAGTGTATGGTAAAATTAATATCCGCAAAAGCAATCAAATGTTGATTTGCCATTTTGAACACCATCCCAATTTGATTGGGTATATGGAATATATGGATCATAATGAATTTAGAATTACCTACTCTAATATCGGTTATGGAATTTTTCCTGTAAAATTTTCAATAAAAGACGGCAAGGCTGTAACCGTTGAAATAAAAGCAAATGATTTTGTAGAATCGGATTCCTATTTATTTGTAAAAGACCCAAATGGAATAGTGATACGCTGAGTAATAAAATATTTATTGAACTATGTATGTGATACCGGCAATGAGTTGGCGATACTGTGCATTCTTGAGTGAGCCGGGGCCAAAGTTGATATCGTAAGAAGTGTACCAGGCATATTGAATACCGCCAATGCTTTTTATCTTTCCCTTTATTGCCTTATCCTCAAATGAGGAATAATAAGAGACAGATGTATTGCCTACAGATTTCAACTTTCCGCTATAGGCCACATCACTATATGAAGGATAGTAGGTAAGCACTTGTGTTCCCAGCAACTTTATTTTCCCTTGTAATTCTTTTAAATCAAAATCAGCAAAATAGTCAAACAACAAACGTCCTGCAGATTTCAATTTTCCTTTTTTACTCTTTTCTTCAAATGAACCGTAATAAGTAAACTGACAACTTCCAATGCTTTTTATTTTTCCAACGTAAGCCGAGTCGGCTTCTTTGCCATAATAATCAACCCGGCCATTATAGGGCAATAATTTGGGCGAATAATAACTTGGATTACGGTAGGATTGTTCCTCTGTTCCCCAATCAATAATATTTCCGGATGCCGAGAATCTGATCAACAGTTTGCCATCAGTCATCAACGAAAATCCGGAAAAATTGCTTCCTGATTCAAACCTGATTTGAGCAAGCTCCTGTGACGTCAATTGTGTTGCAGAAATTGCAAAAAGTAAAATGAAGGTAACCTTTTTCATATTGTGTATAGGGAAGGTACAAAATATGCAGGAATGAAATTATTTAAAAGAACTACGGCAAAAAATAAGCCCCGCATTTGCAGCGGGGCTTTATACTTAAATAACCCTTTATTTATCAGAGATTGAATCCGTAAGAAATATAATACAATCCACCTACTGCAGGGCTGCCATAACCTGTACGGTAATAGTTATTGCCCAAATTGGTACCGCCTACTCGGAAAG
>JAKIZK010000052.1:14684-14956 GCA_022708055.1 Bacteroidota bacterium
TGGTACCTGCCGGACGATAACTGATTTGTGCATCAACCCAAGTGAAGTAAGGCAATGTACCACTTACAAAAGTACCTTCATAGTAGTTATTATCTTGCCATTTTGCAACTACATTAAATCCAATATTGTGACAAACATTATCGTTTCTCAATCCAATATTATATCTGTACTTAGGTGCATTAAAGAAAGTAACCACACCTGCAGGTACATCTCTCAGCATATCAGAAAACACATTACCATAAACTATATAGTTTTTATATGCTTTATAATCT
>JAKIZK010000053.1 GCA_022708055.1 Bacteroidota bacterium
CCGACATTTTTCCAAAGTTAAAAACCAAAGCTTTGAACTATTGGAAACTGAGAGCCAGCCGTGCAAGTACTGCGAGAGCGCCATTGCCTTACAAAAACCAATCAGTATTTGTAAACAATTTCACTAGTAGTAATGTTGGCTTAATTTACTCTTATGGTTTTGACAATAACAACCCCAACCTAAGACCTGAAAGACAGAAAACTTATGAGTTGGGTACTGAAATAAGACTGTTCAAAAGCAGACTTACATTTGACTTTGCTTATTATAATACACTTTGTGAAGATCAGATTCAAAATGGATTCAGAGCCAGCTATGCAACAGGCTTTATCCTGAACACACAAAACGCAGCCAGCTCAAGAAACGAAGGTGTTGAAGTAGTGGTAGATGTAAATCCTGTTAAGCAAAAAGATTTTAACTGGAATATCCGCTTCAACTTCAACCATATGTGGAGCAAAATTTTGACATTGCCAGATGCCATTGCTTATGAGTCTTATATTGCTGACACCTGGCTTTATGGAAATGCTCGTGGTGGTATGATCAGAAATATGCCTGCTACTACTATTACCGGTTATGGTTATAAAAGAAATAATAATAACCAAATCCTAATAAGTCCTACTACCGGTTTGCCAATTAATAATGGTCAGTTTAGAGTTATTGGAGACAGAATGCCTGACTTTACTTTAGGTATGCTGAACAGTTTCCGTTACAAAGCCTGGAGCCTTAGTTTTCTTTGGGACTTAAAAGTAGGTGGCGATATATTTAATGCAACTGATATGTATCTAACGCTTGCCGGTAAGAGCCAGCGCACTGCCGATAGAATGACTCCAAGAGTAGTGCAAGGTGTTTTGGAAGATGGAAAGGAGAATACGGCAACACCTACCATTAACACCATCAGTGTAGTTCCTTATTTCCAACAAACCTACTTTACTGCAATGCCGGAAGAAGAGTTTATTGAGCATAATGTAAACTGGTTCCGTTTAAGAGATATTTCTTTGAACTATACATTGCCTCAACGTATGTTGAGCGGCATGAAGTTCTTTAAGTCTCTTAGCATATTTGCAACTGCAAATGACCTTGTTTTGATGACCAATTACCGTGGTGCAGATCCTGCTACCAGTGGTAATACGGCTTCTGCAGGTGGTGTAGGTGGTATGGGCTTCGACTATGGCAACCTCCCCACGCCTATGGGTATTAATTTTGGAATCAAAGCCACTTTTAAATAATAATCTTTAAAAGAAAATTTAAACAGATGAAAAATAAAATAAAATATATAACAGGTAGTTTGCTTTGTGGAGCTTTGTTCTTTAGCTCCTGCAGCAAAAAAATTGACGAGGCTTATGCCAATCCAAATGCTAACGTCAAGCAGCCTGTGGAAGTAATATTTCCAAGTCTGATTGGCAGTATAGTGGGTAGCTCTTCAGCTGCCGGCAGTGCCTATGGATTAGCCGGCGATGCATTGCTAATTGGCAGATATATACAGTTTTGGGGCACCTACTCCACTACTTCATCACCCGTTTCGCCTACATCTGCCAATGCATCCAATTATGACAGAATGGGAGGCACTGTAGGTACCAGCGATAATTTAGGCTCTATGTGGGCTGCGCATTATTATGGTATGGGGCAAAATCTGAACCGCATTATACAATGGGGTGAGGAAGAGCAAAAATGGGATTTTGTGGGTGCAGCATGGGCACTCAGAGCCTGGAGTATGATGGAGACAACAAATGAATATGGCGAAATCATCCTTCGCCAGGCATTCAACAGTAGCTTACAACAGTTTAACTATGATCCACAATCTGAAGTGTATGACTCCATTCGTGTTATCTGCTTCAGAGCATTGGATTATCTGAACAGAACCGGCGGCAATATGAACCCCACGAATTTTGCAAACAGTGATTTTTATTTTAATCAGGGAGATTTGGGTCGCTGGAAAAAATTTGTATATGGAATACTTGCCCGTTCTTATGCATACATAAGTAATAAAGGAACTTATGACCCCGATAAAGTGATACAGTATGCCGACTTATCTTGTACTTCAAATGCCGATAATGTAACTTGTAAATTCCAAAGTGCAGGCACATCAGGAACAAACAACTACTTTGGACCATTCAGAGGTAATGTAAACGCATCCACAACCGGTATTCGTCAAAGTGCATTTATTGCCGATTTGATGAGTGGTGCCAATCCTGGTGCCTTTACAGGCGTATCTGACCCAAGAGCCTGGTATATACTGCGCCCCAATCCAAACAATACTTTTAAAGGTATCACACCTTGGTTAGGATCAAGTGGGTTGGCTACCAATGACAGACCCGAAAGTTTTATGGGTACTTCTTTCCTTACTTCCGGTTATCCTACCAATCCTGAGCTGGGCAGATATATATTTAGGGATGCAGCAGAATGGCCGGTAATGACGGCTTCCGAAATGCAGTTCATTAAAGCAGAAGCTTTATTGCGTAAGGGTCAAAAGCCGGCCGCATTAATTGCTTATACAAATGGCATCAGTCTGAATTTTGATATGCTCACTTCAAAATACAATGTAAATATTCCTATAGGAATGGAAATTACTCCGGCAAATAAAGCAACATATCTCGCAGATCCCAATATTGTTCCTGCATCTGCCAACAATTTAACATTAACCAGAATAATGTTGCAAAAATATATTGCAATGTATGCATGGGGTGTACAAAATGTATGGAGCGATATGCGTCGTTATCATTATATTGATATTGATCCGGATACAGGAGCTCAGGTATATGCAGGATTTACGCCGCCTTCAACCACCGATTTACATTCAACAAATCTGGGTAAGTTAGTATATCGCTGCCGCCCCCGTTACAACTCGGAGTATCTTTACAATATTCCGTCATTAACATCAATTGGGGCATACCCAACAAATAATAATTATCACACTTTAGAGTGCTGGTTTTCCAAACCGTAAACAAACCCCATTCTTAACAGAAAATGATAACGAATATGAAAAATATAATAAAAATAACAACAGGCTGTTTTGTTCTGGGTTTGCTTGCACTGGTTTCTTGCAAAAAAGAAACAGGTCGTGAACATTCGCCAGAAGATACGGACTATACAAATAAGTCATTTGTACAAGTGTACAATGGTATTGTAAACAGCACAAGAAATTATGTATATGTGGACGCAAATCAGCTTACAGGTGCTGCGCTTGCATTTAACTCTACATTTCCTTCTACACCTTCAAATGTTGCCATCGCTTCAGGCTATAAAACTTTTCTAGTAAAAGATACTTTGATAACTTCTACACAGGTTCCATTAAGTTTTGCCGAAGTATTGCAACCAAAAAGTTACTATACCATTTTTCTTTATGATTCTATAAACAATCCAAAGAAGAAAATAGTGCAGAACAATATTGTTATACCAAGTGATACTACTGCGAGAGTAAGATTCGCCAATTTTATCTACAGCTCAACTGCTGTACCTAATGTTGACATTTACTCATTGAAAAGAGCAGCTAATGTGTTTACCAATATTCCGGTTACAGGCGTTACCGATTATATCCCTTATGCATCATCGCTTACCGACACATTATATGTAAGAGAAACCGGAACTATGACACAGCTCGCTGTATTGAACGGTTTTAATCCTACACAACTTAGAAGTTATACCTTAGTGTTCAGAGGCAGATACCAGACAACAGGTACTACAGGTATTGCCAGATTGCTTACTGCATTTTCCAGTAACTAAATTTATAATTTGATTTTTATCTTAAGAGGCTGAAAATTCAGCCTCTTTTTTATTGTTGCAAATTCGTGCTATTAAAACTCATGAAATCATATCTATAATCATGCTATCCGAAGAACAGATATGCTAACGCTATTGAAGTAAGTATTCCTACAAGATCAGCCAATAACATAATTCCAATGGTATATCGGGTATTCTTCACTCCTACTGCTCCAAAATAAACAGCAATGACATAAAAAGTTGTTTCACTGCTTCCATTCAAAATACAACTCAATCTGCCTGCAAAACTATCAGGCCCGTAAGCCTTCATCGTATCCACCATCATACCTCTTGCACCACTTCCACTCATAGGTTTTACCAGTGCTGTAGGCAAGCCATCTACAAATCGGGTATCAGTACCCAGTGCTGCAAACAAGTTTTTGATTCCATCAATTATTACATCAAAAGTGCCACTGGTACGCAGCAGACTAATGGCAACCAGCATTCCTACGAGATAAGGAATAATTTTAACCGCTGTTTCAAAACCTCCTTTGGCCCCTTCTGCAAAAGCAGAAAAAATATCAATCTTTTTATAAACACCACCCAATACAATTACTAAAAACACAAAAAGAATTAAACCGGTGCTTAACTGTTCCGAAAACATATTGACTCCAATTGTATTCAACGACACAATAAAAGTTACTAACCCGGCAATGATGGCCGAAATACCCAGTAACCAGGCTAAAATAACGGGCTGCAATAATTTAATTCGTTGCTTAAATGAAACGATAATCATTGCCGCCACCGTAGCTACAAAAGTGGCAATCAGGCTGGGTAGAAAAATATCGGTGGGATTGGCTGCCCGCAATACTTGCCCATCAATGGTTGCAGTTGTACTTGCTCTAATCGCGATAATGGAAGTAGGAATCAACGCAAGCCCTGCCGCATGTAAACACAAAAACATGATTTGTGCATTACTGGCTCTGTTCTTATCTACATTGAGTTCCTGCAAACTCTCCATGGCTTTTAATCCAAACGGAGTTGCCGCATTATCAAGTCCCAGCATATTGGCACTAAAATTCATCATCATGTGGCCATGTGCCGGATGACCCTTGGGCACATCAGGAAATAATTTTGAAAAAAATGGTCCTACAATTCTTGACAAAAAACGAATACCTCCCGCCTTTTCAGCTATTCCCATAAATCCCATAAACAAAGCCATAATACCTATCAGGCCGATACAGATTTCTACTGCTACTTTACAAGTTGCTATCACACCATCTACAGGCTTATGTTTGCGCCCAAGTATATAATCATAAGAAACTGCTCTAAGGGAAGGAAATTCATTTTGCAGTTTAATAACTGTATCCGCATTTCTATTGTCGGTAACAATGTACTTTGTTTCTTTATCCGCCTTTTGCTGCCGGGTGTACGCAAAGTTTTTCATTGCAGCTTCTAACTGTGCGCCCCTCGCACTATCGCCTATGGCAACATATTTAAACTCATCTTTTGATGTGCCGGTTACCATTCGGCCAAAAATATCATCCTGACTATTACTGAAAATAAAACGAAAAGTGGCTACCAAAATGGCGGTAAGAATAAATGCCGACCAAATCCTGCTTAATGACATAGGCTTTAATTAATTGTAGAATTTATTACCCAATGCGAAAGATAAGTTATTCTGATTATTTGATAAGTGCCAACTTTGAATGGCTTACCTTTGCGGCTCTCAAAAATTGAGTCACATTTAAAAATTTCAAAACAATCATGGCTTTACAGGCAGGTATCGTAGGACTTCCAAATGTGGGTAAATCAACACTCTTCAATGCAGTAAGCAACAGTGCCAAAGCGCAGGCAAGCAATTATCGTTTTTGTACCATCGACCCCAATGTTGGACTGGTAGATGTACCCGATCCTCGATTGAACAAACTGGCAGAACTGGTAGTGCCTGACCGAATCGTACCTACTCAAATTGAAATCGTTGATATTGCCGGCCTGGTAAGAGGAGCCAGTAAAGGTGAAGGTCTGGGCAATAAATTTTTAGGCAATATCCGCGAGGTAGATGCCATCATTCATGTCATCCGCTGTTTTGAAGATGAAAATATTTTGAGAGATGAAGGCGCCATCAACCCGGTAGGCGATAAAGAAATTATTGACACCGAACTACAGTTAAAAGATTTAGAAAGCGTAGAAAAGAAAATTCAACGATCAGAAAAACTGGCCAAGACTGACCCAAAAATAAAAGTTGAATTAGTAACGCTGATTCGTTGTAAACAACACCTTGAAAAAGGAAAGAGCATTCGTGAATTAGAATTGTCAAAAGAAGAAATGCCGGCTATTGCAGATTTGTTTTTACTCACATTAAAACCAGTGTTGTATGTAGCCAATGTTGATGAAGCTTCTATGCACACCGGTAATAAATTTTCTGATGCGCTAAAAGAATCTGTAAAAAATGAAAAAGCGGAAGTAATCATAATGAACAATAGCATTGAAGCACAGATTTCTGAAATGGAAAACCATGACGACAAACAGCTTTTCATGGATGAATATAAAATGAAAGAACCTGCATTGGATCGCTTGATTCATGCTACTTACAAATTATTAAATCTCTTCACCTATTTCACTGCCGGTGTGCAGGAAGTAAGGGCATGGACCATTCAGCAAGGTTGGAAAGCTCCTCAAGCTGCCGGTGTCATTCATACCGATTTTGAAAAAGGCTTTATTAAAGCCGAAGTAATAGGCTACGATGATTTTATTAATTATGGTACTGAAGCCGCCTGCCGCGAGGCGGGAAAATTAAGAATTGAAGGAAAAGAATACATTGTCAAAGATGGCGACGTAATGCACTTTCGATTCAATGTTTAAATAAACTGTTTTTCAAAATAAAACATTTGCACCCACTGTTCCAATATGAACTGTTCGTGAGGAACCCGATTTTCTGCCATTGTACAGAATCGTAAGATCCAGATTATTCATTAATCGTTTTCTTATTTCCATAGACCAGAGATAATTGGTGCCCGGCAATAGTCCATCCAACATGATGTATGCAACCGTGGTATTAGCAGCATTAATTGGAGTAGTATTTGCATCACGATATTTGATGCCATTTACTGTAAACTTACCTCTTAATGAAAATCTCTGCAATGAAGAATAAACAGACTCTAATGTAAATGAATGAGAGGTAGATTTTTGATCGCCAAAAAGTGGATTATTTTTCCGGTCATCAAACTTATAAGAAGCTGTAACTCCAAACTTAGTCATTTTATTATACACAAATGCAGGCTCCAGACTGTACATGGTAAGTTGATAATTGCGATTATTAAATTGAGGCGTTAACAACTCCATCAATCCTTTTTTTGCATTGAGCGAAATTGACATAGTTCTTCCCATATTCATCCGCCATTTAAGCAGCCAGTCGTTCAATCTGTTACTTTCATATCCATAGGTTAATAATGATTTACCATTTCGCCGGTGATTGCTAAAATCGAAAAACCATTTGCTGCTTCCCCGATTAAATGAAAAATTATTGAACAAGTCAGTAAATACAGTAATCAGAGCAGCGCTGTTAATATTATACTTAAATGGATTAAACTCAAAACTGCCGGTTGATAATGATTTCTTACTGGTTTGTAAAGAAGTGGTAAGAATAATTTTTGAAATAAATTTTTCAAAAGATTTCAAATCTTTTGCTTTTAAAACTGACCTGGGACTGATGTCGAATCTATAACTGAATGTGATATAATTAGCCTTAAGAAATTCATTTGTAGGTATAAAAATGCGAATGAATTTTGCCTGATCGGGAAATGCCGCCAGTTCAAACTCATTTAATTGTTGCACACCATCGCTATTGTAATCAATCCAAGCATATTGCCCGGTACCGGCCGGCACTTCAAGATATGCAAAATCTCTGCGTTGCTCCTGCCCTGCTCCAGTTTCATACAAAAGGTTTCCGACTATCAATCCATTCCATTCGTTCATACTGTACTCAGCTCTACCCAAAATAGTTTCATCACCTTTCTGCAAAGAAATGGTTGAGTCAAATATTTTCAATTTGCGGAAAGTGGCATTCAGGAAAAACTGCCGCTTAGGATTTGAAAGTAATTCTGTTTGTAAATTCAGATTCAGGCTTCGGTCTCCTTTTACAAATGACTTGCTCACCGGATAACGGTCAGTTCGGGTAAAGAAAGTAACCCCATATTTATTTTTTTTTGCATCGTCAGATTTTATGTAAACCGAATAGCTATCAAAATAAAAAGATAATGGCGTTAGTGTATCTGTTTGTTTATATCTGGGAGCATTTTGTTCCAATGCATAACGAAAGCCCATACGCCAGTTCCTTAGTTGTTTAAACTGTCGGTTTACATCCAACACAGGCCGAAAAACATATCCCTTGTCATTGCTATTATTAAACTGGGTTAATACTATCTGGTTATTCATTTGCCATCCCTTTATATTCCCACTCTGCGTTAATGAGTTTTGAAAACCATTATACTGATCACTTCTATGATAATTAATAAACTGATAAGTAAATGTATTTTTTGAACGGGTAACTAGCGTAGCGGCTGCTTTGATGATGTTCTCGTCAGCTGGCAACTGTAGTAGTGGCAAACCCCAGTCTCTTGAAAATTCTACAGAACGCAAACGCTCCAGAGGTTTAAACTTTTTTTGTACATACTCATAATCTAATGTGGTGCTGAGTTGATTTCCTTTTTCAGATTTTAATACGCTGCTGTTGTTATATTGAAACTTTGCGGCCCAGCCCCGGTCATCTCCATTATCTTTTACCGAAAAAGTATTCACATCATTATTACTGGTTGCCAGTTCGGCTTTTACAATTGCGCTTTTACTTATCGCATAATCGACGCCAAGGTTTACAATCTGTTGTTTTTTGGGTGTTACCAATATTTGAGCAGGTTCATAACTACCCTGCTTTTGCGTACCTATGGGCGGCACATATTTATATACTTTTCCATTGGCTCCATTAAAATCCGGAACATAATTTCCGTTGCCCACACCAAAGTTTACAAAAGACAAATTATACTTTGCCAATGCCGGATTGGTAGAATATTGATAAAACGAATCAACACCGGGCATAACAATTATTTTTTCATATAATATTTTGCCGGCTGAAAAAGTGTCCATCGTAACCGAAGGAAATAATGCCAGTTGAATGCTATCGCCAATACCGGAAAGAAACTGTTTTTGTTTATCATCCAGCGATTGTTGAATGGTTGAATTTTTGGCATCGGAATTATTAAAAAAAACCAGTCGCAATTTCAGCCGTTTATCTATTTCAAACTCCTGTGATAAATAAAGATTTGAGTTGAGATAGCTTCTGTCGGCATATTCAAATTCAATCTGAATCCTGCTGTCTTTTGTAATCATTCGTTTGGGAGTGAAGCTTACCTCTGCAGTATTATAGTTAATTACATAATCCTGATCTTCGCCCCTTTGCAATAGCTGCCCGTCAATAAAAACCCGTTCGGTATTTGCCAGTACAATAAAGAAAAATTCATTGTTGGCACCAGTAAGCCTGTAAGGGCCCTGATTGCCTTCTAAACCCTGAAATATATTGCGTGTAAATTTTCCCTTTGCTATGGAGCCACTTACTAAAGTAGCCGCATCAACACGATTACTCAGTTTGTTTTTTGTTTGAAAAGAAACACCCTGCATCCGCTTATAAAAATTCAGGAAATAATCTTTATTCTGTCGAATGTCAATATCGCCCAAATTCAGTTGCCAATTTTTCTTTTTGAATTGCAGATAAACCTGGTCAAACTCATTTAACTGCTGTGTAGTGCCATCGGGTTGAATTGGAATATTATTATCGGTAATGGCAGCCTGTATTTCTATACTATCGCCCAACATTCCACTCAATTGCATATTCAGAGAAGAGTTTAAAACGGGATCTTGACTGTTGCCGAAACCAATCTGGCGACCCAGACTTCCTTCCGCCTTTAATTCTCCAAAATTGAAAATCCCTTTTTGAATTGAACCGGCTCCATCATTAAAAACGAATGGTTTAACGTAGAAAAAATTTACGACACTATCATAACTGATGCGTTGTTTAGATGCAGTTAAGTTGAAAGGAAATACTCGATACTGTATTACTACACTATCAGTTGCCGGTTTCTTGTTCCAATGCAATTTCGCATTTACAAAATCTAACCGGTAAAAGGAGCTTTCAATATTTTTAATAAAAAATGTTGTTGGCAATATACTTACCGAATCAAGTTGTAAGCTATCCGCTTGTGTTGACACTGTCTTCACCCTCAAATTGGATGGTAGAGAAACGGGAACCTGTGCGCTACCTATGTAAGTAAGCAGCAACAAACAAACCGACACTGATAATTTTGCCAATACACTCAAATGCAAATGGTTTTAATAAAGCCGGAAACAAGTTCGTAAAGTTCGACATTTTTGATAATGAAAGTTATCCAACGTTGTTAATTCCTTAAAAAGATGCAATTTTATTGCTTAATAAAGTAACCCGCAACGTATGAGAAAAGGATTGATGCTTTTTGCTTTAATTTCTTGCTTTTCCATAAGGCTGCAAAGCCAAACGAATACTGTCGCTAAAAAAGAGGCCTCTAAAAAAGCCAGGCTTGCTGTTTCAACCTTTATTAATCTTCCTATTGGAATATTTGCAGAAACACATTTTGCAGGTGCAGGATTTGAAGTAACAAAAGCAAATACGCTACTTACGAAACCAAATAAGAAAATCTCGTATTCTTACAACGGTGGATTCGATTATTTTATCGGCAAAAAAGAATCCACAAGCAGCTATACTTATAAATATCCCGGTTACAAGGTTATACATCTGGCAGCCGGAATTCAATACCTTTCACATGCCCGTTTCTCTATAGGAATAAACGGCGGTCCCGGTCTCTCTATTTATAACGGCAGTACTCGTTTTTGTATCGTTGGAAAAATTGCAACAAGGTATGATGCAAGGCAAAAATTTAGTCTTTTGGTGGGTTTGAAAATGAATTCAGAATTTACAACTCGCAGCTTGTGGAATTTTTATGCAGGGGTTTCATTTAAGTTGTAAGTTCAAAAAAACAAAAGACCCCCCGGAGATCCGAGAGGTCTAAAGTATAGCCATGAAAAACAAAACCTGAAGCTTTCACTTCAAGCTCTGCACAATATAATAAATTTATTATTTTTTTGCGTACTTCTTTTTGAACTTGTCGATACGGCCGGCTGTATCTACCAGTACATTTTTACCCGTAAAGAAAGGATGTGAAGTGCTTGAAATCTCCAGTTTTACTAATGGATATTCATTACCATCTTCCCACTTCAAAGTTTCTTTGGTATCTGCAGTAGAACGGCTCAAAAATGTATGGCCGTTGCTCATGTCTTTAAAAACTACTAACCGATATTTATCGGGATGAATTCCTTTTTTCATATTAAGTGGTGTTTTACTTACTACTGCCCGTCTTTTCCAGTTTCTTTATTGAATTTGAGAATCAGAAGAGCCGTATCAATTTCACTATTTTAAATTATCCGGTATTATATCCGAAGGGCGGCAAAGATAGGCCGAAAATTTTAACTGAACAAGTGTAAAATTGCAAAAAAGGGAAAGCGCCAAGTGAACTTATTTCAGGCCTTGACCCTATTTCCGTTTACCCGACGCTTTCAGGAGACAATTTAGCCTTTTAAGGGGCTTTTTTTGCTCCATGAGCATAGTTTCCTTTTGAGGGGATTCTTTAGCTCAGGCACTTTGTTTTATTTCTAAAACTTGTGCAGTTGTAAATCAAATATAGCTACTTAAAATAGCCCAATCCAAATTTTTGGGTAATTTGATATGCACCCATTTCGCACAGGTTTTTCCACAAAAAAATACAAATTATATGGCTTATTAACCCATTAGCTCCTCATATTCACATATTGTAGCGGAAAGTCCAGGTTTCCATTTCTGCATAAAACTATAACCTCCTGCAGATCATCAATTTTTTTACCGGTAACCCTCACCAAATCATCATTTATGGATACCTGTACTTTAAGGCCCGAATCTTTAATTAACTTAACTACCTTTTTTGCATCTTCCTGTGCAAGGCCATTTCTCACTTTTACAGATTTGCGCCATACTTTTCCACTTTGTGCTCCTTCCTTGCTCAAATCAAAAGCTTCCGGTGCTATTCCCTGCTTATGAGCACGGCTTACCAAAACATCTACCAACTGTCGCATCTTCATATCATCTTCTGTTTCGAGCTTGATTACAAACTCTTTTTTGTCCAGTTCAATAAGTACGTGTGATCCTTTAAAATCAAAACGGTTGGTGATTTCTTTTGAAGTTACATTCACAGCATTGTCCAAGGCCTGTGCTTCTACTTTGCTTACAATATCAAATGACGGCATAGTCGTTAGGTTTGGTGTTCTACAAATATAAATAACACCAGCCAAAAAAATAAAAGACCCTGCTGTTGGCAAGGTCTTGTATGCATGAGGAGCAATTTTTATCAGTTCCCGGTCTTTACCCTGTTTTGTTCTTCTGAAGCTCCACCTTCTCTTCTGCCCCCGTTGGCTTTCAATTTTCCTTTATTAAATCTCCAGCCAAAACTTATGATGAACGAACGTTGAAAATTGGTGTTTGTAAATTTAGCATCTACCGTGCCATACTTAATATAACCCTTGTAAACAGAACCATTAAAAATATCTTTGAAATTCAGTTTGATATTTGCTTTTCCTTTTAAAATCTGCTTTCCAATACCTGCATCTGTCTGAAAAATATTCTGAATAAAAATTACACCTTCTAATGCTTTGGTTCTGAAAATAGCTGATACTTCTGCTTCCCATCCCTTACCCCATTTAAACTGTTGTTGCGTTTGTGAAGTAAGTGAAGTTACGCCAATAGAAATTTGGTCATTATTTACAATGCCTTTAAAATGATTGTTAGCAACATTTGCATAAACACTTCCACTCCACCATTTTGTAAACTGCTTAAATGCCGTTACAGAAAATCCATATTGTGTTTGAGACGCAATATTTGCTTTCTTGATGAATGTTTCATTCGTTGCTTCATTTTGCTCAATCACTTGTTGAATAATGTCGGTGGTTTTGCTAAAATTCAGAGTGCTGGTAAGAAAACTATTGTAGGTATGACTCAATTCAATATTATGACTGAATTGTGGTTTCAAATCCGGATTTCCTTTTTCAAAAGTATAACGATCCAGAAACTCAATAAAAGGATTGAGATCTTCATAATCAGGCCTTTCAATTCTTCTGCCATAATTTATCACAAACTGATTTTTTTCATTTGCAGCATATTGAAAATATACTGTGGGAAAAAGTTGAAGATAATTCCTATCAAATGAAATTCCGGTGGTTAATTGATTACCTTTTGATTGCGTATTTTCGGCACGCAAACCAAACTGGCTTGTCCATTTTTTGCTCAATGGCATACTTAGATTTACATAAGCCGCACTCACATTTTCTTCATATACAAAGTGATTGCTGCGGTTATAATCATGGTATTGCTGACCGTTTCTAAGCGTATCATAATTTGCATTATTATCTGTTTTTACAAAACTGAATTTTAACCCTGCTTCCAGTTTCGCACCATTTTTAAATGGTTTTGTATAATCCGTTTTGGCGCTATAGATTGTAATATCCTGTGGCAAATTGCCATTTAATGTGTCGGGTGCTTTTGTTAGCTGTCCATTGTTATCGTAATAGAAACTTATTAATGGCTGTATGTTGGTTGAGCTATATTGAATATAATCAAAGTCGGCCGATATTTCCTGGCCTATTGAATCCAGTACGGTTTTAAAATATCCGTTTGCACTAAAGTTTTTCCACTTTGAATCATTGTTTGACAATGCTGCTGTTTTTTTCAACAACACATTTTGTGGGTCAAAAATATCAGTATAAGTTTTATTATCATTCAACCTGCTATTGCTAAATCCGCTTAATACAAATCCTAAAGTTGTTTTCTTGCTGGCATAATAATCCAAACCGGCTTTTGCACTGAATGATTTACCATTTCTTTTCATGATCGCTTTTTGATCAAAAACGGAAAGTATGGTTTTTGTATTTTGGTCAAGAAAATTTCTGCTGATATCTAATCCTTCTCTTTTAATATTAGTGCCATAGTTCAAACTGGTAAACAAATTAAATTTACCGTTGCGATAATTCAAATTGGCATTCTCCTTTACACTTGCAAAATATGCTTGCCTGAAAGCGGAAGAAAGATTTCCATTAAGTCCAAATTGCTTCGTCTTCTTAGTTTTTATATTGATGATCCCTGAATTTCCTGCCGCATCATATTTTGCAGGAGGATTGGTCATGATTTCAATTTGATCAAGCTGGCTCGCACTCATATTACTTAATAAATTGGCAAGGTCGGCTCCGCTTAAATAACTGGGACGACCATCCAGCATTATCACTACTCCCTGTTTTCCTTTTAGACTTATGTTCCCGTCTTTATCAACAGTAACACCAGGCGATTTTTCCAATACTTCCAAAGCCGTATTTCCAACAGCCGTTACAGAGGATGCAACATTTACAATGGTACGATCTACCTTTTGCTCTATTAGTGGCTTACGAGTTGTAACGGTTACCGCATCTAATGATTTTACAGAAGGTTTAAGTTCAATAACCGGCAATATAACAGACAAGTTGTT
>JAKIZK010000054.1 GCA_022708055.1 Bacteroidota bacterium
GGTAAAGATGTAAAACTGGCCCGCGAAGGTGTAAACAACTGGAGTGTAAAAGAAGGCTCGGCCAAAATAAAAATCAGCTATAATGCCGAGAATTTTTTTATTGCTGCCGATGCTTATCTATGTCAGATGCCTGAAGACTCAACAAAAATAAAACCGCTGTATCAGTACCTACTTGAAGAAAACTACCGCACCAATGGATTGGTGTTAAGTTGCCTGAAGCAAAATATTGTATTGAGTTGTATAGTTTATGATTTGGATTTAACAAAAGAAGCCGGAGTAGAAACCTTTCGCAACCTCTTTCAAAAAGCAGATTATTACGATGATTTTTTAAAGCAGCAGTATGGCTGTATGAATAGATTGGAGGAGTAAAGCGGCTTTTGTTTTTTAGGGGAAACTTTGAAAATATTTTGAGTTTAGTTTATTTAAAGATGTAAAAAAGTTGAGGTTTCCCGGTTGAATGGTGTTGGTCTCTATATGTTATTTGTTCAATGAATTGTTTTATAGAGTATTCTTGTTGTTTTGAGTTATTAGCTGCATGTGAATCAGCTTGTAGTTCCGGAATGGGACTTTGTAGTTTATTTGCGGATTAAACTCAGAAAGACGTTTTATATTTATGATCATTGATTAATCTATTTTGTATGAATCAAATATGTTTAATCTTTTTAATAACATATATTGGCTCTTGCTCTTCGCCTAAGCATACTTTAGAAAAAGAGCCTGTAGAAAACAATAACCAATCTAAATCTTCAAAGAGAAACTATCTGCCAACTTGTATTTCTTATAGTGGAAAGCAGCTTGACGATACGCTTAAACTCAAATTTAAAACATTATTGGCATCAAATGATATAAAATTTATTTCGAACGATGAAGCATTGCAACTACAGGATGCTGAAACAAAAAGAGTATATACTCCTATATTCACCAGTGGCAAAACTTCAGATCCTCAAACTGTAATGAGAGATGCAGAGAGATTAATGAAAAAAGTTGTAAATAGAATAAACATTGAAAGCAATCTGCCACATTCAATAAAATGGAGAATATTCTCTTTGCCGTTATTCACAAGCAAAAAAGATAATATTTTCACGCATCAGTTAACCACTCAAGATATTGATGGATTTACAAAAGATCAAGTAATTGAAAAAATTGCTGTCAATATTATTCTATCTGGCGAATTAAAAGAAAAATAATTACTCAATTCCTTTCGTTAATTTAATTTTGTAACTTTTTTTACTGAACTATCATGAAGCTGATTCTTATCTTTATAGCATTTACATTTTTCTTACGGGCAGAAGCACAGTATTGTACAGATACAATTTTTAATAAATATGAAACCGGCCTGCTTTTTCGAGTGGGCAATTCATTTATGAAAGGCCAGCACAAAATCAGCTTTCAGGAGATGGGCAAAGAATTCTCTCTCTCGGATATTGGTTTAGATCTATACAAAACTGCAAAAAGAAAGTTAACTTTTTCAAAAATTTTTAGCTTCACATCCATAGCATGTGGACTGGCAGCCGCTGCTGCTATATCAAAAAATAAAGACTTGGGATTGGGCTTTTTGATAGGGCAAATGCTTTCGTTAAGCATTTCCATACAAAACAGAATTTCCGGCAATAAATTTCTGGATCAGGCCATTCAAATACGCAATAAAGATTTTCTTTTCCCCGGCAAAGATTAACCGTTCATCTGCCCAATAGTGCATTTCACACTTTTTTCGGTCTTTTTTGGATGATATGCGAAGGTTGTTTAGCGGTAATACGTCTATTTTCGTACACATTTATCAACTTTATGAAGAAGTTTATCACCTCGTTTTCATTTGTCATTTTATTTGTAACCGCAGCGCTGGCCCAAAGAATGGACGGTAGCGTAAAAGGCCGGCTTACAGATACAACCGCCAAGCAACCCATTGCTGATGCTACGGTTTCGGTTAAAGATTTGAAAGACTCCTCGCTCGCCAGTTATACATTGAGCGATAAAAAAGGAGCTTTTGAAATCAAAGCTTTAGTAGCCGGCAACTACGAGCTTACGGTTACCCATTTGGGCCACCAACCCTTTGTTCAAAATTTTTCAATCACTCAGGAAAATAAAAATATTGACTTGGGAGAATTGATTGTTCAAAAAGAAGTAAAAGAACTTACCGGCGTTGTGGTTACTTCTAATGTTCCTATTGTAATAAAAAACGATACTGTTCAGTTTAAGGCAGATGCCTTTAAAACAAAACCCAATGCAACGGTGGAGGACTTGCTGAAAAAAATTCCGGGTATGCAGGTGGGTAAAGACGGAACCGTAACCGCACAAGGCGAAACCGTACAAAAAGTATATGTAGGCGGTAAAGAATTTTTTGGTAACGATCCCAAGCTGGCCACCAAAAATATAACAGCCGATATGGTGGAAAGTGTACAGGTGTTTGATGATATGAGCGACCAAGCCAAGTTTACCAAGATTGACGATGGCAGTAAAACCAAATCGGTAAACATTGTGTTGAAAAAAGACAAGAATAAAGGTGTGTTTGGCCGTGCACTGGTAGGCGGCGGTTATAGTAATGATAATGGTGGCCGATACGAATCCAATATCAGTTTAAATAAATTCAACGGCAATCAACGTCTTTCGTTATTATTTAATGCTAACAATATCAATAAGCAAGGTTTTTCATTTTCTGATATCATTTCTTCAATGGGTGGGTTTAGTGCTATGGGAAGCGGCGGTGGCGGTCGCAGTAGTTTTGGAGGTGAAGGTGGCGGTGGATTTGGTGGAGGCGGTATGCGTATGATGTCTTCAAGAGGTGGTTTTGGTGCCTTTGGCGGCGCCGGTTCGTCCGGTATCACTCGCTCTTTATCATCGGGTATTACTTTTAATAATGAGTGGAAAAAATTAACCATCAATGGCAGTTATTTTCTTTCCGATTCCAGAAACAATCAGCAGCAAAATACATATCGTCAAACATTTTTTCCGGGAGATTCTACAACTTACCTCACCCAAAATTCAACCGGAGTTTCTGAGAACCAGAATCATCGTTTCAGGTTGCGTGTAGAATATCAAATTGACTCATTGAATTCAATTTTATTTACCCCCAGTCTTACGATTCAACATTCTGAAAATAATAATGATGATTCTTCTTTGGTGCGATCTGTAATTCCCGGATCGGATTATCAATCGCAGTCAAGTCATTCTATCAATTCCAATGAAAGAAATGGTGTAAGTGTGAATAGCAATTTATTGTATCGTCGTCGTTTTCATACTCCCGGTAGAACGATAACCATTGGCTGGAGCAACTCTTTTGGCAACAGCAAGAGTGAAGGATTTAATATTTCGCCCGTCCGTTTTTATAAGCCCGATGGCTCCCTTGCTTTTTTGCAAGATCAAAACCAGCAAAATGAACAAAAAACAAATAACAACAACAATACCTTAAGCCTATCTTATACCGAACCGGTAGGCAAAAATAAAATTCTTGAATTCAATTATGCTTATACCAAAAACAAAAGCAGCTCCGATAAAGAAACCTATGACTATAATGTGGGCAATGGTAAATATGATGTGGCCAACCTGATGCTTACCAATTCATTTGAAAATGAATTTGAAGCTAATCGTTTTGGAGCTAACTATCGTGTACAAAACAAACTTTACAATTTTCAATTGGGTGTAGGTGTACAGCGTGCCACGCTTAGTAGTATGAGCCATTTGGCCATCACCGGAAAAGATTCTTTAACAAAACAGAGTTATACCAACTTTTTTCCAACGGCAAATTTCAACTGGACACCCAGTCGTACCAAAAGTGTAAGAATAAGATATAATGGCAGAACCAGTCAACCTTCTATTTCTCAGTTGCAAAATGTACCCGATGTATCCAACCCATTATTTGTTAAAACCGGCAATCCTGAGCTGAAGCAAGAATTCAATCACAGCTTTAATATCAGCTTTAATAATTTCAATATGACCACCTTTAAGTTTATAGCTACCAACTTTAGCGTGGGCATTCCTCAAAACAAGATTGTAAACAGCATTGATACATTGAGCAGGGGCGTACAGCTGAGCAAACCCATAAATATGAATGGCGCTTTTAATGCCAATTCATTTATTACATTGGGTTTGCCTTTTAAAAATGTAAAACTGAAAGGCTCTAGTTTGAACTTTACAACTTTTGTTTCTTACAACAAAGATGTAAGTCAATTATACAAGCAAACCAATATTGGTAAAACCTGGATGATCACACAAACGGCCGGTGCCAACTTCAGCCTGAAAGAAAAATGGGATATTGCTTTCAATGCAAGCTTGGCTTACAACAATGTAAAGTATTCGGTAAACCCGATTCAAAATTCACATTATTTTACACAAACCTATTCCGGCGATTTGGGTTATACATTTAAAAAGGGATTAAACATATCAACCGATATTGACTACTATATCAATTCGGGTCGCACGGATGGATATAATCAAAGTGTACCCTTGTGGAATGCAAGCATCAGCCAGCAATTGTTTAAAAACAAAAACGGTGAGCTTAAGTTTTCCATAAACGATATATTGAATCAAAATCAAAGCATCAGCCGCAATAATGGTGATAACTATTATGAGGATGTACGCAGCAATGTTTTAAGAAGATATTTTATGGTGAGTTTTCTTTTCAATCTAAATAAAATGGGAGGAAAGAATGCTACGCAACAACAAGGTATGCCCAAGTTTATGGAAAGAGGAATGCGCAATATGAGAATGTTTTAAAATATGATTTATAAAATAAAAAAAGTCCTGCATTTTGCCTGCAGGACTTTTTTTTATACAGTAAGGATTAGTAAAAAATCGTTTATCGCTTATGATAATAATGAGTCGATGCTGCTGCCGATCCATTTATCATTACAGCCAAAACCGATTTTACAAATCGAACCAGATTAATGGAACTTCTGTAATTTTTCTTGTAAATTTTCGCAGATTGATGCGAATGAATAAAGTGCCTGTTTTTCATACTCACATATTTTTAAAAGGGTTTGGAAAACGATAGTTGCTAAAGATAGCCCTTGTTTTTGACAAAAACAAGCTTTTCAATCTTTTAACGGTTGTTTATAGATTGAATTGTTTTTAAACACACGTAAGAATGCTTGTGCTTTATACGCAATTCATCGGGCGTTGCCGGCGTGTATTGTAAATCATCTAATGAAATTCTCTGCCAATAGAATCCGCAACTTCTAAAAGGTTTTCTTTACCGAAGGATCGGTTAGTAAAATGTAATCGCCCAACAATGATAACCTATCCCAATCAGGTTTATTAAAATTATCATCTCTCACCGTTGCAATATTTAAGATGCGCAGTTTTTTATTTCTCATTTGTAATTGTGCTGCTGTGCCCAGTTTTTCGGATGTATGAAAACCTCCCACACAATGAAATACTTTTTTGCTTTTGTGTTTTTTTAAATATTTGTATATGCTATAACTCATACCCGCATCCCACAAGCACTGACTATAATATACTTTGGGATTATCGCCGCCCGGGCTTCCCTTCATCGTTTCAAAAAATTTTTCGCGATAACGACCGGGCAAAGTATCATAGGGCAGTGGGGGGAGTAGTTTTTTTGCTTCTTTACTTAGTTCCAATAGCGGTTGCATACCGCCCTTGCTTACCATACTTACATAACGGCGCGGCGGGTTGGCTGCTATTACGGGTAGCATATTTGCTTTAGCAAACTCCACCATGGGTCGATAATCTTTATAATTATTCCACAATCGGGCATCTTTAGCCAAACGCTTCTCATCAATTTTTCCTGCTAAGTATTCGTTCAACACTAATTGATTATCGGTTTCAAACATTTCAAGACTCAAAGCAATCTTGTCTCCATAAGTTTGATACAGTGCTTCAAAAATTTTATGCTCAAGAAAATGACCCACGCTATCATCATGCAGCTCACCAAAAAACAATACATCAGCATTATTCATATCGGTAACTATTTTGTCAACCGAAATGAGTTGCTTTGATTTTACATTATAAATTTTATAGTGTGCGGCAATGCTGTCCTGTGCATGTACGGTACCCAAAAAGCACAATGATAAAAAAACAAGTAATAATCTCATGAACAAATTTTCGTTGAAATTATCATTTTGTAGTTAAATCAAGAGAAATAAATTACAGATGCTGTTGAATTATATTTTGTAATGTTTGAAGTGGCATAGCACCCGACTGTCGCCATTTTATGTCGCCGGATTTGAACAAAACAAAAGTGGGCACACCCTGTACCTGATATGCAGCGGCGGCTTCCGGGCTTTTGTCCACATCTACTTTAAGTATCGTTAGTTTATCGCCCATTTTTGATTTCAATTCTTTCAACACCGGGGCCATCATTTTGCAAGGGCCACACCATTCGGTAAAAAAATCTACCAGTACCGGCTTTTCCGAATTTATAATATCTGCAAATGATTTTGTTTGATTCATAATGCAATTCTTTATTTTACTTCTTCATATTCTGTGTTTTGAATTGAATTTTCAGATGGCTTATTAGAAGCAGCTGTATAACAACAACCGCCTGCACAACCCAGTGCAAACAATCCCATAATAGCAAAATACAATCCAACGATTGCAAAAGCCCATTGCTTATTTACAACCGACTGTATCAGCATGCCCACACCTGCCAACAGATAAAATACACGAATAAAACTCCAACCCTTTAAAATTCTGTTCAACATTTTAGTTTAGTTTATTTTGAAGACTTGACCATCCGCCGCCGTTATACACTTCGGTATATCCATTTGACTTCAAAATGTTTTTTGCGGAAGCACTCCGCATACCGGAAGCACAACAGGTAATCACGGGTTTGTTCTTGTTAATCTTTGATAAGTTGCGCTGCAATGAATCTAATGGAATATTCACCGACCCTTTAATATGGCCTCCCTTGTATTCCATGGGTGTTCTTACATCAATAATCTGTGCGCCGTTTGCTACCATTTCAGCATAATCTACATCGGGCCCGGCACTAAATAAGTTTTTTAAAAAGCCAATCATAGTATGTTTTTTTTAATTCAAAGCTGCCACTTCGGCCTGCTTATTATTGAAAATTTGTTTATTATTATAATTCACTTCCCAGGTTACGGGCATTATTTTTTTCAGCATATTACTTACGCCGCATATTCTTTCCTGCGAAGCGGTTATGGCATCCAATGCTGCCTGTTCATTTTCCTCAGGTCCATTTATTTCATACACAACATGAGCTGCTGTATAAACAATGGGAGCCTGCTTGCTTATTTCTCCTGTTACTTTCAAGCTAATATCATTGATAGATTTTCCTGCTTTGCGAAGCAATGCAACAACATCCATACCGGTGCAACCCGATAAAGCAGTAAGTACAAATGGTTTTGGAATAGCACCATTGTCTTCACCTCCTGCTCTTTCCGGTGCATCCATTACAATCGTATGGCCATTTACCAATGCATTAAACTGCATTTTGCCCATCCATTGAGTTTCTACTTCGTGTGTCATATTATTTCGATTTATTATTTTTTATTGTATTGATATGAAAGGGTAAATACAGCGGACAGCGATTGAAAAATCCGGTAACAAGAAATACAATTGCCAATGCAAGTAAAAGAATACCTGTAGTACCCGAAATCGTATTGGTGAGATAGAGTATTGCTATTATAATAGCAGCAAGTATTCTGATGATGCCGTCTGCCTTTCCCATATTCCTTTTCATCTCTTAAGTTTTAGAGCACAAAGCTATGTCTGCATTATTTGGCGGGGCGTTACTAATGTTACAAATCCTTCATCAGCCTTATTTGGTTGCGATAAAGCAACAATTGCTTTTTGTTTTCCATTGCTTTTAAAAGGCGAGATATTACCACTCTGGAAGTGGCCAGGTCGGTTGCTATTTGCTCGTGAGAAAGATTAAGCAAGGGTGAACCCGTTACTTTTGATTTTTCTTTTAGATAATGTATCAACCGATCGTCGAGCTTTTGAAATGTAACCTGATCTAAGGTCTGCAGTAGTTCCTGAAATCGGGATCGGATGGTTCTCATCACAAAACTTTTCCAAGTAGGAAATTTTACCAGCCACTCGTCCATTACACCTACGGGTAATAAAAGCAACTCGGAATCCTCCTCTGCAACTGCACGAATTTCACTTGGAAACTGCTGCATACAGCAGGTAAAAGACATGGCACAACTTTCTCCCGGATTGATATAATATAATAACAACTCTTTTCCATCGGCTTCCGGTCTCGATATTTTTAATAGTCCGGAGATTACAAATGGAAAAGCTCTTACTGTTTGTCCGGCTTCAAGCACTACATCATCCGTTTTTACAGAAATTACATTCCCTTGTTTTTCAATCGCTTCAATCAATTCGGGTTCAAAAATATTTTGAAAATATTCCTTCGTAGGCATAAGCAAATATAAAGAGGATAATAAAGACAACCCTTCCCCGGTTTACTATCTCATTCACACATCCTGATAATTAAAATAAGCATCCTGAAAAAATTTCATTAAAACAATTTTCCAAAACAAATGAAATATTTTACCTTTTCATTTCAAAATTGCCCATTTAGAAACAAAAACCTTTTTTATGAAAAAATCATTCATAGTGGCTGCACTATTTTTATTCGCAGGCACTACCGTTTACATTACATCTTGTCAAAACAAAAGTCAGAAACAATCACAAAATCAGATTTCTAAAGAAGACAGTGCCAAAAACCTAATTGCCAGAGGTGAGTATCTCGCCAATCATGTCACCGTTTGTATCGATTGTCATAGTATTAGAGATACCGGAAGGTTTTCAATGCCTATTGTACCCGGCACCGAAGGGGGTGGAGCCGGGTTTCCATTTACAAAAACTGAATTTATTCCCGGTGTGGTTATGCCACCCAACATTACTCCTACTGCATTAAAAGACTGGAGCGACGAGGATATAATAAAGGTAATTACCAGGGGAATTAATAAAAAGGGAGATACTTTATTTCCCATCATGCCTTATCACTCATACAGTAAGCTGGCCAAAAGTGATGTGCTGGCAATTGTTGCATACATAAGAACACTTAAACCTGTGGAGCATCAAACCATGCCACGTAAGCTGGATATTCCTATGAGCTTATTAGGACCATTGCCCGATGGCAATCTTGATAATAATAAAATACCAGACCCATCTGACATAGTTGCTTATGGAAGTTATTTAACTACTGTAGCAGCCTGCGCCGACTGTCATACACCCCGCGGCCCTCAGGGTTTTGATTTTTCAAAAATGTTTGCTGGCGGAACGTTGTTTGATAATCCGGTTTTCAAAGTTGCTGTGGCTAACATTACACCCGATAGTGCCACCGGTATTGGCAACTGGACCGAAGCCATGTTTGTAGAAAAATTCAGAGAAAATGCTTCAGAGAAAATGTTGAATACCCGGCCGGGCAGAGACAATACTTTTATGCCCTGGAGTATGTATGGCAAAATGAAAGACGAAGACCTAAAAGCCATTTATGCATTCTTAAGAACGGTAAAACCAATTAATAATCGGGTAGTGAAGCATCCTAAGTAGCAACATAAAAGTTTAGGCTGCTGCAGTGGCTTCCGGCTTCCAGTATTTGTGGTCCATATAAAAAGTGCCGAATGGCAAAATAGATGCAAGAAATGCAAGCAACAACCATTTCATATCTTTTTTGTATTCATTTCTTACTTCCCAGGCAAATATCATAAATGCTACAAATAAGATTCCGTGTATGCTGCCCATAATGGTAACGGCCATAGGTAAGTTTGCAAAATATTTTAATGGCATGGCAATTAACAAAAGCGCAAGAAAGGAAATACCCTCAGCCAATGCGATATTCCTAAATCTGTTATACGTTTTTTTCATTGTATTGATTTCAATTTACTGCTAATAATTAATGGTTTGCTCTTCAATCATTTCGGGTAGTTCTCTCCACTCATACTGCTGGTTGCGAAGCTGAGGCTCAAAGCCTGCATCATGAATAGCCTCCTGAATGGTTTTATAAGTAAAGCGATGGGGTGCACCGGCTGCACTCACTACATTTTCTTCAATCATGATGGAACCAAAATCATTGGCGCCTGCATGCAAACAAATTGATGCTGTTTCTTTACCCACCGTAAGCCAGCTCGCCTGAATGTTTTTTATATTGGGCAACATGATACGGCTAAGCGCAATCATTCTGATGTATTCATCGGCAGTTGTAAGATTGTGTACGCCTCTTATTCTTGCAAGCAAAGTATCCACATCTTGAAATGTCCAGGGAATAAATGCCAGAAAACCTTTTGCATCCTCAAGCTTGCGGCTTTGCACCTCTCTTATTTTTACCAAATGTTCAAATCGTTCTTCAATCGTTTCAACATGGCCAAACATCATAGTTGCCGATGTGGTGATGTTTAGTTTATGTGCCTCGTGCATAATATCGAGCCACTCTTGCGAGCCGCATTTGCCTTTACTTATCAGTCGGCGAACCCGGTCAATTAAAATTTCAGCTCCTGCGCCGGGCAATGAGTCCATTCCGGCTTCTTGTAATGCCATCAGCACTTCACGGTGTGTCGATTTTTCCAGTTTGGTAATATGCGCTACTTCGGGCGGGCCCAGTGCATGCAATTTTATTTGCGGAAACTCTTTTTTGATTTGTCGAAATGTGTCCACATAAAATTGCAAACCCAGTTCGGGATGATGGCCTCCCTGCAACAACAACTGATCGCCTCCGTATTTGATTGTCTCTTCAATTTTTTTACGATATGCAGGCATATCAGTTATATATGCTTCTGCATGTCCGGGTATGCGATAAAAATTACAAAACTTACAATTGGCAATACAGACATTCGTGGTATTTACATTCCGGTCTATCTGCCAGGTTACTTTTCCATGTGGCACTTGTTTTTTGCGAAGTTCATCGGCAATAAACATCAAATCGGTAAGCGGTGCGTGATGATAAAGAAAAACACCTTCTGCTACAGTTAAGAATCCAAAGGCAGCTGCCTTTTGATATAATGCTTCTAATTGCATAGCCGCAAAGGTACATTTCGTCGGGCAATGATGATTTTCGAAAACAGGTATTCGTGTGTGCTACATCAACCAGCCAATGCCACAGCTATTTCAGCACCCCGTTTTGCATTGTGTTTTATGAGTGCAATATTGGCTTCCAGGCTTTCACCCTTTGTATGTTCGGCAATATATTGTAATAGAAATGGAGTTACTTCTTTTCCTTTTACATTATTTTTTTGAGCAGCATCCAGCGCTTGTAAAATATGAGTTTCCATTGTTGCTGCAGGAATTTCATACGCATCAGGAATAGGATTGGCAATCAATACCGAGCCTTGTAAACCCAAACTCCATTTAGTTTTTAGCATATCGGCAATTTCAGTTGCCGTATCTAATCGTAAAGGAGAATTGAAACCGCTTTTGCGAGAATAGAAACTGGGAAATTCATTCTGCCCAATAGTTACCACCGGAATGCCTTTTGTTTCCAAATATTCTAAAGTTAACCCGATGTCCAAAATGGATTTTACTCCGGCTGATACAATAGCAACGGAAGTATGCTCCATTTCGGTAAGGTCGGCTGAAACATCCATACTTGTTTCGGCACCGCGATGTACACCGCCCGTGCCTCCGGTTGCAAAAATTTTAATACCGGCCATAGCTGCAATGCGCATGGTAGCTGCCACAGTAGTAGCACCCAGCATTTTTTTACTTACTACAATGGGCATATCACGCAGACTTACTTTCCATACATTTTTTTCTTTGCCAAATGTTTCTAATTCTTGTGCTGATAATCCCACCCGGCACTTTCCATTGATGATGGCTATGGTAGCCGGAATGGCGCCATTCTCTCTTACCGTTTGCTCCACTGCCCATGCAGTTTCTACATTTTGCGGATAAGGCATGCCGTGAGAAATGATGGTGGACTCCAGCGCTACTACCGGCGTTTGTGTAGCCAGAGCCTCCCGTATTTCGGGTTGTACTTGTAGAAATTGATTCATTAAAAAATAAAAAGATTGAAATACAAACGTACACGAAAATGTTCATTCATAATATAATAATGAATATTGAACAAGCCCCACAGATCACAATATTAATAATATATGACGAGGGGCAGGGAATGATGAAAGGAGCTGAAATAATAATAAATACTGAACAAGAAATGATGAATAATGAAAGAAGAGAGTCTTACATCTATTGTTTCGTCAATATCAAATCTTTCGGCATGGTTAATCCGTATTGAAAATTAGGATCAATAAATGTACCTTCTGCTGTTTTCAAATGCCAGATTAAGGTAGGTGGAGTACCAACAATGTATTGTAAATAGAGATTGTTTGTTTTTTTCTTTGTCAAATCATTAATTGACCCGAGAACCTTTGAGGTATCCAAACCTTGATTTTGAGATAATAAAACAGTACTTTTTTTATAATATAAAACCATACTGTCATATTTATTTAGAGCATCGTCAAAAACAACCCCATTTTTTACATACTTGTGTACACCTAAAAGTACATCTTTGGTAAAGTCGCCAAAACTCTTATTAGTTTTTTTCAACTTTAATATTAGTGTATCATTACCGCTGACCCAAAGCCATGTGCCCTCAAACTTGTTGATGTAATTATTAGTAACATTGCTTCCGGGTGCAGGGGGTTGGGCAATCATTCTGCAACAGCCTGTTAGAATTACTGAAATTAGAAGGAGTATTTTCATAATATCTAGTTTTATATGTATTAATGATGTTTTTATTGGGGGCAAGGAGTCGTCACTAAATTATTATTCCTGTTTAATGATAAAATGCTAAATGCTGATAAATTGCTATTGGCTTTTAATAGTTTCATACCAATCCCCTCTCTTTTCAAAAATTGTAAGAATTGTTGTTCATTTGTAGCTGATGAGTTTGTTCTTTTGATGTTGTATGAGTTATAATTATCTGACAACTCTTTAATATCCTTTGAGCCGTCTTCCGAGAAATATTCAAAATAAAAATTTTCTAAAGAATTCGGATTATCTATAACCAAAACATAGTAAGCGGAATCAGTCAATAAACCGAAACTCATTAAACTATCCATTAAATTATGTTGAGGCGACAAGTATTTATGCACATTTAAAAACTCTCCTATAGTTTTCAAGTCCTCTGTTCCAAATATGGGCAACTCACATGAGTTATTATGTATATGTGTATAATTTCTAAGATTTGTCATACCTGTATATAATGATACTTTCACTTCACATTCATTAGGAATGCCGGGTATTAAACTTGTAGGCCAACTTCCGTCGGGTTTATGTAAATATGCATATTCTCTGTCTCCGCTTAGCTTAGTTTTCAATACATTGATATTATTTTTGAAAAGTGTATCAGTCTTTAGGGGAGCAACTTTTGCACAAGGATCAGGTTCTGATGAAACAGTGTTTCCATCTCCATAATCCGGCACCCAGCCCGGGCCGCAGGGGTCCATTACGTTGATTCTGCCTGCCAATGGTTGTAATGGCTCACCACATTCGGGTGGTGTGCCGCCGCCGCCGCCACCACCACTTCCGCCACCACTGCCTCCGCTACCGCCACCACTTCCGCCGCCTGTGCCTCCTCCACCACCGCCCGAAGGGGGCTCATCATAATATTCACATTCTTCGCCTGTTACACGACATTTACCCGTAGGACAGTTCATGTAATCGCAACCCCCATTATCATTGCACCAGCTTACTGTTCCACAATGGTAGGTATAATAACAAACTAAGATTGCTGTAGCGGTTCTATTGTTTTGTTTACGAAAACCGGAACTGTTAGTAATTCGAATTTCACGGCCTGTCGCAGTTGGCTGAATAGGATAATTGGAAAATAATGACGAATCAATTATTTCAAATCTGTTGTAGCCAAAAACATCTTTATCGTGAAGCATAAACAAAACTGCAAGGTTTTCCGCAGTTGTGTTCAACGTCATTGCGCCATTTATACGATTATGATACTGCCAGTCGCACAAATAACTAAAAGATGTATCTGCCGGATTTGTTTTTACAATCAATGATGCATTGACATAGTTTTGAGAATCTCTTACAAACGGCACATAATAAATATTTGCAGAATCTCCCGTTTGCCCACGGCCATTTACACTTGCATCGGTTTTACTTACTGCTATGGCTTTATCCCACCTCGGGTATCCTATT
>JAKIZK010000055.1 GCA_022708055.1 Bacteroidota bacterium
GGCAGGGTTTTGCTGGTTATAAATTTTGCAATGGAGCGAAATGTATATTGCTTTCCTTGCGGGTCTTCCAGCCTTAGCGATTTTGTTTGTTTGCCTCCTCCTCTTTTTACAGGGGTAAGCCCTCCATGCTCGGTCGATAAATTAATAACCGGAACGGTAAGTGGTGTATTCCACTCTTTTCGATAGTTTGTTCCCATCCAGAATTTTCGGGAACCATTTGTGCTAAAATGACCGCCGGGTGAAGTTGCTGAATCTCCTTTTACTTGTGCGTCAGTACACAAAACGGTCATTACAGAAGTGAACAGTAACAATAATCTTATTTTCATAATTGCAGGTTTTGGTTAATGTAGAAAGGTAAAAATGATTGAAAAGGTACAATTTCTTCATCAAGTAATCAAAATCCGGATAATTATTTCTTTTGTGCCACAAAAATAATTCTGGCAGGTTTTTACACATAATCGCTGTTGTGGATTAAGTTTTTCAGTAATTTGGATATTTTATGGGTTGAATCTGCCGCTTCTGATTTATTCAAAATTTATTAAAAGCAGACAGGCTCAGTTCGCAAACTTTATTCCATAACGAGGTATAACAAATCGGGTGAGTCAAATAAAATATATTCTTCTATCTGCCTTTTTTTTGATGCGTGTATTTCATCTCTGCGCACAAAAAGACACATTGGCTCAACGTATTGTTTTGATAGGTGATGCCGGGCAACTTACCGACGGACGACACCCTGTGGTAGATGCAGTCAGAACATTTATTCCGCTTGACAACAAGACTACTATATTATTTCTGGGAGACAATTTATATAAAAACGGATTGCCCGATGCTCAAGCCAGTAATTATGAACAGGCAAGAGCTGTTTTAGATTCTCAACTCTCGGTTGCAGATAATACGCCTGCAAAAGTATATATGATACCGGGCAATCACGATTGGGAAAACGGTAGCCCAAACGGATTTGATGCTATTGTAAGGCAGCAGCTTTATGTTGATCTTTTAGAAAAACCGAACGTAAAATATTTTCCTGAGGAGGGTTGCCCCGGCCCGGTTGAAGTAAAGATTGATGACAATACGGTTTTAATTCTTTTTGATAGCCAGTGGTGGTTGCATCCACACGATAAGCCGGAGATTGAATCTGACTGCCCCTGTAAAACAAAAGACGAACTGGTAACACAAATTAAAGATTTGATCGTTCGCAATTCTAAAAAACTAGTTTTACTTGCCTGTCATCACCCATTTAAAAGCTATGGGCCTCATGGTGGATTTTTTACTTTAAAACAACATATTTTTCCTTTTACTGATTTAAAACCAAATCTATTTATTCCTTTACCAATTTTAGGTTCTGTTTATCCCATTGCCCGCAGTGTTTTTGGCACACCACAAGATACTCGTCATCCGGTTTATACTGATATGATTAATGAGATTACTGATGTGGTACGTCGCTCTTCACCCAATGTTGTCTTTCTTTCAGGCCATGAGCATAATCTGCAATACATCCGGGATAATGGTTATAATTATATCGTGAGCGGTGGCGGCTGTAAGACAAACAGGGTAACACAAAATAAAAATACAGAGTTTACTACCCAGGCTACCGGTTTTGGTGTTTTGGAAATATCTACCAACAAAAACGTTACACTTAGCTTCTATACCGTTACCGATTCCGTTCGCAAAAGATACGAAGGCCAAGTGCTAAATTTTTCGCTGCCGCCCGATACTGCTACTATAAATACACAGGCATTGGCAAGAATTATAAAAGCCGGAGATACTGCAGTAGCTGCCAGCAACGAGTTTCAGCCGGTAGCGGGTTTAAAAAAACTTTTTATGGGTCAGAATTACAGACGAGAATGGTCGCAGCCCGTAAATATGAAAGTGTTAGACCTTGAAAAAGAAAAAGGAGGATTAACCATAACCGGTCTTGGCGGTGGCAAGCATACAAAATCGCTTCGGCTAAAGGATAATAATGGTAAAGACTGGGTACTGCGCAAATTGAAGAAAAATCCGGTATTGAGAATTCCCGGCCCTTATACCGATATGGTAACTAAAGATCTTACAAATGAATTGAACTCAGCTTCTTTTCCCTATGGCGCATTAATTGTTCCCGGACTTGCGAAAGCAGTTGAAATAAGAGCAGCCGAACCTGAATTATTTTATGTTCCCGATGATCCTGATCTCAAAGAATACAGAAGCGATTTTGCAAATAATGTGGCAATCCTCGAAGACAGGTTTACAAAAATTGATGATAAGAAAACAAAAAGTTCTACTGAACTTTTTACCGAGATGTTGAAGAAAAATAATCATCGGCCTTATGAACCCGATGTATTAAAAGCCCGGCTGTTGGACATGCTGATAGGTGATTTTGACAGACACATGGGCCAGTGGGAATGGCAGGTAGGTGATACAGGTGTTGGAAAAATTTATTACCCCATTCCGAAAGACAGAGATCAGGCTTTCTTTTATTCCGATGGATTATCTATGAAGCTGGTAGGAGCCAGGGTACTGCCTTTCTTTAAAGGTTTTAGAAACAATATTCCTGATATTGACTGGCTGGGTTATGCATCAAAAGACTTTGACCGGGTATTTCTCACCTCACTCAATGCCGATAGCTGGAAATCAACCATTGCAGATTTTACATCTAAGCTTAGCGACGATGTTATCAGCGCTGCGGTAAAAAGACTACCACCCGAAATTTTTTCATTAACAGGTGAAAAGATCATCAACAAACTCATTAGTCGCCGAAATGTATTACAGAAAAAAGCGATTACATATTACAATTTCATTTCAAAAAAAGTAAACATCATTGGCAGCAATTTAAAAGAATACTTCAAAGTAAGTAATTATGGACAGGGATTGCAGGTTAAGGTATATGCACGCAAAGGCGGCGATACCAGCTTTGTTATGTACAACAGAATATTTCAGCCATCAGTAACAAAAGAAATACGGTTATTTGGACTAAATGATGATGATATTTTTGAAATTGAAGACAATGCAAAATCAGTTATTAAAATAAGAATCATTGGCGGAAAAGGGAATGATACTTTTGATATAAAGGGCAGTGTAGAAACCTTGTTATACGACAGCCGGGGCGACCTGAATGTGATTAAAAATAAAGGTCGCAGCAAAAACCGTTTTACCGCTTATTCACCAGCAGAATCAAAGAGTATATTGGGATTTCAATACAATAACAACAGCTTTCCTGCTTTAAGATTAGGTTATAATCATGATGATGGATTTTTAACCGGTATGAGTTATTGGAAACGTACTTCCGGTTTTCGCAACCTGCCCTTTGCCACCGATCAACGAATCGGGTTTCTATATTCATTTAAAAAAGCAATACAGTTTGAATATAAAGGAGAGTTTAACCATATCACCAGAAATATTGACTTGCTTTCCAATATTCGATTTGCAGTTCCCATGCTTCGCAATTTTTTTGGACTGGGCAACAAAACACAAACAAGCGGACAAGCACGACTGCTTGACTATTATAAAATTAAATATCAGGAACTGCAACTTACTGCATTGTTGAGAAGAAGATATTTTGAAAGGCTGCTTGTTTATGGTGGGCCGCAGTTTTATTATTACAACGGCAGGTTTAAGGATAATCGTCAGAATATTCTTGGCTATTTTCATCAAAGTGGAATTGATTCAGCATCCGTATTTTCCAAAAAATCATATTTCGGCGGAAAACTTGGCTTCAGTTTTAATAATCAAAACCATGAACTTTTTCCTACAAGAGGTATCAGCTGGAAAAATGAAATTTCTGCTTTGTTTGATATAAAAGGAAACAGCCATAATGTAACCAAGCTTAGCTCTGACATGACCATACATGCCAGTGTACGAGATCCCGCAAAAGTGGTAACGGTATTAAAATTTGGAGCAGCACATCTGTTCAATAAAAAATTTGAATATTTTCAAGCACTTACACTGGGTGCCGAAAATGGTTTGATGGGCTTTAGAAAAAACAGGTACGCCGGAAATTCAGTTGCCTATGCCGGTGTTGAACTTAGGATTAAGTTATTTGATATTAACTCATTCATACTTCCCGGCCCATTTGGCCTCACCACTTTTTATGATATAGGAAGAGTGTGGTTAAAATCAGAAAATGCAAAAAACTGGCATGAAGCTTACGGCTTTGGTTTTTATTTTATGCCTTTCAATCGTTTATTGCTTACAGGCACAGCAGGTTATTCCAAAAAGGAACGTTCGCTTAATTTTTCTATTGGCACCCGGTTCAATATGATTTATTAGTTTCTCTTGAATATTTAATATTGTTTTTGGAAAGCATATCCGCCCGAAAAATTTTTCTTGTACGTTTGAATAGTCATAACAATTACCGTTTATGAAATCAACAAACCCGATAGGGAACACACAATTTTTTGTCAGATTTTTTATTGCTTCATTGTTTGTGTTTGTTATTATCTATCTAATGGTTTTTGTTGTTCGCTATAAATGGATTGACGATTGGGTGTTGGCCTCAGTAAACCAAACAGCGAATACTACGATTACCCATTTCATGCGGTTTATTACTTTTTATGGCAATCATTCATTTTTAGTTCCTGCCAATTTGTTGATGATAGTTGTTTTATTGTACTACAAACAAAAAAAATGGGCTACTGCCAATGCGATTGCTGCACTGGCAGGTGTAGGCTTAATGAGTATGCTGAAAAAAATACTTGCCCGCCCCCGGCCATCACATCCATTGGTAGAAGGGATTTCAAATTTTAGTTTCCCAAGCGGTCATGCAATGATGAGCTTGTTGTTTTACGGTATGTTGATACTACTTTGCCTACAATTTCTAAATAACAAGGCTTACAAAACAGTAGCCATTTTTCTTTTAGTAACTATAATTTTATTGATAGGCTTTAGCCGGTTATGGTTGCGGGTACATTTTATTACAGATGTTTTAGCCGGCTACGCAATAGGGCTTTGCTGGCTAAGTGTCAGTTTGCTTTTGTCAGAAAAAATATGGAGCCGTAAATAAAGTGTCGCTTATTTTTTTTGCCGGATAAATTTAAATATTGTAGCTACTCCCGTACCGCCTTCGTTAGAAATATAAATATCGCCTTCAGGCGTTATCGTAATACCTTCCGGCTGGTTGAATAATTTTGGATCAAGCCTTACTACATTTTCCGGCTTGCCGGTCAGTTTATTGGCTACTACTAATAGTTTTCCTACTGATGCTACAATATATAACTTATCATCAACCGGATTGATGGCTGCTGCCGAGGGTTTAAACTCTGCTGTTGCATCATTCAGTATTTCTTTAATAGCATTTATCTGCAATACATAGGCGGGCTGTTCGTCAAAAGTGTTTGAAGCAAGGTCAAACCGGTAAGCTTTGCGTACTTCTGTTTTCTTTTCGCCTGCACATTCTTTACATAGCAACATCAAAGAATTTCTAGCTTCATCAAGATACATCGTTTCAAATTCATTCTTTTTATCGGCAGGCAGTTCATAGGTTTCAGGAACACCCGTTACTTCATCTTTTTCAAGATTTACTTTAACAACCGAACCCGAGCTAACCAACATATAAATAGTAGCAGAGTCTTTATATACAATATCTTCATAGTCGCCCTTGCCGCCAAATTTTATCTTGCGTACATTATCATTTCGGTTTTTAAAGTCCACAGTAAACACATCACCCTTTTCATCATTTTCTGCCAGTATCATTTCTTGTGAAGGCACCCAAGCCATACCTGAAATTTCATGGAGATGCGAGCCAAGCTCAAGTTTTTCATCAGGAGTCGAAAAATTGTATGGTACACCTGCTGCGCTTTTTCGTGCAGCTTCTGCAGGGTCTTTAAAAGCAAATTTTACAAAACTGGCTTTCCCTTTTTCTGCTTCATTGGTAATATACATTTCGCCGGTTTTATGAAAGGCAATGCCTTTGGGGCCGCTAAATAATTTTGGTGAAAGTTTAAAAACTGAGTTGACAACGCCATTTAAATCTGCGATTACCAATTGTTTGCTTTCTTCCGATAAAATGAACAACTTCTTGGTCATAGGGTTAATGGCAGCTGCTGATGGCCGAAATTTTCCTGTTTTAAAGGGTGAAAGACTATCCACTTTGCCTGCATCTATTTTATAAATGGGTTTATTGGTAAATCCTATAGAGTCGGGATAGAAAGCATAAGCACTGACTGTGTTTTCGTCATCAGCTTCACAGTTTTTGCAAATCAAAACCAATGCTTTTTGAGCAGTATCTGCATACAGGCTTTCAAACTCATTAGCGCCTGCAAGACTCATTTCGCCTACTTTGGCAATCGTTGCTTTTCCTGTGCTGCTATCTTTAGTAAATTTTGTAATTGTTCCGTCTTTTCTCAAAATATAAATAGCACTATCAAAAAGTGCTACATCTTCATAATCACCTGCTGCGCCTATCGGATACACTTCACTAATAGAACGGGAAATTCTGTCTAGTGCATACAAGGTATCGGAGCCGGTATTTACGGCATAAAATAAATTATCATGATTATCCCAGGTAATACCGGAAATATGCAGAAGCCGCACATCCAGTTTATCTTTGGAGCCAAAGGCAAAACTGTAGTTGGGAGGCGACTTTAACACCCTTACTCTTTGCTTGCATGCTGCCAAAAGGCCAATACCCAGCAAAAGCGCTAAGGCCGGAAATCTAAGAATCTTCATTCGGGATATTTTTTTTAAATATAGCAATAGTTATCTTTATCTCAATTATGGACAAAAGCCTTAACCTAATTCAGGAAGCACAAACACAGGTTTCGAGCCTGTTGTCAGATAAACTTAGCAAAAATATTAAGTTTCATACACTCACACATACACAAGAAGTAGTAGCAGGCTGCCAAACCATGGCCGACTACTACAAATTAAATGAAGAGGACCGTTTTGCATTAATATTGGCCGCATGGTTTCATGATACCGGATATACAGGAGGCGAATCAGCCGGACACGAAGACAGAAGTATTGTTATAGCCAACCAATTTATCAGCAGTCATGCAATAGCAGAAAATATAAAAACTAAGGTAGTAGGTTGTATCAACGCTACCAGATTGCCACAAAGCCCCGAAAACCTGATAGAACAAATCATTTGCGATGCAGATTTATTTCATCTAGGTACCGGAGCATTTGAAGAAAAAAGCAAATTGCTTCGCCGCGAGTTAATTGATTTTGGCGATAATGACCTGTCCAAAAAAGCATGGAGAAAAATTAATGTGCGTTTTTTACAACGTCACGAATATTTTACTGATTATGCCAAAACAAATCTGGAACCTGAAAAACAAAAACATCTGGCTGCGTTGATGGAGAAAGAAGAAGATGAACAGCCAGAAGCAGCTGAAAAGAAAGATAAAGGAAAGGAAAAGGAAAAAGACAGAGATAAAGAAAAAGGAAAAGATAAAAACAAAGAAAAAGACCCACAGGCAATACTGGCTGCCGAAAAAGCAAAAAAAGCAAAAGAAGCCGAAAGAGGAATCAGCACCGTATTCCGCATTATGGCACAAAATCAAAATAACCTGAGTGGTATGGCTGACTCAAAAGCAAATATTCTTATATCTGTAAACTCAATTATTCTAAGTATCATTCTTTCTACCATGTTTGTACAGATTGAGAAAACTCCTAATCTGTTGTTTCCGGTTATTATTATGGTGAGTGTGTGCGTAGCAGCTATTGTGTTTGCCATTTTGGCCACGAGGCCCAATGTGAGCCATGGAACTTTTACACAGGATGACATTAAAAACAAAAAAACCAACCTGCTGTTTTTTGGAAACTTTCATGGAATGGGTTTACAGGATTACTCATGGGCAATGGAAGAAATGCTGGGCGACCGCGATTATTTATACAGCAGTGTGGTAAAAGACAATTATTTTTTAGGGCTTGTGCTTGCAAAAAAATACCGCTACCTGCGTATTGCTTATAATATTTTTATGTGGGGTCTTATCGTATCCATTTTGGCATTTGCAGTCATATTTGTTTTGCCCGCACTCACGGTTCAGGAAACGTATTCTGATTTACCATTTTAAATAATTCCATAACATAAAAACCCTACAAATGAAAAAGGCGTTAATCCCTATCGCTGTACTTGTATTATCAGCATGCAGCAGTTCAAAAAAAGACAAACCGGCAACAGAATCAACACAGGAAAATGCAAACACCACTACTACTGAATTACCTTCCACTTCAGAAAGTACAACACCCAAATCAAATTCAGTTGTCATTGTTGAAGGAAAAAATTTTGATCTTAATGGCAGTATTCTTGTTGATAAAGACAAGAAAAAACTACAGGCCGGCGCTCCTTATCGTGGTATGATAACCAGTAGCAACGGGCCGGATAATGAAGGTTATATCCTTCGGTTTGTATTTGATACGAAACCGGGTACTTATCCGGTTACCGGCATAAGTTTTACAAGGGGTAAAGAAGATAAAGCACAACAGTTTGGCGGATTACTAGGTGGCGAAGAAAAATTATACGACAGCAAAGTAACACTTACTGAGTGTAAGGATTTGGGCGATAACGGAACCGGCGGGCATCGCTGGAGCATCAGTGGGTCAGTAGAAAATGTAACGATTCCTGCTTTAGGATTAATGCTGATAGATAAGACAGCCAATCATCCAAAAGAAATAAAAGTGGACAAGATCAGTTTTACCGGTCTTACGTTTGATGATAATGCTGAAGAAATGCTACAAAAAGCAATGGAGATGCTGGAGAAGAATAAGAAGTAGATAGTATATTGTTTATCAATTTTGAGCAGGTTTTAGCCAATGCGTTAAAACCTGCTTTTTGCATTTAGAAATCAGCGTTCGTATTTCAATATGCTTGTGATAACTTGCCTTAATTCTTTCATATTCTGGTAAAATATCCGGTTTTTTGAACCCGTCAAAATGTTTTCACCTCGAGTAATAAAAGTGCAAAGGAATATCATCTTAAACTAAGAAATAAGACTTCGATATTCTAATTCATCCCACCCATCATTTCTTCCAGTTTCAATACCAGTTCTGTTTTAGTAATGGGCACTCCCATTATTTTATTGTAACCTTTGGCATCAATAAAATAAGTATCACGAATGATTTTGATGAGCTGTCCATTATTGATTTCAGGTATCAATACAGTTTCAAAGTTCTTTAGTATCGTTCCCAGATTTTTTGGAAAAGGACGAATGTATCTTAAATGTGCATGGCTGATAGCATAACCTCTTGCCTGCATTTCTGCCACGGCAGATTTAATAGCACCAAAAGTAGAGCCCCAGCCCAATACCAGAATTTTTCCTTTTTCTGGTCCGCTATCCAGTTTTTGTTCAGGAATATAATCGGCAATCTTATCTACTTTTTCCTGTCTTAGCTTTACCATGTGTTGATGGTTGGCCGGTTCGTAGTTTACATTTCCGGTAACGTCTTGTTTTTCCAATCCGCCAATGCGATGCTCAAGTCCTGGTGTGCCGGGTATGGCCCAGGGTCTTGTCAGCTTTTCGTCACGCTTGTAAGGCTTGTATTTATCGTCGCCTTCGTCAATTGATTTTTTAAACGAAACTTTTATTTCAGCCAGGTCTTTGCTTTGTGGAAATTTCCAGGGCTCGGCGCCATTGGCTATATAACCATCGCTGAGAAACATAACCGGTATCATGTGCTGCAAAGAAATTCTTACCGCTTCAAACACCGCATCAAAAGCATCGGCAGGTGAGGAAGCAGATACGATAGGCATGGGACATTCGCCATTGCGGCCATAATAAGCCTGCATCAAATCACTTTGCTCGGTTTTGGTAGGCAATCCGGTTGACGGGCCACCTCGTTGAATATTGATAACAATTAATGGAATTTCCAACATCACGGCCAGCCCAATTGCTTCGCCTTTAAGCGCAATACCCGGACCACTGGAAGTAGTAACACCCAATGCACCACCATAACTGGCACCTATTGCCGAAGCAATGGCTGCAATTTCATCTTCGGCCTGAAAAGTTTTTACACCAAAATTTTTGTACTTTGATAAATCATGCAAAATATCTGATGCCGGTGTGATGGGATAAGAACCGAGGAATAATTGCAAGCCGCTTTTTTGTGCAGCCGCTATCAACCCCAATGCCACCGCCTGATTGCCCATGATGGATCGATAAGTACCCGGCTCCATCTTTGCTTTTTCTACCGTATAGGTTGTAGTAAAAGTTTCGGTAGTATCGCCAAAATTGTAACCGGCCTGCAGTACTTTGATATTACTATCTAAAATATCGGGTTTCTTTCCAAACTTTTCTTTCAGGAAATTAATAGTATTGTTCATATCGCGGTTGTACATCCAGTACAGAAACCCGAGTACAAACATATTTTTTGCCCTGTCTTTTTCTTTCATGCCCAGGGTAATATCTTTCAGTGCTTCACGGGTCATTTTGGTTACGTCCATTTTAATGACCGAATAATTTTCAAGACTGCCATTCTCCAGCGGATTTTCTCCTTCGGGATAATTGGCCAGCCGAAGATTTTTTGCATCAAAGCCATCGGTATTGGCAATAATCTTTCCGCCTTTTTTCAAAGAAGTAAGATTTACTTTTAGTGCAGCTGCATTCATAGCTACCAGTACATCCACCATATCACCGGGCGTAAAAATATTATCGCTTGAAAAACGAAGTTGAAAACCGCTCACGCCGGGCAGGGTTCCCTGAGGTGCTCTTATCTCTGCCGGAAAATCGGGGAAAGTCGCTAAATCAATTCCCATCAATGCGGTGTTATTGGTAAACTGGCTTCCGGTTAATTGCATACCATCGCCACTGTCGCCGGCAAATTTGATAACGACATCCTGAAGTACTTCCTGTTTTCTGCTCATTGTGTAAAGTTGAAAGTGTAGGTTGCGAATTTAAAACAAGTTGGGTTTCCTTTTTAAAGAGATTTTGGAAAACGATTGCGGCTTCTAAAAAAAGCCCTCGCTAAAGTGGTCTTAGTTTTATGTTTTTGTAATACACTTTGCTTTTGGGATCGTGTGCCTGCAGTGCAAATGTGCCTGAAGAAATGATGCGTTGCTCCATTCCTTTTTCACGCAGGGGATTTTGCGGCTCGGTATAGCCCACTACCAACTGATTGTTGATATACACGGTAACCTGTTTGCCCACTACTTTTATCCGCATATTGAACCATTCGTTATCCTTTACATAGTTTTCCTTTACATCTTGTATGGCCCACAGGCTGCCGGTGCGGCGCCAGTCGGTATGGCTGTTGTTTACCTGTACTTCGTATCCTTTTTGCGGCCAGTCGCCCTGCTGGTATTGTGTATGAAAATAAATTCCTGAATTAGAACCCGGCGTTGTCATTACATCGGCACTCAATTCAAAGTTTTTAAACTGATGATTCATTACATGCCCATCGTAGAAAAGATGCGCCACTTCACCATTTACCACTATGGCGCCGTTTTCAACTTTAAAGCTGGCTGCATTATCGCCCACCTTCCATCCGCTCAGCGATTGACCATCAAAAAGCGAATACCATTTTTTCCTGCTATTGGGAATGCTGAAAGATAAAAGTGCGATTGCAAATATTAACCATATCGTTCTTTTCATTATACGAGTTTTGGGCAAGTTAGTTTTTTTTTGAATTGGTCAGGGTGTATTATCCTTCCATTGCCAAAGATGCAGGCAGGCATAAGTGCGGTAGGGTGCCCATTGCTCCGAAATTTTTTTGATAGCGGCTTGCATTGTTTTTTTCTTCCGGTGTTTTAAACCATAAAGCCCGATAACGGCCTGTTGCAAGCCCAGGTCGTCCATTGCAAAAAGATCTTCGCGGCCCAGGGCAAACATGAGCAGCATCTCCACCGTCCAGCGACCCACTCCTTTTATTTGTGTAAGATAGCTGATAACTTCTTCATCACTCATCTTGCTTAGTTTGGAAAAAGACATTCCCTGCTCCAGTTCAAAGCGGGCTACGTTTTGAATATAGTTTGCTTTTGCATTGCTAAGGCCAATGGCTCTTAATGTTTCAAAAGGGGTGTCCACAATTTTTTGAGCCGTAGGTTTTCCTTTATATAATGCCAGAAATCTTTTTTTAAAAACGGCAGCCACTTTGGTGCTTAGCTGCTGACTCATAATAGAGAGACATAGATAAATGCAAAGATTTTTTTGAATCTCCAGTTCAAATGTTTCCTGTTCATCAATCAGCTTTTTTAAAACAACATCTTTGGAAAGGTGGGTGATGTAGTGCATGGGGGGAATAGAAAAATTATTATAAGTAAATCAATAATATATCTTCTTTGTTTCTTTAAGCATTAGCTCTGTTCTAAACGAGGGTACCTTTATAGGCATTTCAACGATTGATTTTGCCCAATTTCTTGCTTTAATGGAATCTCCTGCATTTAAATAAAAATTCATCAATTCAAATCTGCTGGTCATTCTGTTAGGCACCATATAAATGGAGTGCAGAAAATCTCGCTCAGCTTCTTTAAATAATCCCAATTCGGCTTCAATTGTTGCTTTTAATGTATATAGTTTATTATCTACATAGTATTTTTTGGCCTGGTTCAAAATTACTAAAGCTTCCCTTAATCTGTTTGTGTAATAGAGTTGTTCTGCATACAGCAACATAACATCTCCTTTACCCTCATACCTACTCAATACCTTTTCATATTTTCTCAGCGCTTCAGATTTTTTCCCAATTAGCGAAAGCTCAAATGCTTTCTTTACATCAGATTTTCTTTTTATTGCTTTTATAGAATTAATGATAAAATAAATGCTCAAAAAAATAAATCCGAATTTTACTAAAGCATTAATAACCGATTCTACTTTCGAAGAACTTGTTAGCGGGAAAAAGATTATTATTCCGACACATATTAACACCAAAGCCTGAATTGGAATTACTTGCATAGGATATGAAAACATTGAGGCAGTACATAAGCAAATTAATGTACTAATGGAAGATTGTAAGAAACAATTTGTTTGTGTCGTTTTTTTTAATAGAATTACTCTTCTCAACAAAAAGGCAAAAAATAATACTAATATTAAAAAACCAACTATGCCTGTTTCAATTATCCATTGTAGAGTGTCATTAAATGCATAAAAAGTATTATCAGCAAGAAGCGAAATATTATCATCTAAAGACCTATTAGAAAAATAGGCTGCCTGTTGTTCATTAAATTCAACACGAAATTTTTGAAACCCTATTCCATGAAGCCAATTTTCCCTTAATAATTTTAACGACAAATGATAGATATGCAAACGTCCCTTTGTTGAGTCTGATTTGTATTTACTTAAAATTGTCAGTAAAAAGAGAAAAGAAACCAAAGCCAAAAAAAAAGCGATTCTCTTTCTTTTAAAAATCCAATATTTTTTTGCCAAAAAAAAAATAAGATATATTGCTCCCACAAATGCACCCAACCACCCCGATCTGCTATTAGATAAGATTAAGATACATAACACTGAAAACGATAAAAGAATACTTAATGACTTTACCCATAAGTATTTACTTTTTATAAATGGTAATAGAAATATAAAGATTGCGGCACAAAGAATTCCGAAAATACTATTGTTGAAAATTATAAGATTCATTTAAAAGACCACAATGTATATTATTAATTCCTTAGCATTAAAGTGCTGACATCTGTTTATTTTTT
>JAKIZK010000056.1 GCA_022708055.1 Bacteroidota bacterium
AATCAATACAGTGTTTAATGATTTTTATTCCGGCATAAAAGTCTATCATCTTTCGTGGGGTTATCATCTTAAAAAAATGAATACCAATATTGCCGGTGGCATAAATTATTTTGACTATGGCCATCTTTCGGAAACAGACGCTTCCGGAAATATTTTGGGAAGATTTAGCCCGCGAGATTGGAGCGTACAACTAGCTGCATCAAGGCAATACCTTAGCAGGTGGCATTATGGAATGAATGTGAAATTTATTAATTCCAGTTATGCTCAATATACATCCAACGGTATAGCACTTGATGCAGGTGTTCATTATACTGATTCTTCTAAATTATTTTCTGCATCTGTATTGGTTAAAAATCTTGGATTTCAGTTAAAAAAATATGCAGGCTCCCGGTCAGAGGAGTTGCCATTTGACCTGCAACTGGGTGCCACCATAAAGCTGCGCAATGCTCCTCTTGCTTTTTCACTTACTGCTCAAAGGTGCAACCGGTTTAATATCCGTTTTGAAGATACCTTGTTTAATAACGAAAACGGGTTTACAGGCGGTGGGTATAAAAATTTTACTCTTGGAAAGCTTACCGATCATTTGGTTTTTGGTACTACTATTTTTATCACTAAAAATATTGAGGCCATCGTGGGTTATAATTTTTTGAGAAGGAGAGAACTCAATATTGGAAACACAGGAAACGGGCTGAATGGTTTTTCAATGGGCGCAGGAGTAAAACTGGGAAAACTTTGGTTTCGTTATGCAAGAGCTTATTATCAATCCGGTACTGCCTTTAATCAGATTGGATTAAACATGCAGCTGAATCAATATTTTGGTTTGGGAAAACTTGGAGAAAAAATGGGCTGGTAAACAAATCAGGAACCCATCAATCGGTAAATTTCAAAGGCTTCGGCATAGGCACTATTGCACTGTACACCACGAACGGTGGCTAAAGAACGGGTAAAATTTTCATTCATGTAGCTGCGATGCGATTGTGATTGATAGGCTTTTAATGATTCGACTTTTTTATTTAAATGATCGGCTGAAAGCGGAATAAAAAAATGGGTGTGAAAACTGTAATTGTTCCAGGGTAGTTCATAGCCGGCTAATGTAGTGTTTTTAAAAGCCCTTAATCCTTCCTGGTGTATAACATGATGATCCTGATGCACATCTGATACGGCAGGAAGAAAAACTAAATCCGGATTTATTTTTTTATTCAACTGCAATAGTTCTTCCAGTATCTGCTGCCGCACAGCCGGGAGCTGCCTTACTTCATAATTAAACAAAATCAGATTTGAAGCCGGAATTCCCAAAGATGCGGTGGCTTTCTTACACTCCTGCTCCAATGTGTCGGATGGCAAATGTGTAGGTAGTGATGCAGAACAAAGACAAAATGCAACATAGTAAACTTCTTTTCCTTCGGCACAAAATTTTGCAATGCTGCCTCCACATCCCAGTTCTCCATCATCGGTATGCGGCGCAAGAATTAATATTTTATTTGGGTTAAACAAGATTGAATGTATGAAGCGTAAAAATATAAGTTAAAGTGTCATGCGCAAAGAAAAAGGGAAATAAGTTTATTCGGTTTTTTTGGCTTCATCTTTGGCCCGTTGTCTGATGATTTCTGTCAGTTTGGATTCCAGCCTGCGAATGCGTGCATATAATTTTACAATAATAAAAATGAAAAATAAGATGCAAATGTAAAATAACAAGTCAGCGCCCCGCTGTACGCCTAGTTTATTGGCAATAACGGTAGTTTCATCGGGATATAGAATAAAAAAAACTGCAGCGGCAGAAAAAATGCCCAGAATAATCAGATCGGCCAATGCATTGCGAAAGCGGGCAATATAATAAATGAATATTGCGATTACGCCGCCAATTAGTAAAATTTGAATTCCACTCATCCAAAAATTTTATTTAAGAGTATATCAAAAAATATTCTAAACCCATTCCACACAGTTAGTCCTTTGTTTTTTGAATATTCGGTATAGCGAATATTTACCGGTACTTCCTGAAAGCGCAATTTATTCTTTTTTATAAAAGTCAACAATTCGGTAGCGTGTGCCATTCCATTTTCACGGATGTTCACTAATGCCGAAGCCTTTGGATTAAGTGCACGCATGCCATTATAAGCATCCGTTAGCCTCATACCTGTGAAGATATAGTTTATAAATTTGGCAATTTGTAATGTTTGTTTGCGAGCACCACTCATATTATGTGCGGCTCCTTTTAAAAACCTTGAGCCCAGTGTAAAGTCAGCTTCGTTTGTTTGCAAGGGTTCTAATAATTTTTTAATATCATCTGCATTGTGCTGGCCATCGCCATCAAAAGTGATAATATAGCTGGCATGATGTTCTCTTGAAAATTCAATACCTGTTTGCAAGGCTGCACCCTGTCCCATATTAATTTCATGTTGCAGAAAATAAACGGGCAATCCTTTCAAAAAGGGTTCGGGAGAAGTTTTTGAACCATCATCAACCACCACAACAGTATAGCCAATATCGACTAATTCGCTTACGACATCTCTTATAACGGTTTGTTCGTTATAGGCGGGCACTACTACAAAAACATCTTTATGATTGATGGCGGCTGGCATTTATTTTGTAAATGTAGATGGCAGTAAAGAATCTTACAAGTTTATTTCAGCAACAGATTTAATGCGATGGTTCAATTTTCAGCATATAAAAATTATAATCTCCGTTTTTCCCAATTATTGTTGTCTGATTATATAAATTAAAATCAATTTCATCGCCATCAGTAGTAATGATAAATAATAGTACTGGTTTTTTTGAGGTAAGATTGGACATTTTTTTCAATGGTGTTGTTTCAATCATTACCGGAATTTTGCTGTTCATACCCACTCTGTAAAAAATATAATAGGATGATCCGGTTACCACGGCTTTGTAACCCGGGTTTTTTTGTAATTGGTTATTGATAATCGCATCGGCATAATCCTGAATTTCTTTTTCTTGTTGCCAGCTATACGTTTCTTTACCTGCATTTATTACTCTGCGTGCTGTAAAAATAAATCCACGAAAGGTTTCAACTGACAATAACAAGAAAACAACGAAAATAAAAATGCGATATTTTTTATTTGTATTTGTTTTCGCTGCATAGAAAACGAAGCATGAAAGCTGCAACAAGATAATGAGTGCACCATAGTAGCGTGGCTCATCCACATAGCTCCACCAATGTCCGGGATAATTTTCTTCTTTGCCAACAAAAAGTGAAAGAAACGTAAGCAAACCGATGATGGCTGCCGAAATTAAAAAAGTGGTTGTAAAAAAATACTTTTTTATACTTATGTTTTGAAAACCATGTGTAAATACAAAACGAATGAAAAAAATACATGCAAAAAGAAATGTTCCGAAATGTAATAGCTGAAATAATCTGAAAATTGTAAGCTGAGTTGTTGCATGATTGCCCAGGGCCATACTTACCGTTTCTGTGTTGATGAATGAAGCAGGAATGGCAGGATAACTGCCTAGAATATTTTCGGGGAAAAAGCCTCTTTCTCCCGAACTGATATAGGTGGCTGCACCACTGTTCATTTTTTGCCAAAGCAATAAGCTGCAAATTGAAATGACCAAAAAACTAAAAATATATGTACTGCTTTTTTTTAGATCATAATTTCTGTCAGCATTGGCTGTCAGGTACATCAATATGGGAACAATGAATATAATGGGAATGAGTAGATATTTAATAATGCCCGTCAAAAAAAGCAAAATGACAATGCCGAATGATAGCTTTAAATAATTTTTTTGAGATTGTATGAGTTTGATGCTAATTGATATTGCAAATAACAAAAAAGTAACCGCAACTGCATCGGAAGAGCAAATGAGATAAAACGGATAAATAAAAAAGCAGGAGAAAATTGTAAAAGCATTAATAAAATGGACGGGTACACTTAATTGATTCAACAATCTACGTGTGATGAAGATAAAGCCTATGGCACCCAACAATTCCAAAGCAATGCCGGCATAGATGAAATTTTGATTGAGCAAAAGATAGAACGGCGCCAGCAATAAAGAATATCCCGGAGGCCAGTTGGTCTGTGGTTCATAAATGATGGAGGACAAGTCAGTTGGGAGCACAAACGAGGAAGAAAAACCATGACCGGCAACAAAATTTTGCATGGCCAGCATCTGGTACATACCATCTACCCGTATGTTATAAAAGAAAACAATATGAATAAGTCTCGCAACAATTGCCAATGTTACAATGACGAATGAGGTTTTTTTATCTGATAGTATTTGTTTCCACATGAATTTGTAAATAAACTATGGCGCTATGCGGTAGCTGAAAAAATGAAAGCCATGCCCGCTCCCTACTTTGTCGACACCTTTTAAAGATATAAAACTATTATAGTCTTTCAAATCCGCATCGCGGATGATGGCAAATAAGATAACCGGTAATGAAGTTTTTAATTTTTCAGGGCTATTTAATTTAGCAACATCTGTAAAAACCGGATAATGACTATAGAGACTGGCACGCAGCGTCATCCAGTCGGAAGTGCCGGTTAGGACGATTTTGTCGCCGGGATTTTTATTTTTCAATTGATGAAGTAAATTGTCTGTTGTTTTTTGAAATGCCAGTTCGTATTGCCAGCCATAGGTTTCTTTTCCGATATTCATTATTCGGTTAGCACTAAAAACAACGCCCCTAAAAAAATCAGGTATCATTAGAAAAATAAGTAACGAAATAAGAAAAGTTTGAAGTTTTAGTTTGTGTATTTGAAATTGAAACAAAGCAATGAATGCTGCGATTTGCGCCATAATGATAATGATACCATAATATCTTGCTTCCTGCACATAAGTCCATTTACTAAAGTCATAGTTTTCTTTACCTACTGTTACAGAAAGATATATGAGTATTGAAATCAGCGAAATTGAAATTAAAAAAGAGAGGAGAAAAAAGTCTGATGAGATGTTTGTTTTTTTTATTGTTTTTATAGGTCTGCTTCGAAGTAAGAGCACAATGATGAGAATAAATCCAATTAGACTTATAATTTGAAAACCTTTAAAAACCTGGGTTGAAAAATTTGAATGGCTGCTTAAGAAATAGTCAACAGTGTCAGGCCTGAGAAAGGAGCCGCTAAGAAAAGGGAAAAAGGAGTTAAGATTTTCCGGAAAGAAGCCTCTGGCGGTTGATTGAATGTAGGCGGCATCGCCGGTATTTATTTTTTGAAATAGGAGAAAACCGCCAAACACGAATAGCAAAACCATAAACGAAATGATTCCGCCTTTTAATAAGTTTTTATTTTGTGTGTAATGCCCTTTTAGTATTAAAAAGAAAGGGATAACCATTGTTGGTAAGATGAAAAGATATTTAAACAGTCCGCTTGCTAAAAGTGCGAGCATGAATATGAATAAACTTGTATTGGAGGTTTTACCTTTCTTAATCATTTTGAGGCATAAATAACATGCGAACAAGAAAATCGTAATACCCACAGGGTCTGTATTGGGAATGGTATAAAAATAGTATCCAAAAAATCCGGTGAGGAGTGTGAATAAATTGATATATACTATGGGTAAATCCAGCGTCTTTAGGATTGCTCGAGTTACAAATATTAGCCCGATGGCCGCCACAATACCCATTGCAATGGCAGCCGCAATATAATTTTTACCAAACAGGATATAAAAAGGTATGTATAATAAAGAGAAAACGGGAGGCCATTTTGTAATTGGTCTATATTGAAAAGCTGATAAATTATCTGCCGAGATGTGTGCAAAGCTTAAACCTTCTCCGTTTAATAAATGTTGAACTCCCAGAATCTGAAATGTCATATCGCTTCTTGTATTAAAGAAATACAATTGCTGTATGATCCTGATGAATACTACCAATAAAATAATTACAACTGAAGCAGCATTGCCAGAAAGCAACCGCTTTGACTTTCTTATAAAATATGATATAAATGGAGCTTGTGACAAAATTAATCTTTAATAAAAATGCTGGAATCTGGTAGCATAGGCCAGGATTGATTGAATTGATGTTTTAAATAAGCCCTTAACAAATTTACATTACTCATTCCATCGTAAAATGTAGCGTATTTGCCAGAGGGCAGGAAGATTGAATTTAAATTCATAAAATAGTATTTCTTGTCAGTATCAGGAGGCAACTGTCGGAATCCATGATCACTGATAAGCATAATAACGGGCGGATTTTTCGATTTTTGTTTTATTTCATCAATCAGGTTCAAAATTTTATTATTTGAATATTTTAAATATTGAATATAAGCTTTTTTGTTTGTCTTGTATGTTTCTGTCAGGCTATCTACCGGTGTTTGAATGCCTGCTGAATCAAAAAAATAGGGCCAATGTGGCATATTAAAATGAGCATATACGAATTTAGGTTTTCTGTTATCAACATCTAAAGATTCTTTTAATAAAGTTTCTATTTTTTGATTATCCACTAGTTCTGTCAATTTGATTTTTTCAATTTTTTTTCGGGAGACTAATCTCGCACCGAAAGTGTAATTAAGTTTGTGGAATAAAGTATTGCCTGCAAGAATGTTGGTGTTGGTCGTTAAAATATTTTGGACAACTCTTCTCTGGTCGCCAAAATCAAAAAATGAAAAATTATAAATTTCGTATCCCATTGCTGATTGTAAATATTTGGTAAACGCATTGTTATTAATCAGCTCTCTGCAAAATAATATGTCTTTATAGTTTTCTGTTAATTTTTCATTTAGACCAGCCAGATAATTCATGCTGAAGAAAGATCCCATTGAGTAAACGGTGGAGTTATAGTTTGATGAACTGTACTTGACTGTATGAAACCCTCTTTGATTAAGTGACGAATCCAATATAGTATTGTCTGAATTGAAAATATCTTTTAATTCCTGATTCCCTGCATATTCATCAACCACTAAGAGAAAAATATCAGGACGGCTACAGGTGTCGCATTTCGTGAACTGTGAGTAGGGGATAGCTGTATTTTTTAGTCGGGATTGAAATCGTTGTTTTGATTGGAGTACCTGAACTATATCAATTACGATCAAGATTAATAATAAAAGGTTTACATATCTGCATACAGACGAAAAATCTTTTGTTGATTTCTTGATGCTGCGTATGATTAATAAAATGGTTATAAAAAATACCGGTAATAAAATGCTGTATTTTGATAGTACAGAGCTGCCGGTAATGTTTGCAAGTAAATCTTGTACACTACTATAAAAAAAATCAGCAGCCATTAAAACGATAGCTGCCAATGAGGCTTTTGAAAAATTTCTTAAGTAAAGGGAAAATAGACCTGCAATCAAAATGAGTATGCCTGAGTACAGTATAGATAGTTTCAAAAAGTCGGGAAATAATGAAGGGGCATAGTTTTCTAAAAGTCTATGTTGAAAATAAAACAATGGCAATAATGCCAGAAAGAATGGTATTGATAATATTTGGATGAATTTATTCTTCATTCCTTTTCATGAAATAAAGTGTACGACCGGATAATCCTATTTCCTGTTTGTCAATTATTTTGAAAAAAGTTGAAAACTCTTTTTCGAACAATGTTTGTGTATAGTTGGAGAAAATATCTCTTTTCTGTTTCAACAATATCTGAACTTTTTCATCCTCTTTTGAGATAAATTCAATAATCAGCAAGGGTGCAATTTTTGAAAAATATGATGCCAGCTTTTCAAATGGGATGTTTTTGCCAATAGCAAGGTGATGCAATAGTGCAAGCGATATTACCAATTCAGTATTTAGTCTGTCTGTAAAACGTTCTCTTTCTTTATTGTCAACACCGATGGCAGGAGATGGGTTTGAAAAATCAAAGATGATGGGCTGTATATTATTTATCTTTTCCTGTTTTATCTTTAAGTATAGTTGATTAATACAATTAGGATCTATGTCTGCCGAAAGTGTTTCTATTTTATGTTCTGATAAGCATAATGAAAAATAACCTTCATTAGAACCTAAATCTGCTGCTGATTTTAATGACGGATTGAGGCTTAACCAATGTTGAATTATTTTTTTCTTTTCTTCAATGTAACCGTTTCTGTTAGTTGCTTCTTTATAATAATCGGCCCATTGTGTTGCAGTTGATGGAGACTTCAAACGACGAATCACCATTTCAAGACTTTGAAGCAGGTTTAAAAATTTTCTTCTGGAAAATTGTAAATCTTTTTGTCTTTTACCAGCTGCTTTATTAGAAACTTTTGCATGTAAATGAATATGCAAAAATGTATGAAATGAATATTTTGTTTTTGCAGGAAGCAATTTTGCCGCAACTTCTAAGGGAATACCATCGGGCCAAGCCAGTTGTAACTGGTTTAATGTTAGTTTGCTATGGTGCATGATAAGCAATGGAGACAAGAAATTTTCGCAAAACTGTCTGTAAGCAATCCAGGGATTTTTCTCATTATATTTTTCAAATGATAAACTGTCAATAAAAATTAATTTTCCTTTATGCCATTGAATATTGTGTGGGGTAGCATCTTTTAATGATAAACCGAATTGAATTGATTCTTTTGCAAGCCGAAGTGTAAGCAGGGCTGCATCTTTTAGCATATCAAAACTCCATTCCCATGCATAACTGATAAAATTAATTTTTTCGGGCAATATCGTTAGGTATGCGTTTTCATCTCCCGATATACAATCATGAATCGTTTGATGAGGTATCAGTAATTGTTGATTTACCAGTTTGTCATATAATCCGGACTGAATGAAAAGGTCAAAATCTTCTTTGAAGTAATTATTTACCTGACGGTAAAGCACACCATCTTTTTCAAAAATAAACCCTGAGGGGTCGCGATAGGAAGCTGGATTCCGTTCTATTGAATTTGACATCAGGAATTGGTATTATCATCTTGTTTATTTCTATTGCGGGTAAAAAATGCAATAACCGCATTTTTGATATTTCTGAAAAAAAATGCAACACCCAATGCTGCCGCTACTAATACTTGCACTAAATAGCTACCACTACCCGGGTCAATATATAATAGTGAATGATGCATTATAAATAACTCAAATCTGTTTTTGGAGTCAATGTCATAAGTGTTTCATACATCAGCTTAATCGTATTTTCTATATCATCTCTATGCAGCATTTCAACGGTTGTATGCATATAGCGCAACGGAATGGATATTAAAACTGAAGGACAACCATCATTTGAATAGGCAAATGAATCCGTGTCGGTTCCGGTGCTGCGGCTGAGTGCCCGCCATTGTACAGGTATTTTTTTATCAGCCGCTACTTTTTCTACAATACCCAGCAGCTTATTGTGTACCGCCGGTGCATAAGAAAGTGAGGGCCCTTTGCCGGTGGCTACATCGCCTTCAATATTTTTATTGATTAACGGAGTTGTGGTATCATGCGTTACATCCGTTACAATGGCAATATTGGGTTTTATTCTTCTCGCTATCATTTCGGCGCCTCTGAGTCCTATTTCTTCCTGTACCGCATTTACCACATATAAACCAAATGGAAGTTTCTTTTTATTTTCTTTCAAAAGTCTGGCTACTTGTGCAATCATAAATCCACCAATACGGTTATCAAATGCACGGCCGATATAATTGCCATTGGCCAGTTCATCAAACCCATCTTGATAAGTAACTACGGCACCAATATGAATGCCCAGTGCTTCAATTTCTTTTTTGCTACGTGCACCACAGTCGAGCCAAAGATTATCTGTTTTAGGTTGTGTTTCTTTATCGGCACTCAGTCGGGTGTGTATGGCAGGCCAGCCAAAAACTGCTTTTACGGGTCCTTTCTTTCCATGAATGATAACCCTGGAGGCCGGTGCGGTTTGATGATCTACGCCACCATTTCTTTTAAGATAAAGCAATCCATCAGTTGTTATATAATTTACAAACCAGCTGATTTCATCGGCATGTGCTTCAATTACTACTTTAAAAGGATGTTCAGCATTCACTACGCCAACTGCGGTTCCATAAGGGTCTAAAAAATGTGAGTCCACATAAGGTTTGATATATTCAATCCATAGTTTTTGACCCCAGGTTTCAAAGCCTACCGGTGATGCGTTATTGATATATGTTTTAAAAAAATCAAAAGCCTGATCTGTTATTATAGATTTTTTAGGTTTAACCGATTTTGCCATCTGTTAGCGATTAAGAATTTATAAATAATACAGCGAAGATAAGCAGCAGGGCCTGAACTATCATCATGCCATCATGTCGGAAAACAAACAACCCACTATCCATCCCCGGTTTAAAATAATGAAACAACAGAAAAATCATTATCAAAGGAATAAGTATAGCGGCATATCCAGCAAGATGTAAGAGGTGGAAAGACTGCAAAAGAAAAAATCCGGCAATAGCAATCAACACAGCGAAAACCCATTTTCCTGTATGTAAGGTGGCTTGTGGCCCGGCCATTACGGCAACTGTATTTACACCATCTTTTTTGTCTTCTTCATAATCTTTAATATTAAATAACACACAAAGCGCCATGATGAAAATAAATTGATACAGGAATAAAAATAACACCTGATTGAAAATAGTTGCCGGTGCATCATTCCACATAATAACCGGAAGCACTACGGTAGTAAAAGCCCACACAAAACTGAGCGACACCGATTTCAATAATCCAATTTCTCTGATACTTTTATGACTCCAGGGATTGAGCGGATGCGAGTAAGCTAATGAAACAAAAGGAATGATGATAAACCAGAAAAGATTGCGGTAATTGAACCCACCCTGATGTATAAATATTGCTTTATAATGCCAAACAATCCCTCCCAATATAAAAAACGCACTCCCAAAAATGGAAATGGCTACATAACGGCTATGCCTTTTACACCAATCTAAGCGTAGATCTGATTTTTTCCATCCCTTAATAAAATAATGAAGGTTGTAAACAAAAAGTGTGCAAAGAAAAATGAGCAGCAGATACCAGTTTAAAGCTGCCGGAATATTTAATAGATAAAAAGTGGAATACGTAAGAACTAATGCACAGCAAGCGATAAAAATATTGCTGAATATAAAAAAGTGAAGAATGGACTTAAGCTTCAATCATTAAATTTTTTTAAGCCGAATGGGTTCTGATTCTTTATAATCGCTGCGGTTTTCTTTTTTATCTTTTAGTATCAGGCCCAATGTAGCCGTAGTGTCTTTAATAACGCCGGGAAGGGTAGGCGGGCCGGGGTTGGCAGTATTGTATTGAAAAGTTACTTTAATATCTGCTTCCCGGGTTTTATCGGGCACACCCAAACTTTCAAAGTTGTAACGGAATGTATCGTTTTTTACAACGGTTACACCATTGTACCATTTATAAACGATAAGTACAGAGTCCATATCGCCTTCATCATCAGTATAAGAACCTTTCAGGGTAATGATGTTGCCATTGTTTACAATGGATGGAGAAATCGAACTGATCTTTACCTGGGGTATGGTTGTAAACTTATCTTTGTTGCAAGCAACAATGAAGATTAGGGCTGACAGCATCAAAATTCTGGTCTTCATAAATTGAGTTTGATTGGTAACAAATTTAACTAATTTGACAACACAAAATATCGTGCCACTGCAATGGAGTCATAAAATTTTCGGAATAGATAAGGTTGGCTTTGAGCAAACAGCGTTGGAAATATTTCGTTTTCAGTATGACCACAACGCATTATATGCCGGTTATGCAAATGCAGTGCATAAATCTCCAGATAATGTAAATTCATTGTTAGATATTCCTTTTCTGCCTATTCGCTTTTTTAAATCCCATGAAGTAAAGACAACATCTTTTGAAAGCGATATTTTTTTTGAAAGCAGCGGCACCACCGGCACTATCAATAGCCGTCATTTTATTAAGAATATAGCATTGTATGAAGAAAGTTTTCTAAAGGGGTTTGAACAAGAATATGGTAAAATTTCAGACTGGTGTATTATCGGCCTGTTGCCTTCTTATCTTGAAAGAAAAAATGCATCGCTGGTGTATATGGTGCAGGAGCTTATTAATAAAAGCGGGCATAGTGCCAGTGGGTTTTATTTGGATGAATTCGAAAAACTTTCCACAACACTTATTACACTGGAAGCAACAGGTCAAAAGACGCTGTTGATTGGGGTTACTTATGCCTTGTTGGATTTCGCAGAAAAATTTCCGCAGCCATTGCAGCATACTGTGATCATGGAAACCGGTGGTATGAAGGGGAGAAGAAGGGAGCTGATACGTGATGAAGTACATCAGATACTTAAAAACGCATTTAGTGTAAGTGCCGTACATTCTGAGTATGGAATGACAGAGCTTTTATCGCAGGCTTATTCGCCGGGCGAAGGTCTTTTTTTTCCACCCGCATGGATGCAAATTTTAATAAGAGATGAGGAAGACCCGCTTTTGATAAAAGAAAATGGAAAGGGAATTATTAATGTAATTGACCTGGCAAATGTATATTCCTGCTCCTTTATTGCTACGGATGATGCCGGTATAGTAAATGCAGATGGAAATTTTGAAGTACTAGGAAGAGTAGATGGCAGTGATTTGCGAGGTTGTAGCCTGATGGCGGTCTGAAAAATTTTATAAGTACAAACTGATGTAATACATTTGCAGCCCTGCCAAAATATGCCCGGATGGCGAAATTGGTAGACGCACCGTCTTCAGGTGGCGGCGCCGCAAGGTGTGCTGGTTCGAATCCAGTTCCGGGCACATGAAAGCCTTAAGAGTTTATACTTTTGAGGTTTTCTTAATTTATAGTTTATTCACTTCTCAGGATCTTCTCCATTTTTCTGCCTTTGGCCAGTTCATCCACCAGCTTATCCAAATATCGGGCTTGTCTTGTTATCGTGTTTTCAATTTCTTCAATCCGGTAACCACAAATAACTCCCGTTATCAGTTTGGCATTGGGATTCAGTTTTGCTTTTTTGAAAAAGGTTTCAAAATTTACCTTTTCATCTATTAATGTTTTCAGTTGTTTTTCATTATAACCGGTAAGCCATTCTATTATCCGGTGCAATTCTTTTTTTGTTCTGCCTTTGCTTTCCACTTTTGTAATGTAGTGAGGATATACGGATGCAAAGTTCATTTTTGCAATACGTTCATTATGTTCCGGCGTTGTTTGCATTGTTAAAAATTGACATTACAAGTTTTTCCTCAATAAAAAAATGAGTAACTGAGCAATATTTTTGTTCAATTGTAGCGCACCAATCATTTATCAAATTTAATCAATCCCTGTTATCTCTATTCATGTTCCGGTTCGGGGAGCAAAAGATAATTGCTTTGCGTGCGGTTTAGTGTTTTTTTGATTGACACAAAGTTTTCCTCCGTTGGTTTCAGGTTTATGAATTTGTCAACAATATTTCTTTGCTTATAAACGATAAAAGTGTTTTCAACATCCGGATTT
>JAKIZK010000057.1:0-7480 GCA_022708055.1 Bacteroidota bacterium
GCCACCGCCATGGTGCAATGAAACCCAGCTGGCGCCGCCGGCCGTACTTACCAGCGCATTTAACAAAGGCCAATCGGCTACCGCATCACTGCCATCCATCATAGATTCGGTTTCCCGGTTTGGCGAAGCCACAGAACCGGTATCTAAATGATCACGCCCAATTACAATGGGTGCTTTTACTTTTCCTGATTTCACCAATTCATTAAAGGCAAGTCCGGCTTTTTCCCTTTCGCCCTGACCCAGCCAGCATATACGTGCCGGCAATCCTTGAAATGCAATTTTTTCCTTTGCCATTTTCATCCAACGTATCATGCCTTTGTTTTGTGGAAACATATTCATGATGAGCTCATCAGTTACAGCAATATCAGCAGGATCGCCACTTAAAGCTGCCCAGCGAAAAGGGCCTTTGCCTTCACAAAATAATGGACGAATGTATGCCGGCACAAAGCCCGGGAACAAACTTCCGGTGTCGCCTTTCGGTGATCTTGATTTCAAAGTTTTAAACGCTCCATTCATGCCTGCATGCTGTGCTTCATATTCCAGTGCTCTTGCTCTTATGTTGTTGCCATAGTCAAAAGTAATGGCTCCTTTATCCATCAACACAAGCATGAGTTGCACATGCAGGTACATACTTTCATAACTCAGTTTAATGTACTCCTCAGCATTTTCTTGGCGAAGTACATTTGCTTGTGCATTGTCCAATGTATGGGGTACATAGCCAATCAATGGATCATGTGCCGATGTTTGATCAGTAAGTGTATCCGGAAAAATATTTCTGGCTATCAATCTTTCCAATAAATGAACTGCATTGCATAAAACTCCAATACTTTTTGCAATGCCTGCTTTTTTGTATGCCAGTGCTTTATCAATAGCCTCGTCAATGTCAGAAAACTTTTCGTCAAGGTAGCGGGTTTCAATTCTTTTATCAATCCTCCATTCTTCTACTTCCGCTATCAATGCAACGCCCTCGTTCATGGTAATGGCCAAAGGCTGTGCACCACCCATGCCGCCCAATCCGGCAGTCACGTTTAAAGTTCCTTTCAGGCTTCCGCCAAAATGTTTATCGGCAGCAGCAGCGTATGTTTCATAAGTGCCTTGTACAATGCCTTGCGAACCGATGTAAATCCAACTTCCAGCTGTCATTTGTCCGTACATCATCAATCCTTTTTGCTCCAACTCCTCAAAATGCTTCCAGTTGGCCCAGTTGGGTACCAGTTGACTATTACTGATGAGCACTCTAGGTGCATCTTGATGTGTTTTTAAAATACCAACCGGTTTGCCTGATTGTATTAAAAGGGATTCATCATTTTCAAGCACCTTCAATGCATTGATGATATTATCTAGCGCTTCAAAATTTCTGGCTGCTTTTCCCCTGCCGCCATATACAATCAAATCTTCGGGTCGCTCGGCTACTTCAGGATCAAGATTATTTAATAACATACGCAATGCCGCTTCCTGTATCCATCCTTTACAATTAAGTTGGCTTCCGGTAGGTGTTTTATATTTTACAGGGTCGTACTTTGTTTTTGTAGTAGTTGTCATATAGTTTCAATTTCAGCGTTAATAATAGTTTGAAAAATGAATTTTTAAGTTTTCGTAGTTTCTGCAAAAGTCGCAAATATTGTATAAATAAATTATCTTGTCGTCAAAACCAAACTATTTATGAGTGTTCATATAAGTGCCCAACCCGGTGAAATTGCGAAACACATTCTGATGCCCGGCGACCCGCTAAGGGCAAAATATATAGTTGAAAATTATCTTGAAAATGCCAAATTGGTAAGCAGTACCCGAAATATCTTTATGTACACAGGTACTTATAAAGGAAAACAGGTTTCGGTAGGTGCCAGCGGTATGGGCTGCCCCAGTATAGGAATTTACTCTTTTGAATTGTTTACCGAATATGAAGCCGATTGTATCATTCGCATTGGAACTTGCGGCGCTTATACTTCAAAACTAAAACTCTTTGACCTCATCAATGCCGAATATGCCTGCAGCGAATCTACTTATGCCGAATGTGCTTTTGGTTGGAAAAAGAAAGACCGTTATAAATATCAGGGACCTGCATTTGATATTATAAATGCTACCGCAAAAGAATTAAATCAGCCTTTGATTGAGGCTCCCATTCATTCCAGCGATGTCTTTTACCGACAGGGAAAAGGCAAACCTGAAATTGTAAAAAAACACAAAGCTGTTGCTGTAGAAATGGAATCTTTTGCACTTTTCTCAAATGCCAGATTTTTAAAAAAGACAGCTGCTTGCCTGCTTACTGTTTCAGACATTATAGCTACACATGAGAAAATTTCGGCCGATGAAAGAGAAAAAGCACTGGCACCCATGATGAAGCTTGCGCTGGAAAGTGTTTTGAAAATGTAATCAACATTTCATTAAAAATCGGAGCCGACAAATTCATTTACTTTGTTTACAAAGCTGAAATCTTTTATCAGATTTGCTACCAGATTTATATCTTCAGCAAAAATGCGGTCTTCTTCTGCAAAGCTCACAAAATCACGTACATAGCTATGTGCAAATTCCAATATTTTAGAACTTTTTAATGGCCTTCTGAACTCAATTGCCTGACAGGCACTCAGCAATTCAATAGCCAGAATATATTCCAAATTGTCCAATACTTTATTCAGCTTTCTACCGCTGATGCTGCCCATACTTACATGATCTTCCTGCCCCAACGAGGTAGGAATACTATCGGCACTGGCCGGAAAACAAAGCGTTTTATTTTCTGTTACCAATGCAGCCGTAGTGTATTGCGGAATCATAAAACCACTATTCAATCCTACATTTTTCATTAGCAAAACAGGCAGCCCCCATTTGCCTTCCAGCAATAAATAGCAGCGGCGGTCAGAAATATTACCCAGTTCCGCTGCAGCAAAGCAGGCATAGTCGAGTGGCAAAGCCAATGGCTGACCATGAAAATTACCTCCACTAATGGTATCATTGGCTGATAAGATGATGGGATTATCGGTTACGGCATTCAACTCAATCTCGGTAAGCTCGTTTAAATGCAGCCAGGCATTGCGACTAGCACCATGCACCTGGGGCATACAACGAAGTGAATAGGGGTCTTGTACTCGACCACAATCCACATGACTTTGCATAATTTCAGAATCCTGAAGCAACATACGCAGTCGGCGAGCTACTGTTTTATTTCCTTCATAAGGTCTCAGTTCATGCAGTCGCTCATCAAAAGGTGCTTTTGTTCCTGTTAGTGCTTCCAGGCTCATGGCACCAATAATATCAGCCACATCCAAACAATTCTGCATTCGTTGAACTGCTTTTACTGCAAATGATAAAATAAACTGCGTACCATTAATTAAAGCTAAACCTTCCTTAGCACCTAATTGAACAGGATTCATTTGAAAACTTTTCAACACCTCTGCAGTTTGCATTTTTTTTCCCTGATAAAAAACTTCGCCCAAGCCTATCAGAGGCAAAAACAAATGAGACAAAGGTGCTAGATCTCCACTGGCGCCTACACTTCCTTTTTTGGGCACTACCGGCGTTACATGGTTTTCAATATGCCAGATGATGCGTTCTATTGTAGATAATTGTACGCCACTAAAGCCCTGTGCCAACGCTTGTACTTTGGTAATCAACATCAGCCTCGCCACTTCTACGGCAATGGCATCGCCTACGCCCACGCTATGACTTTGCAAAATTTTATACTGTAGCGTCGCTGTATCTTCTTTTGAAATGCCCGTATTGGCCAATATGCCAAAACCGGTATTAACGCCATAAACCGTACGACCACCTTCAACTATTTCTTTTACCTGTTCCGCAGAATGATTGATTTTAGAGACCGCCTCTGGGCATAAAACAGCTTTCAGATTTCCGTTGGCAATTTCCAATGCTGTGGATACTGAAAGCTTATCAATTCCATATCTAAATTGTGATACCATGTTTCATATTTTAAACGGTGCAAGTTAAAATTTTTAACGCAGCCACTTCTTCTGATTTTTATGCACCTTTGCAACTAATACTTGGAGCAATATATCTTTTAAAAAACTACCCATGAAATTATTTGCAGCAATCTTTTCTTTTTTCATAGCGATTATAGGAAGCCATGCACAAACTTTAAAGAAAGTTCCTATTGCTAATACGGGATGCAGTGTTTACGCTTATTGCGAATTAAATTTTGATAAATCTTTTAGCCCCGATTCTTCTACCATATATGTTGCAGAATGTGCTGCCGGAGAAATGAACTATGGCGTTATTTGTGTAAAACTGAGTTTGCCAACAGATAGTTTGAATATTGCAGAAAACACTTTGATATCCTATTTAGAATATTTAAAATCCAATCTCAATATAACCGAAGCTGTAGGATATGGCAAAGGTCACCGGCTTAATAACAACGAAAAAACCCGTGGCGTACTTGACTACTGGAAAGACAGTGATAAAAACAACTGGAAAATAAAAGCATGGACAGATGGAAAATTTTTTGGTGTGCTTTACGGGTACTCTTTAAAGGAATTGCCGGAAGCAAAACTCAATGTGTTTTTAGAAGGATTTCGTTTTCCGGGGATGAAGTGAGTTAATAGAATTGAATAAAATAATGAACATAATTTATTCTCAAACTTAAAATAATCCTTAAGATTCCAAGTTTAAAAAGAGTTCATACCATTCTTGTATTGTTCATAATATCAATGCTTCCTTCAATTTTGTCTCGCAAGTAGATTCAAATAAAAAAAAGGGCTAAACCTTAAGTATTTGCCCTTTTCTGTGATCCGGATTGGATTCAAACCAATGACCTACTGCTTAGAAGGCAGTTGCTCTATTCAACTGAGCTACCGGACCATTCCCCAAATTGAACGGGGGTGCAAATGTAATTTTTTTTAGCTTGCAGGCAAAGTAAAAATTGAATGGAAGTTAAGATTGAACCCGGTTGGAAGAAATTGTTGAAAAAAGAATTTGAGCAACCCTATTTTGAGCAAATGGCTTTGCACCTTAAAACTGAAAAACAACAGGGCAAAATCATCTATCCTCCTGGTGCTTTTATCTTTAATGCTTTTAATTCGACACCGATTGATCAAGTAAAAGTGGTCATTTTGGGGCAAGATCCCTATCATGGTGCAGGTCAGGCTCATGGACTTTGCTTTTCTGTTCAAACCGGGGTACCCCCCCCGCCTTCTTTAATTAATATTTTTAAAGAATTAAACGAAGACCTGGGTGTAGCCATTCCTTCGCATGGAAATTTATCGGCTTGGGCCACACAGGGCGTTTTTTTATTAAATGCATCGCTTACCGTAAGAGCCGGCGAACCCATGAGCCATTCAAAAATTGGTTGGGCTCAGTTTACGGATAACGTCATCAAAAAAATTTCTACTGAAAAAACAAAAGTGGTTTTTTTGCTTTGGGGAAAATTTGCTCAGGAGAAGAAAGCATTAATTGATGAATCAAAACATTGTATTCTTAAAGCGGCACATCCATCTCCCCTTTCGGCTCATGCCGGATTTTTTGGTTGCCGTCATTTTTCAAAAACAAATGAATATCTTGTTTCAAAAGGAATTGATCCTGTAAACTGGAGTTTAACATGAAAACGATAAAAAATATTATCGGTGGGCTTTTGGCTTTTTGGGCACTGCTTAGTTTTATTATTACATTTTTGATTATTTATATTCCTTCAATGCTTTGCTGGCTGATACCCAATCCGCTGGGGCAAAAAATTTTTATTGGTATTGCCCGAGTATGGATGTCGGTCTGGTTATTTATTACCTTCTGTAGTTTCAGAATAAAGGGTCGTCGCAATTTTAATAAAGGTGAAACCTACGTTGTTACCTGCAATCACAATTCGCTATTAGATGTACCGCTTTCCTCTCCTTTTATTCCCGGTGGCAACAAAACCATCGCAAAAGCTTCTTTCGCAAAAATTCCGCTTTTTGGCTTTTATTATATGAAAGGTTCCATTTTGGTTGATAGAAAAGATGAGCACAGCCGCCGGCAAAGTTTTGAAAAAATGAAAGCAGTTTTAAAAAATGGAATGCACATGTGCATCTATCCCGAGGGTACCCGAAACCGCACTACTGAGCCACTGAAAAAATTTTATGACGGTGCATTCAAACTTGCGGTGGACGCAGGCCATGCCATTATCCCTGCTGTTATTTTGAATACTAAAAAAGTGCTTCCACCACATAAATCATTTTGGTTTTGGCCCGGTCGTATTGAAATTCATTTTCTGCCCCCAGTCGCTTCACAAAACGAAACAACAGACTCCCTGAAAGAAAAGATTTTTGAAATAATGAAAAATTATTATGTACAAAACTCCCGTTAGAAATTCTGAAACGACCTTGAACGGTTAATCTTTAAATCCTGCAAAAGCGGTGACTTGGGGCTGATTGAAAAACTAAAAAACCGATACAACCCCACCGGCGTAACGCTGATGGACAGTTGCCAGCAATGCATATCCCGATTGATGGACATTTGAAAACTTTGTAATTTTTTGGTATCGATATCAAAAAATCCATTGGCACTGAAATTCCATTTGGAAGTAAGATTAAAACTTCCATTGAAATTAATATTTGATGTAAAGTCTTTTGTAAATCCGCTGTAATCATCCTTGGGTCTTTCGTAAAATGATAGCGAATAACCCACATTCATTTGCCAGGGGATATTAAAGTCAACAAAGTCGCCGGGATTTTGTTGCATATAGTTCAACAAATTTCGTTGGTCGTTTACAAGATTGGGATCATTCAGTCTTTGCTCCACCAGCTTCTTTCTTGTTTCTGCTTTTTTTGCATCCTTAGGTTTACTGCTAAAATTGCTGCTGATAGATATGTTGCCGTTTGTAATTCTACCCAATTTAAATTTACCACCGCCCTCCCACATATACTTATTAATATTTCTACCGTATTTATCGCTTTGATATGGGTTTAAGGTTCCACTTGCGGTGATGCTGATTTTTTCAAATAAAGTAGATCTCAAGTATAAATTAATCAAATCAAGTTTTAAAGAATCTCTTAAAAAATTATATCCCGTACTCAGCCCATATCCGTCAATAAGTTTTTTGGGCTGTATTTTTTCCTGAGAAGTATCACTTTTTTTGCGCCATTTATATTCCAAGTTGTTATCAATCTGCAATCCAATACCACCGGTTCTTCCTTTTCCAAATCCAGAATACAATGCTCCTTCATATTCCGAAAATTCAACTTCATAGGCAGTCGTATCAATATGCGTTTTGTAAAAATGGGTTTTCGACAAATCGGGTTTGTAGTTGATACTAAATGAGGGTCGTATTACATGACGCAATGCCTGTAACCCTTTTTTATTTTTAAACTGCAAGGTGCCAAACAATGCAGTATTAAAACTAATACCAAAGGCCAGACTATGATCGGCAAAAAATCCTTTGGTAATACTGGTGTCCAGTTTTTTGGTAACGGGATTCCAGGTACGTCTAAATTTTTGAGCAATCCACACCTGTTGATAGGAAATATTGGGCGATACTATAACGGCGCCTCCCAAAATGGGTGGCAGT
>JAKIZK010000057.1:7490-13099 GCA_022708055.1 Bacteroidota bacterium
AAATTATGCATAGCACCCCATTGCAATGTATCAATTAGTTTGCTCAACTGAAATGCAGTATCGTAAAAGGACACCTGATTTCTGAAATTTCCATAATATCCTACACCCAGCTTCTCATACCACTTAGTGCTACCCACACTGTTTTTTCTTTCAAATGGATATAGCGTATTTACTGTAAATCCAACATCGGGCAAATTCAAATTGATCAGATGATTGTAATTGTTCTGGCTATGATTGGCACTCAAAGTGAGATTATAAGGTTTGCCTGCCCATGATTTTGCATACGTTATTGATGAAGTTTGAATATTCTGAAAATTCATTTGAGGGCTATTCGGAATAAACCGGTTATACTTGGTTGAGCTGGCATTTACAAAAGCAGAAAAAGATGTGCCCGGCCTTGCACGGCTGTCCACTGTATGGCTCCAGCTTACTGAATAAGTTTTTGTTTTTTCATAATCCGGGTCTCCTTTAAAGTTGAGTTTTGAATTTTGCATACTTAAAGTAAAAGCTCCACTGTAACGATAACGTTTTCTATAGGTAGGATTGAAATTAATGGACCATCCCCCATAAGAATAAATATTGCCATATACCCGGGCATCCCAATATTGACTCAATACTTTATAATAACCCAATCCTTCCAACCCCAATCCGTATTGTTCATTTGTTGCAAACTGTGGCGGCAAAAATCCCGAATGTCTTCCCTTGTTCAACGGGAAAAAGCCAAAGGGCAATGGCACCGGTACCGGCACACCTTCAAACTCTAACTGTGTAGGCCCGGCAACGGCCACTTTATTATTAACCACTTTCATCTTTCCGGTTACAAAATCAAAATGTGGCTCATCGAGCATACAAGTGGTAAATCTTGCTTTTTTTACAAAAGTTACATCGGTACTTACTTTTTTAGCCACTTCGCCTATTATCAATACACCGTCTTGTTCGGTATATGTATTTTTTGTTTGCCCTATCTGAGTTTTGAAATTATAACGAATGGTATCACTTGTAAACTCACTGCCATCGCCTTTAAAATGAGCTGTTTCAATTACAACGCCTGCACTGTCTTTTCGGTTTACTGCGGTTACAACCTGTGTTGCCTGATCCACTTCTACTTTTGGTGCCTCGAGTGTGATGTCTTTATATTCTGTTTTTGTTTTTCCATATAGAATAATTTTTTTGTCCTGTATCATTACCACAGCCGAGTCGGCTGCCTTGTAGTGCAAAGGAGCATCCAATGTATCTTTAGAAATTTTAAGTGTGAAGGTGTCCGTTTTTACAATTTGCCCTGTTGAATCAAATCCGGGCTTTGGAAAAGTATCGTGAGATGTTACTGCCTTTATGTTGAGCGAATCTTTTAATAATAAAGGTTTGATTGTATCTGCAACAGGTGTTAATAAATTATTAATTTTTTTGGAATCAATTTGCTGAGCCGTTGTTTTCCACGTCATTGTGCAAAATATAAGGGCAGACAAAATCCCCTTCAGCAAGTCGATTGGTGTAAATTTGTAAAGTTGCCTCATCTTATCGAGGCAAATGTAAATCTTTATCCATAGGCTTCCTATCAGTCAGCCTCAATTATTTGTGAAGATTTTAGAAACAAAAAAAATGAAAGGCCATGCTAAAGCAAACCTTGATTGTATTATCTCTAACGGTTATTGGAATCGGGATTTTTTCATTTACACTAAACCGTAAAAAATCTTCAGCCAAACAAAAAATTGTACGCACTATTATTGTTGATGCAGGCCATGGTATAATGGCTAATGGTGGTCACAACGGTGCAAAAGGTGCTTATTCTTATGAAGATGAAATTTGTCTGGCTGTTTCGAAAGAATTGGTAAAAATGTTTAAAGAGCAAATGCCTGAAATAAAAATTGTAGAGAGCCGCCCTACCGAAAAAATTACGGCAATACACCGTCGTGCCGAAATAGCCAATGAAAATAAAGGAGACTTATTCATTTGCATACATGTAAATGCTGCTGTTCCCAAAAAACAAACTGAAATCAGCGGCTACAAAACTGTAACATATTACGAAGGCAAAGGAAAAAATCGTAAAAAGAAAACAAAACGGGTTCCTATATACAGAACCTGGTCAATACCCAATCCTGCTAAAGGTGCCGAAACATATATTTGTGGTGCACATAAAAACGATGATAAGGAACTGGCAGTAAGAGAAAATGCACCTATGATGCAGGAAGAAAATTATAAAAAAAATTATGGCGATATAGATCCTAATACACCTGAGTTTATCGCACTTTCTCTTTTAAAAACAAAACAATATTTCAAAAGAAGTGCTGCGCTGGCAGGTTATGTACAAGATGAATTTGCCAAAGTAGGTCGTGTAGATAGAGATGTAAGACAACGTCAGGTAGGCATTTGGGTGCTACAGGCAACAGCCATGCCCAGCATTTTGGTAGAAACCGGGTATATTACCAACAGAGAAGAAGAGGATTATTTAAACAGTAAAAAAGGTCAGGAAGAAACGGCTGCCTGTATCATCAAAGCTGTTAAAACATATATTACTTGGCTAGAAAAACAACAAAAAGAATCAGGTAATAATGATAATACTATCAAACAAAATAATGCTGGAAATATCAGTTCATTCCTTCAATCTATTGAAGATCGTGAACAATTGAACGCTGTAAAATAAAATACATTTTATAACTTGCGTTTATCAGTTACTAACCAATATGATTCCCATGAAAAAAATTGCATTCGCCGTTTTCTTTTCATTTATAGCCATCGGGCTTTTCACATTTGCAAAAAAGAAAACAAAGTCTAAAGAACCTTTATTCAGACCGATAAAAACAATTATCATCGATCCGGGCCATGGCGGTATGGACCCCGGCGCCAGAGGCACTTTTTCTACTGAAGCAAATGTAAGTCTTGCTGTATCATTAAAATTGGGTGATGCCATACAAAAAGAATTTCCGGATATAAAAATTATTTATACACGTACTACAGATATAGTACCGGGTAATAAAAATTCTATTGAAGGAGGATTGTTTTACAGGGCCGATCTTGCTAATCAATCCAATGGCGATCTGTTTATGGCTATACATTGTAATAGTGCAGGCAAAGCACCCGGCGGGTGGTATGGAAAAAGAATTTCGCACTATACTACCACCACCAAAAAAGTTAAGGTGAAAAAGAAATGGGTAACTAAAACGGTGCAAGTTCCTGTGTATGAAAATTACTGGATTGAAAACCTACCCAAAGGCACTGAAACATACGTGTGGGCGATTAGTAAAAACGATTCAAAAATAAAATCAGTAGCCAAAAATGGTGAATACTATGGTGAAATGGATTCTACTTTAAATATTCAATTACCCGACCCATCGGACCCTGCCGAGAAGGCAAGAATGTTGATCTATGCCCAAAATTATTTCAGAAAAAGTCTTTCAATTGCCGACCTGATTCAAAAAGAATTTGCAGCCAGCGGCAGAGTAGATCGTGGTGTAAAACAACGTAACGACAAAGGGATATGGGTGCTTCAAGCTACCGGCATGCCCAGTGTACTGGTTGAAATTGGATTTATATCCAATAAATCAGAAGAAGAATATCTTAACAGTGAAAAAGGACAAAACGAGATCGTAAAAAACATATTGGATGCTTTTCGAACTTACAAACATAAGCTTGATGAAAAAGCGGCCGCTACCGACAAACAGTAGCTTGCTCCTTTTAAAAATATTTAGCTAACTTGGCAGCTTAAAACCGTACTTCCAACAAAACCTGTATAGATGAAAGTCAGTAATGAAACCAAAGTCGGCATTCTTACCATTTTTGCACTCACGGTGCTCGTGCTGGGTTTCAATTTTTTAAAAAATAAAGACTTATTTAGAAATAAAAAACTGATTTATGCAGTTTTTCCCAACCTTGGTGGTTTATCTCGCTCCAATGAAGTTAAAGTGAATGGCTACCTGATAGGTACTGTATATAAAATGACAAAAAAAGATAAGAACGCAGATCAGTTTATTGTAAGTATAAATCTGAATGAGGAAGTAAATATTCCCAAAGATTCAAAAGCCATTATCTCCTCTCCTTTGGTAGGTTCCTGGTATATCAATATTGAAAAAGGGAAAGACAATGATTTTTTAAAAATCGGCGATACCTTACAATCTAAATTAGATATGGGTATTCTGGACGATGTAAAAGCACAATTGACACCCACGTTGGAAAAAGTTCGCGGCTCATTAGATACTTTAAATATTCTATTGAACAATGTAAATGGATTACTAAGCTCAGAAGCAAAAGCAAATCTACATCAGGCAGTTGCCAATTTGAATCAATCCAGCAGTTCATTGAAGTCATTATTAGATGCTGAAACGGGGCTGATAGCAAAAACCATTAATAGTGCTAATGAATTTATAAATGGCATTAAAAAGAATGCTGAAAATATTAATGCTACCGTATTGAATGTAAAAACAACAAGTGAAAAACTGGCTAAGTTAGAAGTACAGCCGGTTATAGATTCCTTACAGGCTACTATTTCACTTTTAAAATCTTCAGCTGAAAAAATCACCAATAAAAACGGTTCGCTGGGTGCATTGATGCACGATAAATCGCTTTACGACAATTTAAACAGAACCATCATAAAAGCACAAACACTGATTGATGATTTGAGGGTACACCCCAAACGTTACGTTAATTTGTCCATCTTTGGTAAAAAAGATAAAGGCGACTATTTAAATTTGCCTATCGGCGATTCTGCCTTTATTGAGAAAAAACAATAACAGTTCTGAAAAGGGTTTACATTTTTGCATTTACAGTTTTCTGCTTTGTGCCGATTACATTTTGGGCACAGCCACTACCTGTGCCGGCAAGTCAGGCAACGGATAGTATGCTTACCGTAGAAATTCTGGAAGGTGTAAGAAAACTTGAAATAAGAAAACTGAACGACTCCACTACCCTTCAGATACTTGCAGGAAATGTAAAATTAAAACAAGGCACATCACGATTCTGGTGCGACAGTTGTGTTATTAATAATAATACGAAAACATTTGAAGCCTGGGGGCATGTTCGCATCAACGATGCAGATACGGCCAACTTATATGCAAGTCATCTTCGTTACCTGATAGATAAACGCATGGCTTATATGGATGGAGGTGTGCGGCTCAACGATGGCAAAGGAGAACTTACAACACCCGATTTGGAATATGATATGACAAGCAATATTGGTGTGTACAAACACGGGGGCCGTGTGGTAAATAAGAAAACAGTGCTCACCAGTCGTGAAGGTTATTACTATGCTGACTTAAAAGATGTTTACTATAAAAAAAATGTAGAGCTGCGTGATCCAAATTATTATTTAAAAACGGATTCATTGCTTTATAATACGGAACAAGGTCTGGCTCGTTTTATTGCAGAAACTTTCATTAAAGACAGCAGTGGCAGAACGATTGAAACCAAAGAAGGATATTACAATCTAACAACAGGTAAGGCAGAATTTGGCCGCAGGCCCATTATTCGTGATCCCAAATCAAAATTATTTATCACAGCCGATTTTATTGAGCGAAATGATAGTTTGCAAATTTCTCATGCACGAGGCAATGTCATCATTCGTGATTCAATTAATAATAACACCATCATTGCTGGCGATGTGTATAAAGATGACAAAA
>JAKIZK010000058.1 GCA_022708055.1 Bacteroidota bacterium
GCTAGTGGGTTGGCTTTCCCTTACTTATATAACCCCGGTGCTGCAACTTCCAATAATGCAACAACAAGCACGCCAAGAAAAGATGTTAATTCTGTTTATGGTAGTTTGGAGTTGTCTTATAAAAATTTCTTGTTTGTAAATGTTACCGATCGTAACGATTGGTCAAGCACCATACCTATTGCAAATAATTCATATAATTATCCTTCTGTAAATGTCTCATATGTATTCTCTGAAAACTTCAAACCATCCTGGTTGAGTTTTGGAAAGGTTAGATTAGGTTATGCTCAAGTGGGACGAGATGCGGATCCATTTCAAACAGCATTGTATTATAATTCCAGTGGCGCCATCAACGGGCAGGCAATTGGTTCATTGCCAAATTTGATACCCAATAAAGATCTGGAACCGCTTCAGGCAAAAGAATTTGAAGTGGGTACTATGCTCAATTTCTTAAGCAACCGTTTGAATCTTGATTTTACTTGGTATAAGAAAAATACAATTAACGATATTGTACAAGCCAGCGTTTCACCAACATCAGGTTATGATGCTGCTATCGTAAACATTGGTAAAGTTCAAAATAATGGAATTGAGCTTTTGATTGGTGGTACTCCTGTTAAAGGCAAAAACTTTACCTGGAATACCTCATTTAATATTGCTAACAATAAAAATAAGGTGGTGCAACTTGCCGAAGGTCAAAACTTCATGAGTCTGGCACAGTCGCGTACAACAAGAGGTTTTACACAGCATCGTTTGGGTCTTCCAGCTTTTCAGGTTATGGTTTATGATTTTAAAAGAGATCCATCAAAGAACAATGCTTTAGTGGTTAATGCAAGTGGTTTCCCTATGGCGGCTGACAATCTGATTCCTGTAGGAACCAGTATTCATCCTACAACCGGTGGCTGGAATAATAGTCTTAAGTATAAGAAATTCAGCCTTGATTTCTTGATTGATTATAAATATGGCGGCTGGATTTATTCAGGTACCAATGCAAGAGCCTATGCGAATGGATTGCATAAAAACACATTGGAAGGACGTACGTCGGGTGTAACGGTTACAGGTGTTGATGCATCTGGAACAGCAGTAACAACAAATATTTCAGCTCAAAATTATTATGGCGCATTGGCCAATATCTCTTATGTACAAACTTATAAAGCAGATTTTATTAAGTTCCGTTCATTGACACTTTCTTATGACGTACCCATCCGTAATTCGCTCAAAGGAAAAATTCAGGGATTAACCATTTCTTTGGTTGGCAGAAACTTATTTTATATTAAAAGAAATACACCAAACATTGACCCTGAGGCAAACTATAGTAACAATTCCTCAATTGGTTTGGAATACGCCAGTTTGCCAAGTGTAAAGAGCTATGGTTTAAATCTGAATGTGAGATTTTAAGAGTTAATTAATTAAAATAACAACTGAAAATAAAGCGATATGAAACTTATAAATAAAATATTCTTTCTGGTTGGAGCTTCGCTGATGTTCGCAGCCTGTACAAAGAAGTTTGAAGAATTAAATACTGACCCCAATGGCGCTTCTGCTGCCAATTATCCGCCTGTTTATAATCTTACGAAATCTCAATTAGAATACACTGGAAATAGTGATTTTAGTTATGAAGTATGGCGGGTAAATATTATCTATTGCGGCATGTTTACTCAACATTTAGCCAATGCCAGTTGGTATGCCGGCGATAAGTATATGCAGAATGATGCATGGGCCAATGCCTATTTTGATGTTGCCTATAAGGATCAGGTAAAATATGTAGTTGATCTTTTAGCGTTAACAAAAGATAAACCCAACTACAAGAATCTTTATCAGATTGCCAGAATCATGAAAGTGATGATATTTCATCGCATTACAGATTTATATGGCGAAATTCCTTATACTGAAGCAGGTCTTGGATTCTATGGCAGAATTTTTACGCCTAAGTATGATAAGCAACAGAGCATTTACTTAGATATGTTGAAAGAGTTGGATGAAGCAGGTACAGCGCTGGATGTAAGTGCAGATAAGCCCGGTACAGGCGATCTTATTTACGGAGCTACAGCTGCCCCTGCTGCGCAATGGAAAAAACTGGCTAATAGCCTAATGATTCGTTTAGGCATGAGATTGACAAAAGTAGATCCTGCAGCTGCAAAAACCTGGGTTGAAAAAGGGTATGCAAAAGGACCTATGACATCAAATGCTGACAATGCACTTGTGAAGCATGATGCAACCGGTGGTCGTCAAACCGTAAATCGCAATAGCAACATACTAGGTGATGATGGTGAGTGGAAAGCTTGTAAGAATGGTGAAGTTTATTTAAGCAGAACATTTGTAAACTACCTGAAAACAAATAACGACCCTCGTTTACAATATCTTTCAAGAGTGCGTTCATCAGGAAGTACAGTACCTGCATTACAAATTGGCTTGCCAAACGGATATGATCAAAATGGTGGTGCTACAGATGTTTCAACGGCACCGGGATTTCCGGGAAATATTAGTAACTATTCAACTATCAGAAGTGATATATTCCTTACAAATGCAGGCCCAACTGTTTTGGCTACTTATGGACAGCAAGAGTTATTACTTGCTGAAGCCGCAAAAAGAGGATGGAGTGTAGGCGCAGGTGCCGCTACACATTACAACAATGGAGTTACCGCAGCAATGGAACAGTTTGTACAATACAATGCTTCTGCTGCTATTGCTGGGGTTGATATTACAGCCTATCTGACGGCACATCCTTATGCGGATAGTTATGATCAAATCAATTCTCAATACTGGTTAGCAAGCTTTTTAGATTGGTATGAAACATGGTCAAACTGGAGACGTAGTGGATACCCTGCTTTGACACCGGTAAACTATGTAGGTAATGCAACCGGTGGACAAATACCCAGAAGAATGCTTTATCCATCATCCGAAGCATCAGCTAATGGTACAAACTATGATGCTGCAATTTCCAGTCAGGGAACCAATACTTTTATGACAAGAGTATGGTGGGATAAGCCCTGATAACATTACGTACGCAAGTTGACAGATATATAAGCAGTGAAAGCTGTCCGGAAACGGGCAGCTTTTCATTTCTTACACAGTTTTATTATACTTTCTTAACTAAACTATGAAATAAAACTGCTACTAACGATTTTGTATATAAAAGTATTTATTAAAGATATTTTTTATTATATGATGCAAACATCCGGCAACAACAATTTATTAAATGTTCAACTGTGCATTGTTCTTTTTTGCATGGGGCTATCCAACTTTCAAATTAATTCACCTCTATCTCATCTACAAACAACCATGCTTTATGTCCGGCGCCTGCCATACCCGAAGGGATAGTGCCATAGTTTCTAATTGTAATTTTCAAATACCGGGTAGTTGTCTTTTCGTCTTTTAATATTAAACTCGTTCTTAAATGCTGGTTACCTACAATTTCAGTAGCGACATCAAAAGAAACATCATTGAAATTTTCGCCATCATTACTGATTTTTAGCTCTATATTTTTATGTGGGTAAATCCAGCTACCTTTTTCAGTTAAACCATGTACGATTACATTTTTTACATCGGTTATATTTCCTAAATCAATTTCAACTTCGCAATCATCGCCACTAAAACCAAGAAATTCTCTGCTTTTACCTAACCCTTTTTCATTGATAACACCATTAACTAAGGTAAATGCACCATCACCCGGATAATTGGGGGATGCAGCTTTTGTCAATGTGATTTTTTTTCCTGTTGCTTTGTTGAAATGAAATTTTTCGGTGACTACACTTTCCAATTTTGTTCCATTATAAAAAAAGCCTTTTAAGACTGATGATTTATTTACTTTAACCGGCAATAGATATGTGGATATTTTTTTATTGTCATCAGCCTGATACTTGATCATACCCGACTTGAGTTTGGTTTCTAATTTCCATTGTACACCATTGTAATTTGCCGAAGGAAGAACAGAAGTTTTTAAATCAAAATATGCCTTGCTATAATTTATTTTCATCAAATCATATCTCTTAAATAATGTATTCAATCTGATTTGAAAATTTTCCCAACTCTTTGATTCTTTTGGACTCCACAGTACTTCACTTAAGGCAGCAATGCGTGGAAAAAGATGATATTCTACTTTGGATGGATAGGCCATATACTCGGCCCACATATTTGCCTGAGCGCCCAGTATGTGTTTTGCCTGATCTTCATTTAATTCCTTGGGTATCGGTTCATAAGCATATACTTTTTCAATGGGATTGTAGCCGCCAATGGTTACACTGTCTTCATTTGTACTTTGTGAGTGATCAAAATAAACAGGATTGCCGGGCGTCATAATTACATCATGATTTTGCTTTGCTGCATCAATTCCTCCCTGTTCGCCTCTCCAGCTCATTACCGTTGCATTGGGTGCAAGGCCACCCTCCAGTATTTCATCCCAGCCAATGATTCTTCTTCCTTTGCCGTTCAAATATTTTTCAACACGCTGTATAAAATAGCTCTGCAACTCATGTTCGTCTTTTAAATGTTCGTCCTTCATGCGTTGTTGGCATTGTGCACATCGCTTCCAGTTTTCTTTTGGACATTCATCTCCACCTATATGAATATACCTGGATGGAAACAAGGTAAGCACTTCGTCTAATACGTCCTGTAGTACTTTGAATGTGTTTTCTTTTCCGGCACAAAACACATCATCAAATACGCCCCAGGTTTGTTGTACCTGTTTGCCTGTTGTATCGCCACTCCATACACATTGCTTTGGAAAAAAACTAAAAGTGGGCTCATTGGGAAAACAACTAAGTTCAGGATAAGCTGCAATGGCTGCCGAAGCATGGCCGGGCATCTCAATTTCAGGTATAATAGTTATGAAGCGCTGTGCTGCGTACTTAACTATTTCTTTAATTTCTGCTTGTGTGTAAAATCCACCATAGTGTAAATTGTCATTTCCGGTGCCAGGATAACGACCTATGATGGTCCCGTTTCTCCATCCGCCTACTGACGTGAGTTTAGGATATTTTTTTATTTCTATTCTCCAGCCCTGGTCATCAGTAAGGTGCCAGTGAAAAGTATTGAATTTATGCAACGCTAAATAATCAATATATTTTTTTACAAAATCTACCGGCCAGAAATGTCGGCTACAATCAAGATGAATGCCCCGATAGCCAAAACGAGGATAGTCAGAAATACTTACTTGAGGAATGGATATAGATGTAGCGACATTTTTCTTTAATAACGAAGTTGTGGGCAATAATTGAATTAATGTTTGCATACCTGCAAAAGCTCCGGATGCTGTTTGCCCATAAATGGAAATACCTGTTGAAGAAACAGTAAGCGTATAAGCTTCTTCTTTTCCGGGCAAGAGGGTTTGCAGTGTTGTTATCTTAATAAAATTATTACTCGCTGATTTTACTTTTATAAGCTGCTTGCCATAAAACTGTTTTAGATATTTATTAAAAAAATCTGCGGCATTGTCATCTACGCCATTACTTACAACCAATACGGTTTTAGAATTGATTTGAAATTTGCCTACTCCTGGTTTTACCGATACAGGTTGCGGAATGATTTGAATGGGTTGTGCTTTGATTATATTGATGCATAGGATTGTAATCAGAAGAAAAATATATCTCATATTGATTATTTAAGAATGGGTAAATTAATTGATGATGCATTGTTGGCATCATGAAATATTTTGATCGTAGTTTTTTGATAATCGCCGGGTTTTGCATCATAAATGTTCATAAACTGCTGAGGGTTTCTATCGGCAAGTGGGAACCAGCTACTTTGTATCTGCACCATTAAACGATGGCCTTTTTTAAAAGTATGTGCAACGTCGGGCAAATTGAAATTTACAGATTCAATCTTGCCGGGTTTAAATGGTTCCGGTTTTTCAAAACTGTTTCTATATTTCCCTCTCATGATTTCACCTCTTACAAGCATTTGATAACCACCCATTGGATAATTATTACTTGCGCCGGATGGTGTGTATTGAAAATCATCCGGGAAAACATCAATTAATTTTACTACAAAATCTGCATCTGTTCCGCTGATACTTACTTTCAATTTTGCAGTGAGCACGCCTGCTAAAGTAAGGTCTTCCGTAAGCGGGTCGGTTTCAAAACTTAGAACATCCGTTCTTCGCCCGGCAAATCGTTGATCGTCCGTCATATATTCTCTTGTTCTTCCAAAGTGTACATCTTCGGTATATGGAACAGGATGTGCTGGGTCGCTGATATATTCGCTAAAGCTTCCTTTTTTTACATAGGTTGGTAGATTCCATGATAATGCGCCATAAGGTGCCAGATAAATTTCACGGGGTTGCGTTTCCGCAGGTGGCCATTGTTCAAACTGTTTCCATTTATTTTCACCAGTAATAAATACATTGGCTTCTGCCAGTTTGGGATTATCTCCTTTGTTTTTCAGATAGTAATTGAAAAAAGGTATCTCAATATTATTTTGATACCAAACAGATGTATTTTCTCCAAATCTAATATTACCTAAACGGCTGCCATCATTGCTGCTCCACTGACCGTGGTACCAGGGCCCCATTACTATTTTATTATGGGTGTCCGGATTTTGTTTTTCAATTGCTTTATAAAGATTCCATGCGCCATAGCAATCCTCGGCATCAAACAATCCGCCTACTACCAGCATTGCAGGTTTAATATTAAACATCGCCCTGCTGGCATCTCTTGACTGCCACCATTCATCATAATTGGGATGCGCATACAATTCTTTCCAAAAAGCAACACTATCGCCAATTAATTTCATTTGTCTTGATGGTGGGTTTTCCAGATAGAATTTATAATTATCACGAATCTGAAATTCGAAACCTCTTGGCCCAATAGTAGTGGGCTTGGGTCTTGGTTTACCAAAACCGGAATAAAAACTAAATCCATCCATCTGAAAAAAGGCACCATTGTGATGAAAGTCGTCGCCCATAAACCAATCGGTAACGGGTGCCTGTGGGCTTACTGCTTTCAGTGCCGGATGCCCTGAAGCAGCAGCCATTGTAGCATAAAAGCCGGGATAGGAAATTCCAAATACACCTACATGGCCATTGTTGTTTGGTATGTTTTTAGTGAGCCAGTCAATGGCATCATACGTATCGCTTGCTTCGTCTATTTCGTTACCGGTTTTATTTTTATTAAAAGGTCTTACATCCACAAATTCACCTTCGCTCATCCACCTGCCGCGTACATCCTGAATAACGATAATATAATTTTCTCTGCAATAATATTTCCAGTGAGATTTTAACAACCGCATACTAAAGTTTTTACCGTAAGGTGCGCAAGAATAGGGGGTACGGTTCATTAAAATTGGGTGTAGCTCGCTTTTGTCATTGGGAATATATACAGCAGTAAACAGTTTGACACCATCACGCATCGGAATGGTAAATTCCTGTTTGGTGTAATGGTCCATTATCCACGCTGAATCCTGATCTGTTTGTGCTTTGGCGAATGAAACCGATAGGATTAAAATTAGCCCGGCAATAATTTTTTTCATTTGGAATAATTGTGCGTTAAATTTACGAATTCTCAACGCATCAAATTCTGAAATCATGAATAATAATGAAGAATTAATAACCCGATTTTACAGCGCATTTCAAAAACTGGATGCGACTACTATGAACAGTTGTTATAGTGATGATATAATATTCTGCGATCCGGTTTTTGGATTATTAAAAGGGGAGGAGGTAAGGGCGATGTGGGAGATGCTTTGCCAAAATGCAAAAGATTTTTCACTGTCATTTTCCAATATTCAACATCTTGATGAGGAATATGCCACTTGCCAATGGGTGGCTTCTTATACTTTTTCTAAAACAGGCCGACGGGTGGTCAATAACATTAAAGCCTATATGCGTTTTGCTGATGGAAAAATTGTAGAGCATAGTGATGCTTTTAAAATAAGTAAGTGGGCTGCTCAGGCGCTTGGATGGAAGGGCGCTGTATTTGGATGGACGGGCTGGATGCAACGTAAGATTAAAAAAAATGCGAAAGCGAATCTTGAAAAATTTAATGTGAATAAGCGAAACCAGCAATAAAAAAAGGATTTCACTATCGCTGAAATCCTTTTTCTGATTGTAATTGATTAATCTAATCTTCTAATACACCAAATTTCCCGGCATTTACATCTTGAATGGCCTGTTCTACTTCGGGCCAGGTGTTCATTAAAAATGGACCATAAGCGGCAATGGGTTCATTTATCGGTTCGCCTGATAATATCAGCATTGCGGCTTCCTCTGTTGCTGTTACTTGTATGACATCACCATCATGATTGAATAATACAAAATGATCGGTTTTGGCTGTTTCGTCGTTTACTTTAGCTTCACCTTCTATCATCAACATTCCTGTGTTGTCAGTTTTTGGAAACGAAAGTTCAAGATTTGCACCTTTCTTTAATTTGAGGTTATATACCTGCATAGGCGAGAAGGTGTAAGCCGCACCTTTTGTACCCTTAAATTCACCTGCTATTACGGCTACCTCACCCAATCCATCGGGCAAAAGATAACGACCTTGTAATTCTTTTTTCAGATCCTGATATTTGGGTTTTGTCTTTTTGTATTTTGCCGGAAGGTTGACCCACAACTGTACCATTTGAAATAATCCACCTGATTTACTAAAATTTTCTTCATGATATTCTTTGTGCAACAGACCCGATCCGGCAGTCATCCACTGCACATCGCCTTCGCCAATGACACCTGCGTTACCTGCACTGTCGTGGTGTGCTACTTTTCCATGATAAGCAAGGGTAACCGTTTCGAAACCGGCATGTGGATGAACGCCTACTCCACGTTGATGTGGGGTGGGAGAAAATTCAATCTTGGATCCATAGTCGAGAAGAAAGAAGGGACTCATTCTCCTTTTATCAATTAATCCGCTGCTGGGGAAAAAATTATGAACTCTAAAACCATCGCCAACCATGTGTGGCGGCGGTGGCGGAATTATGGCCTCTATCGTTTTCATTATTTTCATAACAAATGTTTTTCGGGTTATTATTTTCAGGCAAATATCTTTTCAGAAACAGTTTTTTCTGAAAGCCATAAAAATTCAGTTACAAAATTGTGAACCGTATGTTCAAATTTTTCATCAAGCAATTCACCTGATTCAGAAAACTTCTTTTCTACACCAGGCACTACCAACATATAAGGTGATGCAATGCCAAAAAGAGCGGGTACTAATAATAGCAGCTGCTGTGCTGCACGCATGCCACCCATGGCCCCGGGCGAAGCAGTAACAATGCCAAAGGTTTTATGGTGCTGTTTTGGTAAGTGGTCAAGCAAATTTTTAAGTGCAGGAGAATAGCTGCCATTATATTCTGGTGTTACTAATATAAAAGCATCTGTTGCAAACATTTGTTCGGCCAGGGGACGAAAATCTGCAGGCGCAGCTTGTGGCGAAGTCCATACGGATTGTACCATGGGCAGATGCCACTCTTTCATATCAATAATCGCAACTTCATGCGATGTAGTTTCATGTAAAAAGTTTTGCAAATGGAGTGCAATACGATGAGTAACGCTGTTCATCCTCGGGCTTCCTGATATAATGGTTATGTTCATATTTCTGATTTAAGAGCACAAAGATAATAATCAATGTTTAAACATCAAAATTTGTTTTGTTAACTCTAAAACAACCGTTTTCAGCTTATAAAAGATTGTAGAACAAACTCTAATGAAGGTTTGAAAATGAATCTTTATTTTAGTAGGATAATTTTGAAGTATGATTGAAAGAAGAAAATTTATAAAAGTATCAGCATTAACGGGTTTGGCAGGGTTGGTAAGTGGAAAGGTTGCCGGTACTGATTTTTATTTTTCCAAAAAGGGACAGCCCATTGTTATATCAACCTGGGATGCTGGAATAGCAGCGAATAAAGCTGCGTGGCAAGTACTCTCTACAAATGGCAGCGCATTGGATGCAGTAGAAAAAGGAGTGATGGTTACAGAATCATCGCAAAATTGTTGTGTGGGCTTGGGTGCCAATCCGGATCGTGATGGCTATGTAACGCTGGATGCAAGTATTATGGATGAAAATTTTAATTGTGGCAGTGTGGCTTTTTTAGAAGGAATAAAGCATCCCATTTCAGTAGCACGTCGTGTGATGGAGAAAACACCTCATGTGATGCTGGTGGGTGCAGGCGCACAGCAGTTTGCCATTGCAGAAGGCTTTCCATTGGAAGCACAGAAACTATCTGAACAAGCGCAGGAAAATTATGACAACTGGTTAAAAAAATCGGAATACAAATCACCGGCAATCAACGTTGAGAAAACAAAAGAGCATGGCCCCTTTGCTCCTGCAAAACTGGATAATGGCGAATGGAATCATGACACAATTGGTATGATTGCTATGGATTTCAATGGTAATTTAAGTGGCAGCTGTACTACCAGTGGTGCGGGTTTTAAAATGAGAGGCAGAGTAGGCGATTCGCCCATCATTGGCGCAGGTCTTTATGTAGATAATGAAGTGGGTGCCTGTGTAGCCACCGGGCAGGGAGAAGATGTGATACGTGTAGCTGGTTCACATTCGGTAGTAGAAATGATGCGTCAGGGTCTTTCGCCAGAGGCCGCTTGTAAAAAAATCATTCAACGTATTATCAAAATCAAAAAAGAGAAAGCCAAAGATATTCAGGTAGCCTTTATTGCATTAAACAAAAATGGACAACATGGTTCTTTTGCGATTCATCCCGGATTTGAATATGCACTGAGGAATACAAATAATGAGAAATTGGTGAAATCAAAAAGCTGGTTTAACATTTAGTTTTTATGTCTTACATAATTGAAATTGCTACTTCCGATTTTATTACTACACAATCTGCTGTGGCTGGGGGAGCTGATCGTATTGAGCTTTGTGCCAATCTTGCTGAAGGCGGTACCACTCCTTCAATAGGAACAATTATAAAATGCAGAGAAGCTTTTCATGTTCAATTGTATCCCATCATAAGACCAAGAGGCGGCGATTTTCTATATACAAATGAAGAATTTGAAATCATGTTGCAAGATGTAAAGCAATGCAAAACACTTGGATGTGATGGCGTAGTAATAGGTATGTTGTTGGCCGATGGAAGTATAGATGTTGCAAGTTGCAGCAAATTAGTAGAAGCGGCTTATCCAATGGGTGTTACATTTCATCGTGCATTTGACCGGTGTAAAGATCCGTTTGCAGCATTGGAACAAATCATTGAAATGGGATGCGAAAGAATTTTGACTTCGGGGCAAATGCCATCCGTCGTTGATGGTGCATCATTAGTTGCCTCACTAAATAAAAAAGCAGAGAATAGAATCATCATCATGCCGGGTAGTGGCGTAAGAAAGGAAAACATTAAAATGCTTGCAACACAAACCGGATGTATTGAGTTTCATTCATCGCTAAGAGGAAAATCTAAAAGCCGGATGCAGTTTATGCATCCCAAGTTTCTAAACTCTGAAGAAACGAATTGGAATAATGCAATTGAAGCGGAAGCGGTAAGACAACTTCGGAAGGCTTTATCTTAAAATTTTAATTGCCTCATATATTGTGCATTTTTTAATACCGTTTGGAGCGGCGTTCCATTAGGACAATATTCCTGCTCTACAAAAAAATATTTCATTCCGTTTTCAACGCCCGATTTAAAAGTGTTGGAAATGTCAATACTGCCTTCTCCTAGATCTACCGAATTTTTATCGTTATCATTTCCCGGGCTTTTATTCAAATCTTTAAAATGACCCAATTTAAATCGGTTTGGATATTTGGCAATCCATTCGGCTGCGTTTTCACCGGCAACCGCTGCCCAGAAAATATCCAATTCAAAATCTACCAGGGCAGCATCGGTGTATTGCATCAAAATTTTTTGAGGTATGATGCCCTCTCTTTTTTCAAACGAAAATGAATGATTGTGAAAAGCAAAACCTATTCCTGCTTTTTTACAAATGTTTCCCCAGCTATTTAGTTTCTCTGCAAACTGTTTGTACCATTCAATACTTCGGTCGGGGCCTTCCCAAGCGCTGATAAGATATTTCATACCCACTGCCGCAGCTTCATTTGCTTTTTTCTCAAAATTATTTTCGGTATCGCAATGGCTGGCTACAAATGACATTCCAAGATCATCCACAAATTTCATGAAATCTGTACTTTTTGAACCCCAGAAAATTCCTTTAGACCTCTCGTATCCTTCCAAAAATTTATAACCCGCACCCGCCAATTGTTTGATGGTGCCCATCGGATCGGTTTCAAAAGTATCTCGTAAAGTATATAGCTGTAATCCAAAATCTGTAAGCTGATTGTTTTTTGATAACGGCTGAAACAGCGTACAACCCGATTGCGCTATTAATGCACCACAAGCAAGTCCCGATGAAAGTTTGAGAAACTGTTTTCTATTATAGTTCATTGGCATTTGTAGTGCTTTTTGAATCTTTAAATGTTATCATAAAAATAAGCATCACTGCTGCAGCAATGGCTGCCGGAATAATCCAAATCATTTTATAATCGGATTGATATTCATCAGCCACCCATCCGGCAACCTTAAAACCAATGAGCATACCTACGCCATAGGTTGCCAAAGTGATTAATCCTTGTGCTGCACTTTTATATTTTTCACCGGCCCTTGCATTTGTATAAAGCTGACCCGAAACAAAAAAGAAGTCGTAACAAATACCGTGGAGAGCAATGCCCAATAATAACATAAAACTCAATTCTCCGGCATTGCCAAATGCAAACAGCAAATAGCGAACAGCCCAGGCCAGCATGCCTACCAGAATGGTTTTCTTAAAACCAAATTTTTTGAAAAACACCGGAAGGGCTAATAAGAACAGTACTTCTGAAGCCTGCCCTATTGTCATTTTTCCGGTTGGATTTTCCATACCACTGGCCGTTAAAAATGGATTGGCCAATTGATAATAAAAAGCAAGCGGAATACAAATGAGAACGGATGCGATAAAAAAGATTGCAAAATTTTTATCTTTTAAAAGTTTTAAGGCATCCAGCCCAATGATTTGAGAGATACTTATTTTACTGTCGGTAGATTTTACAGGCGGTGTTTTAGGTAATGTAAAACTCATGAAGCCGAGAACCAAAGCGG
>JAKIZK010000059.1 GCA_022708055.1 Bacteroidota bacterium
ATGTTGCCGGAGCATATTTCAAATTTTTTGTGTTCACTGAGGCCCCAAGAAGATAAACTTACTTTCTCTGCCATTTTTCAAATGAATGAAAAAGGCGAAGTAAAGCAATATTGGTTGGGTAAAACAATCATTCATTCCGACAGAAGATTTACATACGAAGAAGTACAGAAAATCATTGATGACAAATCAGGTGATTATGCTTCAGAAATTCATTTATTGAACGACATAGCGCAACGACTTCGCAAAAAACGCTTCGATAATGGTGCTATCAATTTTTCTTCGCAAGAAGTAAGATTTCAGTTAAATGAAAAAGGTGATCCCATAGGGATTGTAATAAAAGAAAGTAAGGAATCGCATCAGTTGATTGAGGAGTTCATGCTTTTGGCCAACCGAACGGTTGCCGAAAATATTTCAAAACTAAAATTTAATAATAAGCCCATTCCATTTCCATACCGCATACACGACGATCCTGATAAAGAAAAACTTTTACCCTTTGCATCCTTTGCAAAAAAATTTGGACATAAGTTTGATGTTTCTTCACCGGAGCGCATTGCCGCATCTTTTAATCAATTGCTAAAAAATGTACAGGGCCGGCCCGAGCAGCATGTGCTGGAGCAATTGGGTATAAGAACCATGGCCAAAGCAAAATATACAACAGAGAATGTAGGCCACTATGGTCTTGGTTTTGAAAACTATTGTCATTTTACTTCGCCTATACGCAGGTATCCCGATATTCAGGTGCACCGCATTTTATTTAGTGTTTTGAATAACCGGATAATGATTGATAAAAAACTGGAAGAAAAATGTAAACATACGAGTGAAAGGGAAAGAGCTGCCATGGAGGCCGAGCGGGCTGCTAATAAATATAAGCAGGTGCAGTACATGAAACAATTTCTGGGTGAAGATTTTGAGGGCATCATCAGTGGAGTTGCTTCCTTTGGTTTTTGGGTAGAAACGGTGGCGCATAAATGTGAAGGATTAGTATCCGTTACCAGTTTGTTAGAATATGATGAGTTTCGACATACTGAAGCTGATTATGCTTTAATAGGACGCCGCAGTGGAAAGCAGTTCAGAATGGGAGATAAAGTGCAGATAAAAGTAGTGGCGGCAAATTTGGTAAAGCGTCAATTGGATTATGAGTGGGTGGTGGATGATGAAATTTCATTGACAAAGGAAAGTAGAAAAAAAAGAAAATGATAAATTATATTGTGCCATGCAATCTTTTGAAGTTTTAGCAGAACAGTTCAGCAAATTTTTTTCGCGTCGTCATTTTCCGGCTCAGCCGGCTTCTTTATATGATCCCAATGAATATTTTTTGCATCAGGGAGGCAAGCGCATTCGACCGGTGCTTTGCCTGATGGGCAACGAAATGTTTGATGACATTAAAGTTGACGCATGGCATGTAGGTACTTCTATTGAATTGTTTCACAATTTTACTTTGATACACGACGACATCATGGACAAAGCTCCCGTAAGAAGAGGAAAGGAAACCGTTCATGAAAAATTTGGAACCAACACAGCAATACTTGCCGGCGATGTAATGCTCGTGTCGGCTTATGAAGAGCTTAATAAAATCGGATTGGAATTTTTAAGACCCATTCTCACTTTATTTAATAAAACTGCAAAAGAAGTTTGTGAAGGGCAGCAAATGGATATGGATTTTGAAAAAATGGAATCGGTGAGTTTTGAAGCTTACATTAAAATGATTGAATTAAAAACCTCAGTTGCATTGGCTGCCAGTTTGCAAACCGGTGCCATACTGGGAGGTGCAGGCGAAAGAAATCAACATCTGTTATATGAATTTGGAAGAAAACTGGGGATTGCATTTCAGGTACAAGATGACTATTTAGATGCTTTTGGCGATCCGGCTAAGTTTGGCAAACAAATGGGTGGCGATATACTCGCCAATAAAAAAACATTTCTGCTCATTCATACATTGGAAACGGCTGCTGCTGCAAAACAAATTGAACTAAAGAAATTGTTGCAAAGCAATACGGCCGATAAAATAGAAAAAGTACAACAGCTATATAAAGATTGTAATGCCGATAAATGGGCATTACAACTCAAGCAACAATATCTTGAAGAGGCCTTGAAGCACCTGGAAGATATAGCTGTATTGTCAAAAAGAAAAGAGCCGCTTAGGTCATTGGCCCATTACCTCATACGGCGTGAGTATTAATTTGCTCACTTCATTGCCACACCTATAATGCATATAACAATAATAGCCAAATCTATCAGGAGGCTTACTGCAAATACAGGTATGGTTACTTTAGTTGGCATAGCAGCCAGATTGGTAATTACACATGCACCCATTGCGGCAATAGCGAAAGGCCAGAAAATAAAATGATTACCATTCATCTGAATAGCCAGCATTGTAAGAATAGTGGCTACACAGCCATGACCCACTAAAATTCCTGCGATCCATCCAAAACGGTTTTTCTCTTGAGATGCACTCCAATTAATAAAACGACTCCATAAACCGGGATGTTGAGTAGTATTTGCAATTCCCTGATGTTGATAAGTAGTATTCATAAAAAACATTTTTTTCAAATTTTTAAAACAATACATAGCATATTATTGATTTGAATACAATTGCCTTATGACTTTCATCAGTAATCATTTATTTGAGCCTTTTATCGTATCGAAATGCGGAATAATTATTTTTTTCCCTATTTTGAACCTTCAAAACCAAAACTCATGTCCAATCAACTGTTTCGGAAAAAATCAATTTCAAATATTTTAAAAGAAGCTGAAAGCGGCTATGGCGATGGTCATGGTACCGGATTAAAAAAAGTATTGGGCGTACGAGACCTCACTTTTTTTGGAGTAGCTGCAGTTATAGGAGCAGGTATATTTAGCGGCATAGGCAATGCTGCTGCGAATGGCGGGCCCGGAATCGTTTTTCTTTATATTTTTACTTCTATTGCTTGTGGATTTGCAGCACTATGTTATGCTGAGTTTGCATCTACAGTCCCTGTATCGGGGAGTGCTTATACTTATTCATATGTTGCTTTCGGCGAAATTTTTGCCTGGATCATTGGTTGGGATTTATTGATGGAATATGCAATTGGAAATATTGCAGTAGCTATTTCATGGAGCGATTATTTTACCCGTTTGATGACTTCTGCAGGATTGCACATCCCCGACTGGATGACGATGGACTATATAAGTGCTAAAGCAGGAGCCACGGCTGAAGCTGTATCGGCATGGACGAATGCGCCGCAAATTTTTGGTTTCAGGATAATTCTTGATATTCCTGCATTATTAATAGTAGCCTTGATTACTTATATTGTTTTTGTGGGTATTAAAGAATCAAGAAATGCAAGCAACATTATGGTGATTTTAAAACTGGCAGTTATTTTCTTGGTTATAGTTTTAGGAGCTTTCTATATCAATCCTGATAACTGGTCACCCTTTACGCCAAATGGATTTGGAGGAATTATGAAAGGCGTTTCAGCAGTATTCTTTGCCTATATTGGGTTTGATGCAATATCCACTACGGCGGAAGAATGTAAGGACCCACAAAGGGATTTGCCGCGGGGAATGATTTACTCACTTATCATTTGTACGGTGGTTTATGTATTACTGGCACTTGTACTTACGGGCATGGTCAAGTATTCCAGTCTGGCTGTTGGCGATCCACTGGCAATGGTTTTTGACGCAAATGGATTAAAGTTTATTTCTGGTGTGATAGCCGTAAGTGCTATCGTCGCTACGGCAAGTGTATTATTGGTATTTCAAATGGGTCAACCTCGTATCTGGATGAGCATGAGCCGCGATGGTCTTTTGCCAAAAATATTTTCAAAAATTCATCCTCGTTATGGTACACCATCATTCTCAACTATCCTTACAGGATTTGTAGTAGCCATTCCGGCTCTATTCTTAAACCTCAATGAAGTATTTTCTTTAACCAGTATCGGTACTTTATTTGCATTTGTATTAGTATGTGGTGGTGTTCTGGTATTACAACAACAAAAAGACCGGCCACCCGGCAAGTTTAAAGTACCTTATATCAATGGCCAATTTATTTATCCTGCAATGTTGATAGCGGCTATTATTCTTATCGCAAAAGATTATCCGGAGCATTTCTCAGCCGATATATGGACTAGTGAAACCTGGCCAATGGCAGTATTTTGGATGATTGCAATGGCGATGGCTGTAATGTCATTTTTAAAGAAATTGTCATTAATTCCTGTATTAGGTATGATTAGCTGTCTTTATTTAATGGCACAAGAAACGCATACCGTGTGGATGCGGTTCTTAATCTGGCTGGTCATAGGTTTGGCTATTTACTTCCTTTATAGTTTTAAAAATAGTAAACTGGGAAAACAAACAAATTAGCCCCATTTTATTAATGGTAATGCCGCCACCAAAAGCGTGGCGGCATTCTTATTTTTGCAATGTGAAATACCAAATAGGCGATAGGGTTTTGATTTTACATTCAGACGAAGAAGCTGAAGTTGTAGATATTATTAACGACCAGATGATACTGGTAGATGTTATGGGAGTCTCATTTCCTGTATATATGGATCAGGTGGATTTTCCTTATTACAAACGCTTCACTGAGCAAAGGCAGCTACCTGCTCAAAAAGAAAAACAATTTATTGATAATGTAAAAAAAGAAAAAAAGGAGAGTCATATTAAAATTGAAGATGGCGTGTGGCTTACATTTTTGCCAGTGATGGAGCAGGAAACATTGAATGATGAAGAACTCCTCATTAAAGAATTTAAACTTCATGTGGTAAATAATACCGGCATTTCTTATCATTTTATTTATGCACTACATTTTTTTGGAAAGCCCGATTTTGAATTAAAAAATATTTTACATCCTTTTGAAGATTTTTACCTGCATGATATTGCTTTTGAGGATTTAAACGATAATCCTTCTTTTGAGTTTGAATTTCATCTTGTTGATCCTGATAAAACAAAAGAAGATTACATTGACCGGGTAATAAGGCTGAAGCCCAAACAGATATTTGCACAGCTGAAGACCTTAAAAGAAAAGAACAGTGCCACTTTTTCACAACGGTTATTTGAAAAGTATCCGGATAGAAAATTTGAAGAAATTATTGAGGTAAGCGACAGGTTGAAAAGTGGAGCCAAAATTTATAATGCGGGCGAAGGCCGACAGCACCTGGAGCAGGCCCTAAGTGTTATTGACCTGCATATTGAAAAATTGACAGATGCTTACAGCGGCATGAGTAATTTTGAAATGCTAAGCCTACAGCTTAAGTTTTTTGAAAAATATTATCTATTAGCTGTGATGCACAGGCAGCCTTCACTTATAGTAATACATGGTATAGGCGAAGGAAAGCTGAAAGAAGAAATTCATAATCTCCTGCGAAAGAAGGCTGAGAATATCCGATTTTCAAATGATTATCATCCCCGATATGGTTTTGGCGCTACAGAGATTAACTTTCAATACTGAATTTAAGGGTTTATTTTTGTGCTGCTACAAGCCAGGCTATCGCTTCTTAACTTTTGGCGCTTCCAGCTGAAAGGGAAGGGGAGGAAAGTCCGGACAGCACAGAGCAATGCACCACGCTATAAGCGAGGCGGTTTCGCAAAAACGAAACAAGAGAAAGTGCCACAGAAAATAACTACCTCGTGCAAACGGGGAAAAGGTGAAAAAGTGAGGTAAGAGCTCACGGTAGGTGTTAGCAATAATACTTACGGGTAAACCTTGCATGCTGAAATGCCACGTATAGTACCGTCAGAGGGCGGCTCGCCCAATCTCAGTGAAAACGGGACCAGGGTACAGGGTAGGCAGATTGATTCCTGCGGGTAACCGCAGGAACAGATAAATGATAGCACCGAATGATTCGGGAACAGAATCCGGCTTATCGGCTTGTAGCTTTTTTAAAACATTTGATATGAGGTATAAAATTCTTTTTGCATTAGCAGTTGTCGCTTTTACTGTTTTAGCCTGCAACAATTCAGGCAAATCCAAAAAAACGGAACAGGATTCATTATTGAATAAAGATTCTGTAAACAATGCAGCACTCGACAGAGATAAAGTGGATCCGGTAAGGGACTCCATTCTTTTTTCTTTAACACAAAAAACGATGCAGTATTTAAAAAACAGAAATTATGATTCACTTGCTGCACTTGCCGATCCGCTGAGAGGCATCCGATTTAGCCCGCATGCCTTTATAGATACCACAACCGATCAGGTAATCATGCCAGCTACACTTAGCAATTGGAATGACAAGAAAAAACAGCCTGTTATCCATTGGGGAAATAATGATGCAAGCGGCGATCCCATTAACTTAACGATTGATGGGTTTATAAAAAATCATATTTATGAAGTTGATTTTTTAAAAGCAGATTCAATAAAAGCGAATCGGTTTATGGGCGGGGGCAATACATTAAATAATTTACTTACCGTTTACAATGATTGTTATTTTACCGAAAGTTATTTTAAAGGATTTGATAAGAAATATGAGGGCATGGATTGGCGTAGCCTGCGCATGGTATTTAAAAAATCTGGAGATAAATATTTCCTCGTAGCAATCGTACACGATCAGTGGTCTATCTGATGAGTGAGTTTCCAATAAATCCGGCGAGTTCCATAAGCCAGGCGATGCCCAGGTGAACCATTAATCCACCATAAATGGAACGAGTATGATATACGATGACACCCAGTATAATACCTCCAAAATAGGAGCTGATACACTCTCCCAATGGTTTGCCAAAGTGTATAGCGCAATAAAAACAAGCCATGGGCAAAATGCAATCTTTGCCTGCCCACCTCATAAAGGCCAGTACCAAAAATCCACGAAAGAAAAATTCTATATTGATGAAATCGATTCCATAGGATATTTCAAACAATAGTTTTTGCCACCAGCTGAATGCTATCTCGTATCGTGCTCCTGTAACTGCCTGCATTTTTGGATATACAGCCAAAAAATCAGATTGGGTAGCGGCTAATGAAATGAGTGGGAGCATCATGAACAACAAAAGCCAATAGGGTTTCCAATTGATTTTTTTTGAACTAAATCCATAAAAAGGTTGTCTGCCTTTATCCAGCCAGAACCATACTAGATATACAATAAACAAGGTAATCAACAATAGCCCCGGCCAATAAATAATATGTTGCCAGTAATTATTTAAATTATGATCAGCTGAAAAGCGAATATTAAAATCGAGGGTAAGCTTCAATGCAAAAATGAAAGGAGCTATTAATAGCAGAAAGATAAATGCAGCATACTTTAAAAAATTGCAGGCCTTAAAATAGCAAATGATGAGGTAGGGAATAACAAAAGCAACTGCAAAGACTAAGAACCACAGGCAAAGTTTAATGAGCAGGTTATTTTTTCTAATGCCTTCATCCAATTGAAAATAATAATTGCAAAAGATACAGAAGGAAATAAGGCATGTAATCGTTGCAAATATTCTTGCATCTTGTTCTTTTACAAATTGTTTGATATAAATAATGATGGCTTTCAATTCCCGAAAAATAAAATAATTTATTGGTCTTTAAACTTTCTCACTCCAACTGATTCAAAAGTTGTGTTAATAATTTTGAAACCAAAAAAGTATAGCCATGAAAACAATCTCACTAAACCGGATAACCATTGCCTTATCGGCAATCTTTTTATCCACGTTAATTTTTATTTCCTGTCAGAAAGAAAACAGTATGCCAGCTAATAATGCTGATGGATTGACAGATGAACAAGCCGCTTTTTACTCTGATGAAAGTGCAAGGGCTGAAGCCAGTTTTGATGATGCAGACAATGTAGCCTTTATTGCTGCCGATGAAGAAGGAAATGCAGGAGGTTTTGGGTTTGAAGGCCGCAGCGCTTCAGGTGTAGCCGGTCGCCCATATCTACCACGTTTTTTTGAACTGCGTCAGCGCATTGGCGATTGTGCTACCATTACTGTAACGCCAAACGACAGTACTTATCCCAAAACGGTTACCATTGATTTTGGTGACAGCTGTGTAGGCAACGATGGAAAAGTGCGAAAAGGAAAAATGGTATTGCATTTTACAGCACCCGTGCGTCATCCGGGTTCAGTAGTTACACTTACGTTTGTAAACTACTATGTAAACAACATCCACATTGAAGGAACAAAAATCTTCCGCAATCTTTCTGAGCCGCCCGCATTGATTAAATGGAGTATTGAAACACTGAACGGTAAAGTTACTTTCCCCAATGGAAGAGGTTATATGTACGATGGTATTAAAACGGTAAAACAAATTGCCGGAATGAACACAAATACGGTATTGGACGATGTTTTCCAGATAACCGGAAACTCAAAAACAGTATTTAATAACGGATTGACCATTAAGTTGAGAGTACTTGACCCAATAATCAAAAAAGTGGTTTGCCCCTGGAGAAGCGAAGGAACACTTGGAATACAAATCAATAACAGAGAATTGAAGCTGGATTATGGTTTTCCTAACAATGGTAACTGTGATAACAAAGCATTGCTCACCTGGAACAATGGCAATAATCAAAGAGTAATCATTCTTCCCTAAGCATTGATTATATATTAAGTTCAAAAACCCTTTCGGATTTCCGAAGGGGTTTTTTATTTGCATGAACATTTTGTTATAGCTGAAATTTTATCAATATTATATTATTTCATGTTGAAACCAAACCACTATCGAGTCGACATGTTGGATGACATTAATCTGTGGCCCATCATTTTCTTCAAAATAAATTAACCTGCTAAGCTGTTTTTTATTCATGAAGTAAGGTCTTATCCGATAGAAGAATAAGATGACCGTAGCCAAAGCCCCATCGGGGCGACAAGCCGATTGACGCCAATCAAATGGTCAATGTATTTTTCAAAATACATTTACCTGATAAGCCATTTCCTTTTTAATCGTGAATAGATTTTTGTTCCGTGAAGAATAGTAATTGCGGTATCCAAAGCCCCATCGAGGCGACAAGCCGATTGACGCCAATCTAATGGTCAATGTTTTTTTCAAAATACATTTACCTGATAAGCCATTACCTTTTTATTCGTGAATTGATGTTAGTCCCGGAAAGTAAAGTATTTGCAGAATCCTAAGCCCCATCGGGGCGACATTCTGGTAGCAACAGCTTGTATATGAACGCAAGTCCCGTAGGGACGACATATATTTTCCCTTGTTATCATTGTCAAGCTATGATAGCAAGATTTCAAAACCTGAAATAATTAATATTGCCAATAATTAATTTTTAAAAAATACATGTATTGCATGGTGGCCACAATCTCCCGATTTTTTAAACGACATCAGTCTTGATTCCAAAAAAAACAAAAAAGCCATATCTGAAATTTATCTGATATGGCCTTTACTTAGCAATTAGTCTTTATCCTTTATTCGAAATGGTATGAAACCAAAGTAGAAATTTTTTGTAAGGCCAAATAACGTGTACCCGGCGGTACTACTTCCTGTACATATCTGATAACACCAATTCCTGATTTTACAAAAACCTGATCTTTCCGATAATTGCGGGCATTCTTTTCAAAATATAAGCAATCGTTGAATGTGCCTGCTGCAGTTGAAACCGGCGATTTAAGTTTTAATGATTTGCCGATGGCTGCTGCATCTTCAAAGCTCGTTTGATAGCGAATGGAATCGCCGGCAAATAATCCAAATTCTTTTTTTACATCTTTTATGCCGGTAGTAAACATTCTGTCGGCCAGGCCAAAGAAGCTGGAATCGCTTGCATAAAGCCATTGCGGAAGTCCCACTTCAATATTGGACTGCCACCAAACCAATCCGTCAGTCAATGATTGTTTTTGAAAAGTAAAACGCAAAGTATCCATTTGTGTTTTCAGAAAAACGCCATCGGTAAAAATCGAATCCTGATAAATCCAATAATTTTTTGAGCCCAATGGCATTATACCGCAATGATTGGAGGTGCAGTTGTAGGTTACCACAGAATCTGAAGCGTAAGATTTTCCCGAAGGGTTGGCCGTTTGCAATTCGCATTCCTGCTTGGCAACAGGAATGTTCAACATATAGTCAGTTTTCTTGCAGGCAGCAAATAAGATGCTTCCGGTAAATAAAGAAAGTAAAGTCTTTTTCAAAGGTGTCCGATTTATCCGTTAGGGGACACAAAATAGAAAGCAGTTTTTAAATCTCATAGCTTTTACTAAGAAATTTTACGATATGGGTGTATCGTAATTTCTGCAAAGTTTCCATTTTTAATCAAAAACACTGTTTTTTTGGATAAATAATGTTGATAACCTCAATTTTTGGACATTTTTTTATCACAGTTAGTTAAAAATATTTTTGAAAAAAAGTTTCATATCATTCCAGGAGTTACTGTCTGCAGCCGGATTATATTCAATAGACATATTATATTTCTTACCAATCTCAGTAGAATTTGGGTTGGTGAAAGAGTGTGTAGCACCCTCATAAATTTTTACATCGTATTTAGCACCTATTGAATCCATTTGCTTTTTGAATGTGTTTATTTCTTCCATGCTGACATAGGGATCGGCACCACCATGACAAACTAATACCGATGCTTTAAGCAAAGATTTATCAGGAGTTACGCCAATTACATTTCCATGAAAACTTACAACACCTTTTAAATTTTCGCCAAGGCGGGCAAGATTTAAAACCTGAGCGCCGCCAAAACAATATCCAATTGCCGCAATGTTATTTGTATCTGTTTGGGCAAATCCTTTTATTTTTTCTATTGCAGCATTAAAAATGGGAACCGCAATTTCAGGTTTGGCATAAAAAGGACTGGCCAGCGCTTCGGCTGCTGTGGGGTCATTTCCCATCTTGTGATCGCCATACATATCTACAGCCATAGCTATGTATCCTAGTTTAGCCAATTCTCTGGCCCGCATTTTGGCATAGTCATTCAATCCCCACCATTCATGTATCACCATTACTGCCGGACGGGGGCCTTTTATATTATCATCATATACTACAAAATTATTTCGGGTAATGCTATCTAATGTATAGCTCACCATTTCTTCTTTAAGATGATTTGATTGCATAGTATTTTCTTTTTTCTTATTTTGATTACAAGAGGCAATGAGTAAGATGAGAGGGCTAAATAAATAATGTATTTTCATTTTAAAGGAAATTATCCAACTCAAAGTTGGGGAAAAAAAGGGAATTGGTCTTTTTGTGTTTGTAGATAGTACTACCAATTCTTAGGATTTAATAAATTTTCCATGTGGCTATTTCATTAACTTTGCGCACACTATGACAATAGAAAAATTACAGGATATGCGGTCCCGCATTGTCGGGATAAGGAGGTTTCTTTGACGTCGATAACCGCAATGCTAAAATCGAAAACGATAAACAACTTTCTTTAAGCCCCGGTTTTTGGGACGATAATGCAAGGGCAACTTCTATCCTAAAAGAAATAAAGCTAAACGAGTATTGGGTAAATCTATTTGATGATACCAATAATGCAGTTGAAGATTTTGCCGTGCTTTTTGAATTTTGGAAATCGGGTGATGCTACCGAAGCAGAAACTCAGGAAGCTTATGATAAAGCATTAGCAGCCTTGGATGATGCCGAGTTTAAAGCCACACTCAACGAACCGGAAGATGAACTGCCCGGTGTATTACAAATTAATGCCGGAGCCGGTGGTACCGAAAGTCAGGATTGGGCCGAAATGCTTGCTCGTATGTACAGAATGTATGGCGAAAAGCAGGGATGGAAAGTAACGGAGCTGGATTGGCAATGGGGTGATGGAGCCGGCATCAAAACCTGTACGCTACAGTTTGACGGGCCCTTTGCCTACGGATTTTTAAAAGCCGAGAATGGTGTACACAGATTAGTTCGTATTTCTCCTTTTGACAGTAATGCAAGAAGGCATACATCGTTTGTAAGTGTATATGTTTATCCGTTGGTTGATGACTCTATAGAAATTGAAATAAAACCGGCCGATGTAAAAATGGAAACCTCGCGAAGTGGAGGTGCCGGCGGGCAGAATGTAAATAAAGTAGAAACCAAAGTGCAGCTCACGCACATTCCTACGGGTATTGTGGTTGTTTGTCAGCAAGACCGTACACAATTGGGCAACAGGGAACTTGCCATGCAAATGTTGAAAAGCCGTTTGTTTGAACTAGAATTGCAAAAAAGAAATGCTATAAAGGATGCCAATAATGCCAAGAAGAAAAAAATAGAGTGGGGCAGTCAGATACGCAGTTATGTTTTCCATCCCTATAAAATGATAAAAGACCATCGTACCGATTATGAAACTGGAAATATACAACCAGTGATGGATGGAGAACTGGATGGTTTTATAAAAGCGTATTTGATGAGTGAGAAGGAGGCGGAGCGTTAAAACAATGAAATAAGAATAACTATCAGACTTATTTGATCAGACGGCTTTGTTAGACATATTAAAAACAAATAGCACTAAGCCTTGTAATAAATATTATTAAATTGCAAAAAAGATAATTATGAGTATCGGAACTTTTTCATATCCCATGCCGGTAAACGAACCGGTGCTTTCATATGCACCAAACAGCCCCGAAAAGAAAAGGCTGAAAGAAGTATTGGCTGAACTGAAGAAACAGGAAATAGATGTACCAATGTACATTGGCAGTAAGGAAGTGAGAACCGGTAAGAAAGTGGCCATGCATCCGCCACATGAAACCAAACATACACTCGGATATTTTCATGCAGGAGAAGAAAAACATGTGCATCAGGCCATAGAGGTCGCTCTCGCTGCAAAAGATAATTGGGCTGCCATGAACTGGGAAAATCGTGCAGGCATTTTTTTAAAAGCAGCCGATTTAATGGCAACAAAATATCGTCCATACATGAATGGTACTACCATGCTGGGACAAAGTAAAAATGCTTTTCAGGCAGAAATAGATTCAGCTTGTGAATTAATTGACTTTTTACGTTTCAATGTTCATTTTCTTTCAGAGATATACAAACAGCAACCGATTAGCGGGCCGGGTATGCACAATCGTATGGAGTACCGTCCGCTTGAAGGTTTTGTACTGGCGG
>JAKIZK010000005.1 GCA_022708055.1 Bacteroidota bacterium
ATCGGCAATATGAACACCTATTTCGTGCATGCCGTTATCAAGTTTGCGAATGGAAAGTGCATCATCAAAATCTTTTGCATCCACCGGATCAATGGTAAATGTGAGTATGGATCTGATATCTTTCCGGTTTTTGATTTCATTTTCAGAAATGATATCAGGAATGCGGGCTGCTTCTTCCATGGCCTCATCCGAAAAGTTGAGTGCAAATCCGGCACCCAGAATAATCTCTTTCATGGCTGCATCATTACTGTTTTCGGCATCCATCACGGCTACCACCTCGCCCAGGGGTCGCTTATCGCCATTTTCCCAATTCAGTAATCGAACAACAACACGGTCATTATCTTCTGCCCCATTCAGGTTATTGAATGGGATAAAAATATCAGGCATGGGTTTGTCCATATCGGCAATAAAAAATGCAAAAGACTTTCCGTCTTTTCCTGCTTTATTCACTTCAAGCTTGCCAATAAATTCAGTTCTTTTACGATGAATTACTTCTATTACCTCGCCCTGCAGGCGGCGACCACCTCCCGACTTTAATTTGATACGAACCGTATCACCATGTAGTGCTGTATTAAAATCGGAAGGGCGTATCAAAATATCCGTTTCACTTTCGGGGAGTATTACAAATCCCATTCCTGAGCGGGTAATATCCAAAACACCCTTTAAGGTGTGACCGGCAGATTCTTTATTCCGGTTCTTTTTCTTCTTCGAGTTCTTTCTTCCCATAAAAAATATTAATCAGTTGTTTTATTAAAGTTTTTTACAAACTGGAGAATGATGTTATCAAATGCAGCACCTTCATCAAATAAAAAACGATGTGCAATGGGCAACACATAAATGGGCAAACTGTTTAATTCATCTCCAAATTTAAAAAGCCGCACACCGTCTTTTTCGGTAGTAAGTATTACTTTATCGGATGAAGGTAATGCTGCTAATTTGGTTTTCATTTCATTCAAATCATCAACCGAAAAAATATGATGGTCGCCAAACTGCATCAAATGATATTCCTTGCTGATAGCTTCCATTTTTTTCTTCAGTGGTCTTGGGTTGGCTATACCTGTTACCAGCAAAACTTCTGTTTCTGCTGAAATTTCTTTTACAGCTTTTGAAAGTAAATGATAAGGTTGTCCATATTCAATTGATGTAAAAAATATTTTTTGAGAAGGCAAAGGTTTTATTTCTCTTATAATTTTTAGTTTTTCACCAACAGAAAGATCAAGTTTGCATTTTGTTACAATAATAATTTCGGCCAGTTTGTAATTGCTTTTCAAATCCCTTAAATCGCCGGTAGGCAAATAAAAATCTCTTGTAAAAAGATTGTTATAATCTGTCAGCAAAATATTTAGTCCTGCTTTAATGGCACGGTGTTGCAGCACATCATCCAAAATAATACATTGTGTGCCGGGTCTATCGTGCAGCAATTGAGGTATCGCTTCAATTCTCTGTTCACCAACCGCAACGGAAATGTCAGGAAACTTTAAATGAAACTGCATAGGCTCGTCACCTATATCCAGTGCTGTAGTATTTTCATTTGCCAGCGCATATCCTTTTGTTTTTCGCATATAACCGCGGCTCAAGGTGGCAATCTGATATTCATTTTTCAACAGCCTTATTAAATATTCTACCATGGGCGATTTGCCCGTGCCGCCAGCCGATAGATTGCCTACGCCTATTAATGGTAGCCCGAAGCTGGAAGTCTTTAAAATATTTTTATTGTACAGCCAGCTTCTAATGGCAATACCCAGCCAGAAAAGCAATGCAAATGGCAACAATAAAATACGAAAGGATTTTAGAAAGAAACCAGAGAGCATAAGGGCTTAGCGTGGTGTTATAAGAGCTAAAGGTAGGTCAAAAATATTTAAGTGAGTGGCTCTATGAAAATGGAAAAAATGGTTGTACCGTAATTGCGTTCTGTTTTATAATGTAAAAATTTTTTATAATCGTTTCTCGGTGTATGTTCCAGCACAAACCAGCCCTTTGGGTTCAATATTTTTTTTTCAAAAATCAGTCGGGGCAGGTCGTCTATATTAGTAAGTGCATAAGGTGGTCCGGCAAATATAAAGTCAAACTTTTCTGTACTGGTTTGAATAAATTTAAAGACATCCATTTTCACCGCTTTCAGGTTTTCAATCTTTAGCCCTGCTGCAGTTTTCTTAATAAAATCAAACATCTGATTATCTTTCTCTACAATGGTCAGTTCCTTTGCACCACGCGATGCCAGCTCGTAGCTGATACTGCCGGTGCCTCCAAACAAATCCAATGTTTTTAGTTCTGCTATATCCAGATTGTTTTGAATCACATTAAATAATCCTTCTTTAGCCACATCGGTTGTTGGCCTTGTATATGGCATATTACTGGGCGGATTGAAGCGCCTGCCTCCATATTCACCGCTTATGATACGCATGGTGCCAAATCATTTAATGAAGTAAAAAAGTGAGCAGGATATTCCGGCTCTACCGTATGCCATCCGGCTTCTCTAAATGTTATTTCACGGAAATACTGATACAAATCCTTATACAAGGCAGATTGTATATCAATCAATCCGGATAGCCGAACGGAAACAGTTTGTTGTGAAAGCGAAAACTGCTGACAGGTTTTAAGTAATGCAAATAAAACATCCGCTGGTGTTGTGTAACTAATATGATTTGAAAATAAAATTTTGCCACCTGCGCCGGCAAGTACCGAAAAATTGTTTGTACCAAAATCAACCAGCAAACAACCTTCATCATTTGCTGCCTGCATTTGCCTGATGAATAAGCTTGATTGATGTCTGAACTTTGAGAATGGAAAAATGGTATGCACCCAATCCCACAATACATTTTCAACTGCATAAGCATTGTAAAGCTGCCATTCCGGAATTTTTTCTGAAACGATACGAACACCATCATAGCTGCCAAACTGAGTTTTGACTAGCATTTCAGCATCCGTCATTTCAGCTTCAGCTAATGGTACAAAAGCGGCTTGTTGTCCCGCAAAAGCAACTTGTATATCGTAAAATTGCAGGTTTTTTAAAGCCGGATAATGATTTAAAAATTCATTTAAAGATTCCAGGCTCATATTATCAATTACACAATAGGCCAGCTCAATTATTTCCGTTGCGTTTTTATTGGTAATAGCAAAGGCCAGGTGTTTATCACTTGCCTGAAAAAATAAAACAGGTTGTACCGGCTCTTTGTTGTTTTGTATGTGAAATAATTCTTTCACCCGAATGCATTTCCGGCAATAATAGACAAAATTGTTGTAACACAGGAAACCTACTTTCCATTCGCAATGGTTTTTTCATATTACATTTGTCGGTTCTATATGTCAACAACCGCTATACAAAATGATTTGCAAGTAGGCACCGGCAATCGTCAGATATTGAAGATAGCCTTACCCATCAGCCTTGCCATACTGGTGCCCCAAATCAATCTAATAACAAACAATATTTTTTTGGGCAACTATAGCCGTGAATCGCTTGCGGCGGTAAGCCTTACGGGAGTTTATTATCTCATTTTTGCGATGATAGGTGTAGGTTTCAATAATGGTTTACAAACCCTGATTGCCCGGCGGGCAGGCGAAAACCGGCCTGATGAAATTGGGAAAATTTTTGGACAGGGTGTTTTTATTTCACTGATCGTTGCTGCTGCCGGTATTCTCATCACCTGGTTTATAGCACCGCTTATACTTCGAAATGCTTTGCACGATCCACAAAGAGCCGAAGAAGCCATTGGGTTTTTAAAAATTAGAATATGGGGTCTCCCCTTTCTTTACATTTATCAAATGCGAAATGCATTATTGGTGGGTACCAATAACAGTCGCTACTTAATAGCCGGCACCCTTGCAGAAACGGTTGTGAATATTGTTTTAGATGCATTATTGATTTTTGGTAATTGGGGTTTTCCCGAAATGGGATTTAACGGTGCAGCTGTTGCTTCAATTATCGCTGAGTTTACAGGCATGTTTGTCATCTTCCTGGTCATTCAACAAAAAGGAATAGGTCAGCGATTTCAGTTATTTGGCCATTTGAAATGGAATAAAGTATATGCCCGTCAAATTACATCCATATCACTGCCATTGGTATTTCAATTAGCCATCAGTCTTATAAGCTGGGAATTTTTTTATATTCTTATTGAGCATCATGGACAGCTGGCATTGGCCGTTTCGGCAGTTATGCGTGTAGCATTTGGCATCATTGCCTGTGTATCCTGGGCATTTGCATCTACTACTACTGCTATGGTGAGTAACTTGATGGGCCAGAGCAAACAGGAAGAAATAATTCCGGTGATGAAGAGAATTATCAAAATCAGTACAAGCATTGCCATTACCATTGCAATTCTGATCAACTTATTTCCAAGGGTTTTTCTTTCAATTTACGGACAGGGTGCTGATTTTATTGATGCTGGTATTCCGGTATTGAGAGTAGTGACGGTTGCCATTGTATTACTTTCTTTTTCCACCGTGTGGCTAAATGCCATCACAGGAACAGGCAATAGTCGTGTTACATTTATCATTGAACTTTCAGTTATTGTTTTGTATTGTTTATTTGTTTATCTGGTGCTGGAGGTATTTAATCTGCCCATTGAATATGGATGGATGAGCGAATGGCTCTACTGGTTGGGACTGTTTACGCTTTCTTATTTTTATATGCGCAGTGGTAAATGGAAGGGAAAGAAAATTTGACAAGCCCATGAATTGCACAATCCTTTTGCAAAAGTTTATCAAAACAGATACAAAAGAACATTCCTGTTTATTATATTTGTACAAACACGAAATAATATGTCGTTACTCAATCAACAAAAAGGGAACAACAAAAAGAAAGGCAATAAGAATAATCAAGCTAATACAGCCCAGGGCTCTAAATTTATTGCAAAAGGTAAATCAACAGGTTTTTCTATAAAACCACATAAAGCAGGTGGCAGTCGTGGCAGTTAGATCGTAGTTATTATTTTAGGGAAATAATATATCAGCAGTAGCTTTAAAATAGCTGACTCTGGACTCACCCAAATTGGCAATAAGGCCTGTAAGTTTTACACGCCAAAGTTTTGTGACTTTGTCATAAGTGGTTTCTACTTTTCCACTGCTCACATCAATATAGGCCACATCATCACCTGATTTAAAAGAGTATTTGGCAGTCACTTCATCTCTTGCTGCGGCATCGCTTGTAATTGTGTATTTGGCTTTGTTCTTCAGTTTTCTCAGATGAAACATAATAGTAAAAAACTGATTTCTTTGTTCAACAACTATTCTTAAATCACCACTTATGCGATATACTTTTACTTGCGCAGGTTGTCGTTCAATGAAATAATTATTGCCGGTCAATGTATCTACAACCGAAACAGGGCAATGGCGATATAATGAATCGCTTGTTTTTTGAGCTTGCCCACAGACACAACTCATAAATGCAAAAAAGAAAAAAATCTGCTTCATAGACAAGGTATTGATAGGAAAATTACAATATTTTTTAGCAACCGGCCTATTTAATTAATTCTTTATTCTTTCCCCAAACAACAGGCTGCCTATCCTTACCATGGTTGCTCCTTCCTCAATTGCAATATGATAATCGGAGCTCATACCCATTGACAGTGTTTTGAAGCAACTGTTACTTTCCAAACCATTCGCCTGTAATAACATTCTACAATTTTCAAAAATGATTTTCAAATGTTTAAACTCATTTCTAATGAAATCCGCATTGTTCGTAAAACTGGCCATACCCATCAATCCGCAAATACGAACATTGCGATACGATTTCGCTTCTTTTATAATCTCAAAAACTTCGGACTCATCCAGCCCGAATTTTGTTTCTTCTTTTGCAATATATACCTGAAGCAGGCAGTCAATCACCCTGCCAAATTTTATGGCTTGCTTGTGAATTTCTTTTAAAAGCTTCAGACTGTCGACGCCATGAATGAGTTGCACAAAAGGTGCAATTAACTTTACTTTATTAGTTTGCAGATGACCAATAAAATGCCATTTAATATCTGTGGGAAGCATGGAAGCTTTTTGAACCAGCTCCTGAACATAGTTTTCTCCAAAATCGCGTTGACCTATTTCATAAAGTTCCAATATATCTTCAACAGGCTTCGTTTTTGAAACCGCCACCAATGTTGCCTTGCATTCTCTGAATTGATTGTATATTGCATTATAATTATTTATATCAACAGGCATAGTGTAAAAACTCTTTTCTGATTAAAATTTTTAGTAACGACAAATTATGTGACATCAAATATAATTCATGAAATGAGTCATAAAAATTAATAAGCATACTATTATCACTGTTCCCATTGTTTTTTACGACGAATAACATAAATCAAATTTCTAAAATAAAACTTTACCCATGAAACATAAACAAGTATTCTTTGCTTTTTCATTTTTTGTCTTATCCTCAATAGTATCGGGTCAAGCTAAATACAAAGGAGTTGTTTTTACAAAACTTGGCCAGGAAATTAATGGTGAAATTGCATTAAACTTAGATGGCGTAAATGATGATCTCATAGCCATTACAACCTATGAAACTTCTAAAGTTAAGGGTGGCAAACAAACTCTTGCTACAACCACCAAGCTAAATGTGGCTATTATTAAAAATATTGTAATAAAGAACCAGATATATTATTTCAGAGATATTAAAATTGATTATGATGATCATTACCTGCAAAATGTTTGTGTAAAATTGATATATGGTACAACAGATTGCGGCCTTTTTCAGACGGGAGATGGTACGGCTCCAAACAGCATTGCTGTTAAATTTCCAAACGAAGAGTTGAGCAAGCTTGCCTCAATTGATTTTGAATATTATCATACTTCTGCATCCGTAGCAATGCGGGTAAGCAATTGCGAATCATTAGTTGAAAAAATGAGTAACAAAGATGAAACAGTAACCTGGACAGAAGCAAACACTCGTGATCAGCGAATACAAAGGGTAAAAAATATTTTAGATGAGTACAATAGTTGCAAACTGAAAGATTAACCCTTTAATATACTTCTACTTATCACAATGCGTTGCACTTCGCTGGTGCCTTCGTAAATTTGAGTAATTTTTGCGTCTCTCATCAATCTTTCTACATGATATTCTTTTACAAAGCCGTAGCCACCATGAATCTGTACAGCTTCCACAGCCGTCCACATGGCCGTTTCAGATGAAAATACTTTTGCCATAGATGAACTTAAACCATAGTCGATATGGTTATCTTTTTCCCATGCAGCTTTAAGACAGAGCAAACGGGCTGCTTCTATTTTGGTAGCCATATCAGCCAGTTTAAAAGCAATGGCCTGATGATTCATAATTTCAGTACCAAAAGCCTTTCTTGTTTTGGCGTATTCTTTTGCCAGCTCGTAAGCACCACTGGCAATGCCCAATGCCTGTGAAGCAATGCCGATACGACCACCTGCCAGTGTTTTCATGGCAAACTTAAATCCAAAACCATCCTCGCCTATCCTGTTTGATTTTGGCACTTTTACATCATTAAACATAACTGTATGTGTATCGCTCCCTCTAATGCCCAGTTTATTTTCTTTTGCAGCCACTACTACACCGGGCCAGTTTTTTTCTACTATCAGGCAGTTAATTCCTTTTGAACCTTTAGATGCATCTGTTTGAGCAATTACTAAATAGTAAGTTGCGTTTCCACCATTGGTAATCCAGTTTTTGGTTCCATTAAGTAAATAATAATCCCCTTTATCTTCTGCTGTTGTTCTTTGAGAAGTGGCATCACTACCTGCTTCGGGTTCGCTAAGCATAAAAGCACCGATATAAAGTTCACCTTCTTTTTTCCCCTGTGCCAGCGGGGTCAGGTATTTTTGTTTTTGCTCTTCGTTGCCATAAGCCTGAAGTCCATAACAAACCAGGCTGTTATTTACACTCATCACCACACTTACACTTGCATCCACTTTGCTTATTTCCTCCATTGCCAGTACATAGCTTATGGTATCCATTCCGGCACCGCCATATTTTGGATCCACCATCATACCCAAAAAACCCAATTCGGCCAGTTTCATTATTTGTTCGCGGGGAAACTGTTGTTTTTCATCTCTTTCAATCACACCCGGCAGACATTCGTTTTTTGCAAAGTCTCGTGCAGCCTGCTGTATCATTAGTTGTTCTTCAGTAAGCTTGAATAGCATGTGGCAATAAAATTTGCAGCAAAGATAAGGGCAAGGCATTTGAGGCCATAAAGAAATAGAATTAAAAGCATTTAATTAAAAATCATTTCCTTAAATGGGAATAACCGTCTTGATTTTAGGCTTAATTTTGCAGACGATTTTTACTGGATTATTGAATCAGGGAGATGAGTGGACAGCCAGCATTTTATTCCGGAAAAATTAAAAAAATAAACCATGAAAAAGATTCATATCATTATGCTTGTTCTCATTGCAGGCGCCATTGCTTTTTTAGTTACTTTCTTAAAAGGAGCATCCACTTATGAAACAGTGGCACAGGCAAAAGAAAATCCCGGCAAGTTTGTACACGTTTCAGTAAAACTGGATAAATCAAAACCAGTTGATTATAATGCACAAAAAGATCCTAATTATTTGAGTTTTCAGGCAATTGATTCTGAAGATTCATTGCAATCTATGAAAGTGGTTTATCGTAAAGGCGCCCGACATGATTTGCAATTGGCTACCAAACTGGTTTTGAAAGGAAAGTTTAAAGACGGACAGTTTGAGTGTAATGATATTCAAACCAAATGCCCTTCAAAATATAAAGACGCAGGTGCTACCGAACATCCGCAAAACCCAATAGTTAATTAATATTTATCAGGAATGCATTACCCCGGCGAGCATCTTTTACCTGGACAGTTAGGCTATTTTTTTGTAGTATTATCTTTAGTGGCATCTTTGGTTGCTACATTCTCATATTTCAAGGCCACTACCAGCAAAATTCAGGAAGATACTGTTTACTGGAAACGTCTGGCCCGCTGGTCTTTTATCATTGAATCTGTTTCCGTTTTTGCCATATTTGGTTTACTTATTTACATTCTTACGCAGCATTTATTTGAATATAAATATGCCTGGCAGCATAGTAGCAAAACATTGGAATTTAAATACATTTTTGCTTCTATTTGGGAAGGACAGGAAGGCAGTTTTCTGCTCTGGAGTTTTTGGCATTGTATTTTGGGATTAATATTAATAAAAACCGGTAAACAATGGGAAGCACCGGTGATGACGGTGGTAAGTTTTGCGCAGTTTTGTTTGGGCACCATGATTATTGGTATTTACATCTTCAATCAAAAACTGGGGTCCAATCCATTTGTACTGCTTAGAGAATCCGGCATTTTTGATAACGCTCCGGGTATGCACGTTGATTTCAATCTGGCAAACCCTATAAGACCCGATTATCTTTCGCTTCCACAAATGAAAGATGGCAACGACCTGAATATTCTGCTACAGAATTATTGGATGGTCATTCACCCTCCATTCCTATTTCTTGGTTTTGCTTCTACCTTAATTCCATTTGCTTTTGTAGTAGCCGGGCTGTGGATCAAAAAGTCGGCAGAAAGTATGAAGATGGTATTGCCCTGGGCTTTATTTGCTTCTGCCGCATTGGGTGTAGGTATTATGATGGGTGCAGCATGGGCTTATGAGTCGCTCAATTTTGGCGGCTACTGGGCTTGGGATCCTGTAGAAAATGCATCATTAGTTCCCTGGCTCGTACTCATTGCTGGAATACATACATTATTGATTTACAAACACACAGGTCGCTCACTTAAAGCAACACTTTCGTTTTTTATCGTTGCTTTCTGGCTTATTATTTATTCTACATTTCTCACCCGTAGCGGCATATTAGGCGATACCTCGGTTCATGCATTTACCGACCTGGGTATGAACCTTCAGCTTTTTCTTTTCATGTATTTAGTTATTTGGCTTCCGGGAATATTATTTGCAAAAAATAAAAATCAACGCAATATTGGTGCTATCATATCTGTGGGAATATTACCGATCCTGTATTTGCTGAATTTTGCATGGCTGGGAATGCTTGCCTTAATTGCCGGAGTGATTTACACGATTTACCAATCTTCATCTTCAGTACCCACCATCAGAAGCGAAGAAAACACAAGTTCCCGCGAATTTTGGATGTTTATTGGTTCATTAATGTTTTTCTTATCCGCCATTATCATCATCATTCAGACTTCTTTACCGGTTTTCAATAAAGTTTTTGGCAAAGACGTAGCTCCTCCTGAAGATCCTGAATTTGCTTACAACAGCATTCAGATTTTTGTTGCCATCATTGTAGCAATTCTAACTGCCGTAACACAATATTTAAAATACAAGGATACAGGCTATAGATTTTTCTGGAAGAAGATTCTAATACCCTCCATTCTTTCGCTGATAATTGCAACGGCTATTGTGGCCTTTGGCCAAATTGATTATGTAAAAAAAGGACCCGTTTTTAAAGCATCCATCTGGTTGGCATTAATTTGCAGCATTTATGCCATCATCGCCAATGCATCTTATATCTGGATTGGATTAAAAGGAAAGCTAAAGCTTGCCGGTGGGTCTGTAGCGCATTTGGGTTTTGGTATGGTTTTGTTGGGCATTCTGGTTTCATCATCAAATAAAGAAACACTTTCCAATAATGTGAATGGTATTCCGGTGCCACTGGCAAATACGGAAAATCCTGCTGAGAATCTTACACTGGTACAAGGCCTTCGCACCGATATGGGTAAATACTGGGTTACTTATGAAAAAGATTCATCATTATCCCAAAAACCAAAAACCTTTTTTAAGCTGAAATTTGACGCTAAAAATGGTAAAGAAAATTTTACACTGCAACCCAATGCATTTGTAAATTATAAAATGGAAGGCCTACAGGCCAATCCCGATGCAAAACATTTCTGGGATCACGATGTTTTTGTTTACATCACATCGATACCCGATCCGGAACGAAAACCCGATACTTCCAGTTTTCGCAGTCAGTGGATGAAAGCCGGCGACACGGCTTTTTACTCAGGCGGTTTTATGGTACTTGAAAGATTTGTAACAGAAGACAGTGTACCCAATGCAAACTTTAATCCCGGCGATTTGGCAACGGCTGGCACCTTTAAAGTATTCTCCAAAAATGGAACTTCGTATGAATCAACTCCACTCCTGCTAAACCGTGGCGGACAAAATGAATCCTACACAGACACTGTGCTATCTGAAAATCTGGTTTTAAAAATTAATAAGGCCGAAGGCAATAGAATTGAAGCAGGCATTAAAGACTCTGATTTTTTGATGAAGTATGTAACGATTAAAGCTTACAAGTTTCCATTTATCAGTTTGCTTTGGCTCGGTGTCATCATTACGGTTGTGGGCATCATCATCAGTATGGCCAGGCGCATTGCTTTAAACCGGAAAGACGCAGCATAGTCTTAATTTTTGCAATTATTTCTATTTTAACTATTCGTGTAGCATACAGCGTATGTTGTAGTTTTACTGTCTTGAAATAATAGCTTAACGGCATCCTTTGAAACTTTTTGTAAAATATAGAATCTTGTGCTTTGCAATTGTATTATTAAAGTTTTCTGTATTTGCATCTTCCGCACAGGTTCAGTATAGCGATACCACTTATAAAGACTCTACACAGTATGCCCTGCTGGCCATGAAAGAGCAGGTAAAAAAATGGGGGCCAAATGACACAATCATTTTACCGGCAGTATTCTACCATAATGAAATTGTAAATTATAAAGAAGAAGAAATGTTGTGGGTATCTAAACTTTCACCTTCCAAACTATCAAAATACATTGCAGAATGGACAAGGCTTCGAAATGCAGTTTATGTAACTTATCCTTATGCCCGCGCCGCAGGTGGTGTTATCAATGATGTAAACAGAAATCTTGTAAATGTGCATGACAAAAAAGAGCGAAAAGCCTACATCAAATCAAGAGAAAAAGATTTGCGAAAAGAATTTGCCGACCCGTTGGGCGAGCTTTCAGTCTATCAGGGAAAAATTTTGATGAAACTAATCAACCGGCAAACCGGTAACAACTGTTACGAAATCATCAAAGAATACAAAGGCGGATTGAAAGCAAGACTTTATCAAACCGTATTTTGGTTTGTAGGTGGCAGTTTGAAGCAGGAATGGAATCTGAAAGAAAATGATATGGACAGACAAATAGAATCCATCGTAAAAGAAATAGATGGCAACTGGTATCAAAATCCATATCGGCATACTCCTTAAAACTGAACTTTACAATTCTGTATTGAATCAGGTAAATTTGATGATTATTTCATCAAACATGTTTCAATGAAATTAGATATTCTGGCCATAGGTGTGCATCCTGACGATGTAGAACTGGGATGCTCAGGCACCCTCATCAATGAAATAAAAAATGGCAAAACCGCCGGCATAGTGGACCTTACACAAGGCGAGCTGGGCACAAGAGGAACCATAGAAACCCGCTATCATGAAGCAGCCAATGCAGCAATGATTATGGGTGTAGCCGTCAGAGAAAATCTAAAAATGAGAGATGGATTTTTTGAGAATGATGAAGAAAATAAACTCAAACTGATTACTGCCATCAGAAAATATCAACCACAAATTGTACTTGCCAATGCCCTACACGACCGGCACCCCGATCATGGACGTGCAGGTAAATTAATTGCAGAAGCTTGTTTCTTATCGGGGCTTTCCAAGATAGAAACAAAAGATGAGCATGGAAATATACAGCAAAAATGGAGGCCTGCGTATGTGTTACATTATATACAGGATTGGTATCATGAACCCGATTTAATTATCGACATCAGTGCATCCTTTGATCAACGTATGAAAGCCATTCAGGCATATACCACTCAGTTTCATACCGAAAATCAGGTAGCCGGGCCGCAAACATATATATCCACACCTGATTTTCTGGAAGCCATAATAGCCCGTGCCCGTATGCTGGGCAAAAAGATAGGAGTAAAATTTGCAGAAGGTTATATAACTGAAAAAAAAATCGGCATCAGCAGCCTGGATGCTTTAATTCAAATCGAAACTTAATTTGAAATTACAAAGAGTTGTCAATGCAAAACGAATCATTTTACGAATAAAAACAATGTTTTTTATAGCCTTGATTTACTGTTCATAAAAAACAACCGTTTGACTTTTCAAAGTCAGTAAATCATAAATCAATAACGCTTAACTTTACCGCAATACCACTGCAAATGACAATACCCAAGTTTTCTAACAGAAATCTATCTTTTCATACTGAGCTGAAAAGAAGAATAAACGAATATTTTAAACAGGAAGGAAAAAATCCAACCGGTAATTTCGGTTTGTATTTAAAAGCGGTGTTGCTCATTGTGGCCTATGTTGGAATTTATGTTCATGTTGTATTCTTTACACCGATAGCCTGGTTAGCCATTTTAGAATGTATCATATTGGGAGGTCTTACTGCGGCCATTGGCTTCAATGTAATGCACGATGGAATGCACGGCAGTTTCAGCAGTAAGAAATGGGTAAATAAGCTGGCCGGTATTACGCTTAATTTTTTGGGTGCAAATAATTTTATGTGGAAAACCAAACACAATATTATTCATCATACTTATACAAATGTACATGGTGTGGATGATGATATTGAAGCCAGACCATTTTTAAGATTGTGTGACGAACAGAAACACTACCGCATTCATAAATATCAGCATTGGTATTTTTGGGCTGCCTATTCACTGCTCTACTTGTGGTGGGTATTTGTAACGGATTATAAAAAGTATTTCCTAAGAAGAATCGGACCCACTCCACTTCAAAAAATGAAATTAATGGATCATATTTCATTCTGGGGTTTTAAATTATTACATGCTTTTCTTTTCATAGGTCTTCCTATCTGGATGGTGGGTTTTCAAGCCTGGTTAATAGGTTTTCTTCCCTTTGGCCTTTTCTCAGGTTTTGTACTCAGTATTGTTTTCCAATTGGCCCATACGGTAGAGCACACCGATTTTCCTGCGGCCAATATTGAAACTAATAAAATGGAAGATGAATGGGCAGTGCATCAATTAAAAACAACAGCAAATTTTGCAACCAGAAATCGTTTTTTATCCTGGTGGGTAGGTGGTTTAAATTTTCAGATTGAGCACCATTTATTCCCACGTATATCTCATGTACACTATCCTGCCATCAGCAAAATTGTAAAAAAAGCCTGTCAGGATTTTGGTATTCAGTATATTGAATATCCAAGAATGAGGCTGGCTGTAGCATCGCATATTTCGCATCTTAGAAACCTGAGTCGTAAGAATCAGGCATAGTTACTTATCAACATTTGCTTATTCTTTTTGTAGCTATCCTAAAGGCGTTTAACTTGCAGCGCTTTTAACTGAAGATCTATGTTAAATATTTCGAACTACGACCCTAATAGTGTTGCTAATCCCAACCATAACATTTTTGGCCTGCCTACTGATGAAGAATCGGCAAGGCTGGTTATAGTGCCTGTACCCTGGGAGGTAACGGTAAGCTATAATGCAGGCACAGCCCGTGCTGCCGAAGCAGTTTTCAAAGCCAGTTTTCAGGTTGACTTATTCGACCCCGAATTTCCTGATACCTGGCAACAGGGTTATTACATGCGACATTCCGATAAGAAGATTTTAATGAAGAGCGACTACCTGCGCAAAGAAGCTGAGCTTTTCATTGATTATATTTCAAAAGGTGAAGAAGTAAGTGCCAACCAGTTTATGTGTAAAACACTGAAGGAAGTAAACGAAGGAGGTGTATTTTTAAACAATTGGGTTTACGAACAGACCAAAGAATTATTAAATAAAAACAAATTAGTTGCCCTTTTGGGCGGCGACCATAGTACGCCTTTAGGCTTTTTTAAGGCCATTGGAGAAAAGCATGGTGATTTTGGCATACTTCAAATTGACGCACATTTTGATTTAAGAGAAGCTTATGAAGGGTTTACCTATTCTCATGCCAGCATCATGTATAATGCCTTAAAAGAAATTCCGGCAATAAAAAAATTAGTTCAAGCAGGCATTAGAGATTATGGCAGCGATGAGTATGAGGAAATGAAGAACAGTAATGGCCGCATCGTTACTTTTTTTGATAAGGATATGCGAAACCGGCAGTACGAGGGCGCCAGCTGGAAATCTATTGCAGAAGAAATAGTAAGTCAGCTACCACAAAGTGTATATATAAGTTTTGATATAGACGGGCTCGACAGAAAGTATTGCCCATTTACAGGCACACCGGTTCCTGGTGGCTTTGAGCTGGAACAGGTATATTATCTTTTCAGCAAAATTTTAGCTTCGGGTAGAAAACTTATTGGGTTTGATTTGAATGAAGTAGGCATAGGCGGCGATACCGACTGGGATGCAAATGTGGGCGCCCGGGTACTTTACAAAATGTGCAACTTACTGGTAGCCAGCAATCCTGTTACATAATTATGAGTGTTGATGCCTATCATTATGTATTGACGCTAAAAAATGAAAAGCGTAAACTTTATAACCGGATTGGATTTTTCGTGTTATTGGGGCTTACATTAGCCATTTGCTTTAGAAATTATGTTGTTAATGATTATCAATTCAGATTAAATGTATTTTATCTGCCCATCGCACATTTAATATTTTTGTTTTTGTTTTTCTATTACCGAAAGACGCAACACAGATTTGGGCTGGAAGTATTTTTTATCATGTGCATTTCCATAAGTGCTTCCCAATCGGAATATGCATTGACAGGCATTTCCTTTTTGTTTTTTCTCCTATATCTTTTATCAGTAAAAACAAAGCTGGTGTGTATTGGTGATGAACATATTTTATATCCATCATTCCCAAAAAGAAAGATAAAATGGAATGATTTAAATAACATTATTTTAAAAGACGGGCTTCTTACTATTGACCTTAATAACAATAAAATCATTCAGCAATTAGTGGACGAAAGTGCAAACACAATTAAAGAACCTGAATTCAATAAATTTTGCAATCATTTAGTTCTGAAGAGTCAGCAATTGACATAAAAAAAGCTCCGATGCAAAACCGGAGCCTTTACAGATAGCTTCAGCAGTACTAAAGTACATCAACTAAGTCTATCTCAAAATAGAGAACGGAATTACTTGGCACTGGGCCATATCCTTTACATCCATAACCCAAAGACGAAGGAATGATTAATCTTATTTTGCCCCCTTCATTAATTAATGGGAGCCCGATTTGCCAACCTTTGATTAAGCTGTTCAGCGTATAAGGACCGGCAGGGTCTGTAGTCGTTTGGTCAAAAATCTGGTCATTCATCAATCTGCCTTTATAGTTTACTTTCACAAGTGAAGTTGCTGCGGGTGCAGGGCCAGTACCCTGAGTGATGATTTGATAATAAATACCACTGGAATGTGCAGTAGCCGTAATGCCATGTGTAGAAGCATAATTGAGGATAGTGCCCTCTTCGCTTGATGGAGTTTTGTCTTTACAAATACCATCTTTTATACAAGATGAAAAACTAAAAGCAATACCGACTAACAGAAGAGATAAAAAGACTTTTTTCATTTTTTTAAATGTTTCAGATTAAAAGACCATTTTAAGATTAATATAGCTGCAAATATTTATAATTTATTTATCCATTTTTGATTTTAATTCTCTAAACCGCTGTTCATTAATATCCCATTTATGTTTGGCCGAAAAAATAACAATAAATGAAACGATTAGTAATGCCGCAATCAACAAAACAATCACAAAGGATTTACTCTCGGTACGTAACACCATATCAGCCCGAGTGTACCATCCCGAGAAAAAATTAACAAATGTGGCAATCACTAATGCTACGCCCAAGGGAAGCCCTGCATACAGATAATGCAAAACCTTCTTTTTTTGAAGCCGGTTGGCTTCCCAATACTTCACAAATTCTTGTTCATCAGGTTTGAGCATAATTTACCGCATTATTATTCAAAAAATGCTAAAAAACAGTTTGCAAAGATAAATAGCAATTGATGCGCTTGCATGGCCAAAACAAAATATTTATCTTACACACAAAAAATAATCTTTGACGATTCCCGCTTTAATATCACAATATTTGTATGAAAACTACCGACTGGCACTACCGGGTTTGGGTAGCTTTGTGTATGTACCAGATGCAGATTCAATATTTGAACAGAAAAAAAACAAAGTCGCGCCGACAGGTGTTTTAAGTTTTGAAAATGAACCCGCCATAAAAGAAAATCAGGATTTGGTAAATTATATTTCCGCAAAAACCGGAAAGATAAAGGCATTAGCTGCTGCAGATTTGCAATCATATCTGGAACTCGCTAAGCAATTTCTGAATATTGGCAAATCTTTTTTATTTGAAGGTATCGGTAGTCTCAAAAAAAATCAAGATGGAACATTTTCACTTGTTACCGATTCTGCAGATGAAATGTTCAGAGATGTTTCCGCAAAAGATACGAAAGCAAAATCGGCTGACGAATCCGATTATTCAAGTTTCAGAAATATATTAAAGCCGATAAAGCAAAAAATGAGTTGGCGAAAGCCCGCTATTGTGTTTTTGATAGCTGCCGGACTGGGTTTATCAATATGGGGCGGATATACCGTTTATAAATTCACAACTTCCAAAAACAAAAATTCAAGCAACGGCACGGCAGATAAGGAAATTAAACCGGTTGAGCGTATGACCACCCGTATAGACAACACAACCGATACAACTACGCAAACAATAAATAGTGCCGGGCAATCCAATATTTCAAACAGTTTTAAATTTATTGTGGAAGTAGCCAACAAGGAAAGGGCGATTTCAAGATATAATCATTTGCAAGCAATTGGGGTACATCAATCAAAAATAGAAACACGAGATTCAGTTTCATTTAATATTTATTTTCAAATTGCTGCCTCAATAAATGATACTGCAAGAATCATAGATTCTCTAAGAAGAAATTATACTCCGGCCGGCAAACAAGCCTTTGTAGTTGCAAATTATTAATGTAAAAAAAAGAGAGAAACCTGAAGTTTCTCCCATTTTTGAGGTCCCTGGCGGATTCGAACCGCCGTAGCAGCTTTTGCAGAGCTGGGCCTAGCCACTCGGCCAAAGGACCTTATTATTTCTGATTATCGCTTTAAGATTTTAGATTTGTGAATCCTATTCTTTTTTAAAGCCCTAAACTGCGGCAAATATAAAGACTTTTGGCAATTTTTTAGTTACATAAAATAACATCTATGTCCAGAATAGCAGAATCAGAATTAATAATAAATGACAGAGGAGCTGTTTATCATCTTGACCTTACTCCGGATGAAATAGCGGGCACAGTAGTAACCGTAGGCGACCCCGATCGTGTAAAAGAAATCAGCAAATATTTTGACTCCATAGAAGTAAAAAGGCAGCATCGGGAATTTGTAAGTCATACCGGTTATGTAGGCAAAAAAAGAATCACCGTTTTATCGTCAGGTATTGGCCCCGATAATATTGATATTGTAATTAACGAACTGGATGCCCTTGTCAATATTGATTTTAAAACAAGGGAGATAAAAAAAGAATTAAGCTCCATAAACATTATCCGGCTGGGCACATCCGGTTCATTGCAAGCCGATGTGCCTGTTGACAGTTTTGTAGCTTCTACACATGGATTGGGAGTAGATAACCTGTTGAATTTTTACAGGCTTGAACAGAATGATGAGGAACAGCAATTACTTCATCATTTTGTAACATATACACAGGTGCATGGACAGATTGGCCATCCTTATATAAGTAGCGGCGCAGCTTCATTGATAAAAAATTTCGTTTCCGACTTTCATCATGGCATTACGGTTACTTGCCCGGGTTTTTATGGCCCGCAGGGTCGTGTGCTAAGGCTGGGTATTCGTAATCCTGATTTTGTAAACAGACTTACCGATTTCAGATTTGGCCCACATAGAATTACCAATTTTGAAATGGAAACTTCAGCTATTTATGGACTAGGCAGATTATTGGGGCATCATTGTCTGGCCATCAATGCCATTGTAGCCAATCGTGTTGTAAAAGAATTTTCCAAAGATGGAAAAGCAGCTGTAGAAAGCCTAATTAAAAAATTTATCGGAATATTTGCCGATTCTATCTGATGCAAATTCATTTTAGTAAATATCAAGGAACAGGCAATGATTTTATCATCGCCGACAACAGGAAAGGCCACTACAATCACCTTTCCATTGAACAAGTAAATAAGTTGTGCGACCGCAGATTTGGTATTGGCGCCGATGGGCTGATGCTGTTAAATGAAATAGAAGGTTTCGATTTTGAAATGAAATATTTTAATGCCGATGGCAAGGAAGGCAGTATGTGTGGCAATGGTGGCCGTTGTATGATTAAATTTGCATACCATTTGAATATTCGTCGAGATGTATATCGTTTTCTTGCAGTAGATGGGGTACATGAAGCTGAGATAGATGATGACGGAACTGTCTCTCTGAAAATGAAAGATGTAAAAACAATTCGCAAGTTTCACAATGATTTTATTGTGGATACGGGATCGCCGCATTATATTAAACTCTCCAATCATGTATTGGATATGGATGTGTACAAAAAGGGTTATGAAATAAGAAACAGCGCCGAGTTTAAAGAAGATGGTATCAATGTAAATTTTGTAGAAGTACTGGAAGAACCTGGAAAAATAATCGTTCGCACTTTTGAAAGAGGTGTCGAAGACGAAACGATGAGCTGTGGCACCGGCGTAACCGCATCGGCTTTAGTTTGTTTCCACAATGAAAATGGTTTTAATGAAGTACAAGTAGAAACCCCGGGCGGCTTCCTTACCGTAGAATATGAAAAAACTGACGAAAACCGATATGAAAATATCTGGCTCTGTGGCCCTGCAGAAAAAGTATTTGAAGGGGTTGTAGAAATATAAATAAAGCGATATTGCATCTCAACTTTTCATTTTCCAATATCAAACATCATTTTACTTCGTGATTCAGAATTTTAAAAATATAAATAGCCAGACGGTAGAAACGGATAAGCCTGAATCCGGTTCATGGGTCAATGTATCGCCGCCATTGAAACAGGAAGAATTCACCGAATTATCTGAAAGTCTGGATATACCCATCGACTTTCTTACCGACTCGCTGGATATTGACGAAAGAAGCCGCTTTGAAGAAGAAGACAATGTAAAGCTCATTGTCATTAAAACGCCAACAGAAAATAATTCTTTTAATGAAAGCGACGCATACTATATCACCATTCCTATATGTATTATTCTTACCCATAATCAAATTGTAACGGTTAACTCATTTGACAATCCTGCTATCAAAAAATTTCTGGACACCTTTCGTAATCGTACCGAGGACAAAAAAAATATGATGGTGTTGAAAATCTTTGAAAAGGTAACGCAGGCCTTTATGCAATACCTGAAAGAGATAAACCAACGCCGCAATGCGATGGAGCAAAAACTATATGCCAGCAGTCGCAATGAAGAATTGCTGGAATTGATGAAGATTCAAAAAAGCCTTGTGTATTTTGTTACAGCATTGAAGTCAAATGAAATGTTGCTGATGAAATTATCACGCACCAATTTTTTAACGCTTCACGAAGATGAAAAAGAACTGTTGGAAGATTTAATTGTGGACACCTCTCAGGCGTTGGAAATGGCTAATATTTATACCAACATTTTAAGCAGCACACTCGATGCCTTTGCCAGCATTATTGCCAATAACCAAAACCAGGTATTGAAACGATTGGCCGTTATTACCATAGTGCTCACCTTTCCGGTTTTGATAGCCAGTTTATTTGGAATGAATGTACCCAGCGGATTTGAACATTCAAAATATGCGTTCTACATTGTAGCATTTCTTTCACTGGGCATTGCACTCATTATTGGCTGGTATTTCTTTCGCAAAAAAATATTTTAACCTGCATGTTTAACCTGAGAGTATATGGCTTATTGATCAATGATAAGCAGGAAGTGCTGGTAAGTGATGAACTGATAAGAGGCAGTTATATTACAAAATTCCCGGGCGGCGGACTGGAATTTGGCGAAGGCACCAGGGATTGTCTTACAAGAGAATTTAAAGAAGAGCTTGATTTGCAAATTCAAGTGGGCTCACATATTTACACAACTGATTATTTTCAGATTTCTGCATTCAACCCACAGCATCAAATCATCTCTATTTATTATTATGTGAAAGCATTGGAGCCTATCAAGATGTTGTTACACGACAAACCATTTCAGTTTACAGAAGCACAGCAAAAACAATATCAGCAAACACAGGAAATAGAAAGTTTTCGTTTTATTCCATTACAAAAAATTGCAGCTTCAGATGTTACACTCCCGATTGACAAAATTGTAGTGGAGATGATAACCAAACAACACTTTAGCCCGCTGTAGGCATTTGAGGCAACGCCTCCTCCTCTCCCATGGCTGCCTTTTTCATGCTCGCTGTGGTTTCCTTACCCAGATATTTTTCTATACGACGCTCGGCCAGATAAATAAGTGGCGTAAGCAGTATCGCCATTGAAAATTTATAGATATAATTTACACAGCCTATTGCCAGCACTTGCGCCCAACTCCAGTTGTTACCAATTTTAAACGCAATGGTGAGTACTACAAAGCTGTCTATCAACTGAGATATTAGTGTAGAACCTGTAGCTCTTAACCAGATTTTTTTCTCTCCAGTTACCTTTTTTATTTTTTGAAAAACAAATACATCTACCAATTGGCTTACCAAAAAAGCAACAAGACTGCCAACAATAATCCACATACCCTGCCCGAAAATACCACTGTAAGCAGCCTGCATATCAGGGATTCCTTCAGTTGCTTTTGAGCCTATCCACCAATTGGCAGGTGGCGCACTCATGCTTACATAAAACATGATAAAGGCATAAGAAATTAAGATGACCGCTGTATAGCTGATACGCTTCACCGCTTTGGGGCCATAAAATTCATTTACAATATCAGTAATAATAAACTCAAGCGGCCATAGCAGCACACCACAGGTAAGTGTAAAGGACAAACCACTTTGTCCAAACAAAGTAAGATTTGCCGGAGCAAACCCAAATACTTCTTCTAAAGAAAATATTTTACCGCCAATACATTCTGCTATCAATGCATTGGCCACAAAAAAAGCCATGATGCCCAGAAAAAGTTTGGTAGGCTTGTCTTTTAGTATTGACTTTATCATTGTATAGGATGATTATAATTACTATAATAAACATAGCCGGCATACACAAACAGGAAAAACAAAATTGATAAAGCCAGCCACTTTGGTACGGTTGCAAAAGGCTTTTTACCAGCCAGCCAGGTAAAAAGATAGCATACCAAAGTAAAGGGAACAATGATCATTCCCATAAAAAAACCAATTGTAATAATCGTAGAGACCAAACTTTTATCATCCAACCAGTCTTTTACAAGCAAGGATAAAGAAGCCAGAAAAAACAAACCGCATATAAAAGCAAGACGAGATAAAAATAATAACCAGCGCATCCGTTTTTTTAGGCCAAAATAGCATTATTTTGTCAGCCTAATGTATAAGATTTTATGAAGAATGGATTTCTGAAAAAATTATTGCCTCATGTAGCTGCATTGGCTGTGTTTTTAATCATAGCCTTGCTGTATTGTAAACCTGCACTGGAAGGCAAAGTATTGAACCAAAGCGATATAACCAACTGGAAAGGAGCCGTAAACCAATCTCTTGAATATGCAAAAACGCATGATGGCAAAGGTCCCTTGTGGACCAATAGTGTGTTTAGCGGTATGCCTGCTTTTCAAATTGGCGGTGTTCCATACAACAACTCATTGCCTTGGTATGTATCTAAAATAATGAGCCTGGGGCTTCCCGAACCGGTGAGTTTTTTCTTTTTAGCAAGTTTGTGTTTTTACTTGTTATGTGTAGTGCTGCAAATAAACATATTTGCCGCCATCATGGGATCGCTGGCTTTTGCCTATGCCACTTACAATCCGGTCATCATCAGTGTAGGCCATGTTACTAAAATGATGACTATGGCATTTATGCCTGCATTACTGGCCTCTGTATTGCTGATATATGATAAAAAGAAATATCTGCTGGGTGCTGCACTTACTGCTCTTTTTACTTCGGTATTAATTGCCATGAACCATCCACAGATTGCATATTACCTATTTATAACATTAGGCATACTTACTGTTTTCTTTATCGTAAACTGGATAAAAGAAAAGAAAATAAAAGAGATGGTATTTAGCCTTGGCTTTGTTTTAGGTGCAGCACTCATAGGCCTTGCTATCAATGCGGTGACGCTGCTTTCAACCTACGAATTTCAGAAAGAAACAATAAGAGGAGGCGGATCGGCGCTTACCAGTACTGATACTACTGCAAAACATGTAGCAAAAGGCAGTGGCCTTACTCGTGAGTATGGTATGAGTTATAGTATGAAACCCGCTGAGCCACTTGTGATGTTTGCACCCCGAATTTTTGGCGGCGCCAGCGATAAACTGGAAGTAAATGAAGACGATTCAAAAGCGATAGAAGCATTAAGAGCAATGCCGGCAGAACTACAACAGCAATTACCACCGCCACAGTTTTACTGGGGCGGCATGACCTATCCCGGCGAAGTAGGCACATCAGGCCCGCCTTATGTAGGAGCTATTGTTTGTTTTCTGGCCATCCTTGCCATGTTTGTATTAAACAGAAAGCATAAATGGTGGTTATTTACGGCTATCATAGTTACTATCGTTATGTCGTGGGGGCATTATTTTGGCGCTTTCAATAATTTCTTGTTTGACCATTTGCCATTCTACAACAAGTTCAGAGCACCATCAATGATACTGGTAATACCGCAACTACTTCTGCCCTTATTGGCTGCGCTGGGTCTTAATAAACTAATGAACCATGCTGCACAAACCGATTTTTGGAACCAATACAAAAAAGGATTGATAGCAACGGGGGCACTGTTTGTGTTGCTGCTGTTTATATACATGACAGCCAATTTTATGGGCTATGCAGATACTGAAACATTAAAGCAAGTAAGAAACGCCGGTGAACAGCAACTGCCTGCCGGTGTAAAGCAATTAGTAAAAGATTACTATGATGGATTAAAAGCCGACAGAAAAGGATTAATGATGGGTGACATACTACGTTCCTTTGGCTTCGTATTACTTGCCGCTGCAGCGGTATGGCTGCTGGTAAAAAGGAAAATGAAACCTGCTATTATAGGTCTTGCATTGGCTTTATTTGCATTTATTGATGTCATCCTGATTGACAGCAAATACCTCAATAGCGAAAATTATTTAGAGAAAGAAGAGAACAACGGAATTTTTACAAAATCACAAACGGACAATTCCATCCTTGCCGATAAATCAACTTTCAGGGTTTTTAATGTATCAAGAAATCCCACCGGCGATGGTATTACTTCCTATTATTACAATTCAATAGGCGGATACAATGCTGCGAAGATTTTAATTTATCAGGATTTATTGGAAAGACAATTGAGCAAGCCTCAGTTAAATATGCCGGTGTTAAATATGCTGAATGTAAAATACTTGCTACAAACAGGCCAAAATGGACTAACATCAGCTTCTCAAAAAAATGAAGGTGCACTAGGGCCTGTATGGTTTGTAAATCATGTCCAGTTTGTAAAAAATGCAGATGAGGAGATGAAGGCTTTGGATAATTTCAGCCCAAAAGATACGGCCTTTGTTCAGGAGTCTTTTAAAGCAGCCGTAACCATGCCCGTACCGGATTCAACAGCAAAAATTACATTGGTAAAAAATGATAATGACGTAATTGAATATAGCTCAGAGTCCACAACCAATCAGTTTGCAGTGTTTAGTGAAATCTATTACAAAGCGGGCTGGAAAGCATATATTGATGGTAAAGAAGCGCCCATTGTAAAAACTGATTATGTACTCCGTGGCTTATCAGTGCCTGCCGGAAAACATACCATAAAATTTGAGTTTAAACCACAAGGCTACTACAAAGGATGGAAAATTACAAGTATTGCCAATATTGCACTATTATTGTTGCTCGCCGGAAGTGTATTTTATGAATGGTATAGAACCCGCAAAAAGAATACAGTTTAATGAAAATGTTTTTAAACCGGCTGATTGAAATGCCGGTTTTTTTATGATTAACATAATGAGCATAGTATGGTACAAAGTATTGCCCCCAAAATATGGAGGGCAAAAAGGTATTGCCTATTTTAATCAGCAGCTTGGAAAAACAGTGCCGCTTACTTGTATTTGCTCCCATGAAAATAAAACGGAAGAATCACTTTCCTACAATTTAAAACCTGTATTACCCAAAAGCAGATGGCAATTCTTCAACCCATTAATTTGGAAAAAGATAATAAATATTTCAAAAGAAATTAATCCGTCACATATCATACTGGAACACCCATATCATGCTATTGCCGCCTTGCGTGCAAAGAAAAAAATAAAGGCTAAGCTGATTGTTCATGCACACAACATAGAGCATCTTCGCTTCAAAGAACAAAATAAATGGTGGTGGCGTTTGGTGAAATATCTGGAAAGCAAAGCCTTTCAGCATGCTGATATAATCATTTTTAAAACCGAAACCGATTTGCAACAGGCTATTCAGATTTTTAATTTGAAAAATGAAGCCTGTATTTTACTTCCTTATGGAATAAATACCATAGCTGAGAAAATAAATAAGAAATCGGCGAAGGAATTAATACAAAAAAGGCATGGTCTTTATAAAGAGCAAATGATTTTATTTTTTGCCGGAACATTAGATTATCTGCCCAATGCAAAAGCAGTTGAAAATATCTATAAAGAAATAGCCCCCCGATTACTTGAAAAGAAATTTGACGGAAAAATTATTATTTGTGGAAGGAATGAAGGAAAACAATTTCAATACCTCAACAAACTAAATCATCCATTGGTAATAAATATAGGCGAGGTTGATGATATAGAAACCTATTTTGCGGCAACCGATGTGTTTATTAACCCTGTTCTGCAAGGAGGCGGCATACAAACGAAGAATATTGAAGCAATAAGCTATGGCTGTCAATTAGTATGTTTTGAAAATATGTTGTCCGGGATAAATAAAAATTTATTCACTATCCATATTACTACTGCACAACCGGGAAATTTTGAACAATTTTGTAATGCAACCCGTGCAAGTTTACAGAAAGATACTTCGCCACCCACTGCTGAATTTTACAATCAATACTGCATTGAAAACTTAACAAAAAAATTAGTCGAAAGGCTTATAACCGATTAATTTTGGAAATTAAATTCAATAAGCTGTAAAGCCTTAAACAAACCCTGATATTTTAACATGGGCAATATAGAAACATTAAAACCATTAGTATCTGTCATCATGAGTGTTTATAATGCTGAGCAATGGTTGAAAATTGCCATTGACAGCATCGTAAATCAAACTTACACAAATTGGGAATTTTTTATTATAGATGATGCATCTACTGATACAACACAAAAAATCCTTACATCATATACGGACAATAGAATAAAAGTAATTTTTAGAGAAAAACAAAAATGCCCATCTATAAATCTGAATTATGCCATCAAGTTAAGCAAAGGAGAATTTATTGCAAGAATGGATGCAGATGACATTAGTATGCCCGACAGATTTCAAACTCAGGTTGATTATTTATTGCAACATAAAGATGTAGCCGTAGTGGCCGGATTTATAGATTTAATGAATGATGCAGGCGATTTCACCGGAGTATGGAAAGATGATCGCAAAGCCTCTTCGTGGCCAAAAATAAAATCAATGCTACCCTGGAACTGTTGTCTTGCGCATCCATCTGTTATGTTCAGAGCTGAAGTACTTAAGCAATATATGTATAACGAAGAACAACCTCATGCAGAAGATTGGGAAATGTGGCTAAGGCTGGCGGCCGATAATAGAAAAATAGAAAAGATACCAAGAGTACTTTTGAAGTACCGGGTACACGACCAATCAATCACTTCCACTTCCAATAAAAAATCTGCTTTTCTCAAAAAAGATTTATTCTATAAATTATATTTTAAAAATAAGCACAAGGGTTGGTATAATTTTAAAGTGAGGTTGGGATATATTTTAAACAGTATTAAGGTAGTTTTATCAGGCATTAAAAAGAAGATCGTATCATAAAAAACTGGTCATATCAACGGCTGCAAGTCAAACGGAAAATTGAAAATATTTTCATATTTCCATTTATTACCATCGGGCGATTGATTGCATTAATAAAACCCCGGAAAAATCAATATGGTATTTATTTCTTTTTCCCATTTTATCATATTGGCGGTGCCGAAAAAGTACATGCACAAATTGCTAAAGCAACAGGTGGAAAAGATTGTGTGATTTATTTCACTAAAAAATCAGAATCAGAAGGTTTTCTGAATGAATTTAAGGAAAGCGGATGTATTATTAAAGATATCTCAACATTCACCGATAATAAATGGATGTATTTTTTAAACCTGATTTATCGCGGCATTATCTCCGGCTATATCAACAAGCAAACAACAAAGCCGATTGTTTTTAATGGTCAATGCAATTTTGGATATAAAATTTCTCCCTGGATAATAAAAGATATAAAGCAGGCTGAACTGATTCATTCGTTTAACAGTTTTTCCTATATACGTATGCCTTTCCTGCCTTTCATCACGACCACTGTCATGATCAGTCGGATACGCATACAAAACCATATAGAGTATTATAAAAAAACCGGTGTGCCTGATGTTTATATTGATAAAATAAAATACATCTCAAATGCAATAGAATTACCCATTCAAAAATTTGAAAAAACAAAAGAATCTTTTACCGTCTTATATGCCGGCAGAGGCAGTGCTGAAAAGAGGGTGCCGCTAATTGCAGCTATTGCTAATGAGATGCAGGCAATAGGTAAAGACATTCGTTTTGAATTTTTAGGAGATGTTTCAAATGTCATCTCTCCTGCCGCTTATCCATTCGCCCACTTCTATGGAAATATAAGCCAGCCGGAAAAAGTGAATAAAATATTTGAGAAAGCATCAGTATTGATTCTTACCTCAACCACCGAGGGATTTCCAATGGTAGTCATAGAAGCCATGGCAAATGCCTGTGCTGTGATAGCCACGCCTGTTGGGGATATTCCACTGCATATCAAAAATGGAGAAACCGGTTTTGTATTCAGCTCAGTTGAAGATGAAAAAAAAATAAAGGATGAAGCAATAAAAATTTTAATAGCGTGGAAGCAAAATCCGGCTTTACTTAATTCCATCTCAAATAATGCATTTCAATATGCAAGAAATAACTTTGGTATAAATCAATTTAATGAACTTTACAGACAAGTTTTAAAATACTGAATCGTTGAAACCGCTTAGTTTTATAATCATCACTTATAACCGGCCCGGCGACATGCTGGAATTGCTGCAAAACATTGCCACATTAGACAGTGCTGCTGAATTACTGGAAGAAATCATCATTGTAAACAATGCTTCTACAGATGATTATGCTCAGGTTAAAAACTTTATACAAAACAATCAACAACTCCCCTATCGCTACTTTGATGCGCCTGAAAATCTGGGTGTAGCCAAAGGAAGAAATTATGCAATAAAGAAAGGCAGGGCGCCCATTATCATCATGCTGGATGATGATGCTGTTTTGCAAAACAAAGATTGCCTTGTAAATCTTGTAACAGAATTTGATACTCAAAACACGGAAAGACCAAAAGCTATTGTTTCATTCAAAGTGCTTTATTATGACACGCTGCAAATGCAGCAAAATGCATTGCCTCATAAACGGTTCAACGAGTACAAAGACAAATCTTTTTTTGAAACTTATTATTATGCAGGAGGTGCCCATGCCGTAAAAAGAGAAGTAATAGAAAATTTGGGCCTATACCCCGAAGATTTTTTTTATGGAATGGAGGAGTATGATTTAAGTTATCGCATATTAGAAACTGACTACGCTATTGTATATAGTGATAAAATAGTGATGCTGCACAAAGAATCGCCACAGGGACGAAAACCAAAGGAAGAGAAGCTAAGGATGATGTGGGTGAATAAAACGAAAGTGGCCTTTCGCTATCTGCCTCTGAAATATTATTATACTACTGCCTGGATGTGGTCGTTTCAGTATTTACGCAAGATCGGTTTTAATATCAAAGGCTTTTTAAAAGGCTGGAAAGAAATAAGAGCTATTTCAAAAACAGCGCAAAGAAAACCGATATGTGATAAAACTTTAGCCTATTTGAAAATGGTGAAGGCGAGGTTATGGTATTAGGAATTTAGTTTCCAATTTTCCCAAACAAATTCAAACTGATAGGTTAATGTATGAGTTGTTTTCAAGGCAAGATGAATTTTTTTCATTCTCTCTTTAGCATCAGGGAAAAAATCATGGAACTGAACTTGAATATTTTTTACTTTTCTAACCCATCCATTTTCAATTAAAAATTCAAGTAATTCATATTCGCCCCCCTCAATATTGATTTTAATCAAATCAATTTCTTCTATCCCAAGCTCAGTCATTTTTTCATCAAACTTTTTAAAATGAATTGTTTCTGAATGTCCAATCTTCCTAATGGTAGAGCTCCCATCAGCATTTAAAAAAATTTCAGACGATATATTTCTATTTCCTAAAGCAAGCTGAAAAACTGAAATATTAGGGTTTGCTTTAAACCTATCCTTAATAAAATTGAAATATGCAGCCACTGGTTCAAAAACAAATACTCTTGATTGATACTTGGAAAATATATCACTAGCCCATTGCCCTTTGTAACCACCGAGATCCACAACTATAGAGTTTTTATCAAGTGAATCATAATTTAGTCTGTAAGTATAATCACCATCCTCGGCAAACCAGGGTCTCACTCTTCTCATTTGTTTATCGGCGATAAACATTCTTTTCCATTTTTTAAATCGTTCTTTCATTACAGAAAATTAATTAATACAGTTTAATATCAGTTGCATATCCTCAACTGATAATTCAGGATAATTACCAGAGTAAAAAGCACAATCATGGATAAAATCTGCACCGGGTAACTGATAAATATGCTTATCATATTTTTGATAAAATGGTTGCCGCTGCATATTTCCGGCAATGAGAGGTCGTATTTCGATACCAGAGATATTAAACTTTTCAATGTACTTCATTCTTAGATCAGCGTTTTTACAAACAAAAGGGAATGCAAAACCAGATACCAGATTCATGTGTTTAAAATCAAGGGGAAAAAAATCAGAGTTTTGATTAACGGCGTTTTGTATCTTCTTAAAATTTTGTTCCCTAATTTTAATATTCTCTTGCAAAAACTGCATTTGATATTGGCCCAGAAAACCTGTTATCTCAGTCGGTCTTAAATTATATCCTAAATCATAAAAAGTATAGCTGGCCTGAAATGCCGACTGGATATCAAACCGCTCTCTCCATTTCTTCTTTTGATGTTCATTCAGGTTTCTATCCCATCCATTTGCTCTTACAATCTTTAGCATTTCAGCAAGAGAATCATCATCAGTACATACCATACCACCTTCAATAGTGGACATATGGTGTGCAACAAAAAATGAAAAGCTTGATGCAAGGCTAAAATTACCTGCTTTACCTGATGGCAACTCAGAACCAAGTGATTCGCAGTTGTCTTCCAAAATTATTATGTCTTTTTCATCGCAAATCTCTTTTATCCTATCTAAATCGCCTGTAAGTCCAAGAACATTTGTTAAGAACAATAATTTAAAATTATGCTCTTTCAAAGCTTCAAGAAGAATTTTGGAAGATAAATTCAATGTTTGTTTATCACAATCAAGAGGTATAGATTGCAAACCTAATTGAATCAACGGCATAGTATTGGTAGACCAGGTAATTGCAGAGAAACCTGCTTTGTCATCTTGTTTTATTTTTTCGAGGTTTTTTAATGCCTGTATCATTGCAAGATTTGCACTTCCTCCACTATTAAACAAAATGGCATGTTTTCTTTCTTGAAATAATGCAAATTTATTCTCAAATGCTTCACATTCAGCACCCATACTGAGCCTCTCAGAATTCAATATAAATGTAGCTAACGCTTTCTTGGTTTCTGCTTCATGCAAAAAAGTATGCTTCATTAATGGCACTCCGTATGTCGTCATTTAACTATAAAATTATTATATTCGGTAATTGTTTGTTCTATTCCTTTTTCAAGTTCAATGGTATGATGAAATCCCAAGCGATTTAATCTTGAAACATCCATACATTTTCTTGGCATTCCATCAGGTTTACTTGAATCAAATAAAATTTTCCCATTAAAGCTTACTTTCTTAGCAATAAGTTCCGCAAGTGCTTTAATAGAAATATCTTCACCAACGCCAACATTGATAAAGTCATTTTGATTGTAGTTTTCAAATAAAAAAATAATTGCAGCAGCACAATCATCTACATGCATAAACTCTCTCTTTGCGTTTCCAGTTCCCCACACAACCACCTCACTACTTCCATTATTATGTGCGTCACTAATTTTTTTTACTAAAGCACTTAAAACATGAGAATGTGTGGGATCAAAACTGTCATTTGTCCCATATAAATTACAAGGAATGACAGAAAACCCATTCAAACCATATTGTCTGTTATAATACTCAACCATCTTCAGCCCTGCAATTTTTGCTATAGCATATCCTTCATTTGTCGGTTCAGGCTTTCCAGTCAACATATATTCTTCTTTCATTGGCTGTGGGCAATCTCTCGGATAGATACAAGAACTACCCAGAAAAATAATTTTTTTAACCTCTGACAGGTAAGAAGCATGTATGACATTATTCTGGATACACAGATTTTCATACAAAAACTGCGCTGGCAAACTGATGTTTGCAGCAATGCCGCCAACTTTTGCAGCTGCCAATATTACATAATCCGGCTTTTCTTTTTTGTAAAATTCTAAAACATCTTCCTGATTTTTCAGATCTAACTCGGACGAAGTACGGGTTAATAGATTAGTGTAGCCTTGAGCCATAAGACTTCTGCAAAGAGCGGATCCCAGCATACCTTTGTGCCCTGCAACAAAAATTTTCTCATTCTTTTTAATCATGCCGTTAAAATGATATCGATTCTAATGACTAGTGCGGTTTGTGTTTTCAAACAGTTTTAAATCGGAATATACCATCTCTTTTATAAGTTCATCAAGAGATACCTTCGGTTGCCATCCCAATTTTTCTTTTGCCTTACTTGCATCTCCAAGGAGTTGATCCACTTCTGCTGGCCGAAAATAACGTGCATCAATTTCCACGACGACATCACCATGTCTTACACTTAGTCCTTCTTTAAAAATAGCAGAAACAATTGCTTTTTCATTTAAACCCTGACCCTGAAATTGGATTTCAACACCTGCAAAAGAAAAAGCTTTTATTAAAAATTGTCTTACAGAAGTGGTAATTCCGGTGGCAATTACAAAATCCTCCGGCTCGTTTTGTTGCAACATTAACCACATTGCCTCAATATAATCTTTGGCATGCCCCCAATCTCTTTCAGCATCCAAATTACCTAACCAAAGCTTTGGCTTAAGTCCCAAAACAACTTCGGCAATTCCACGTGTGATTTTTCGTGTTACAAATGTTTCTCCACGCACCGGACCTTCATGATTAAACAGGATACCATTACAAGCAAATAAACCATACGCTTCTCTGTAATTCACAATTGTCCAATATGCAAATAACTTTGCTACTGCATAGGGTGAACGAGGATAGAAAGGCGTATTTTCGTTTTGAGGAACTGACCGAACCTTGCCATATAATTCCGATGAGGAAGCCTGATAAATTTTAGTTTTCTTATCTAAACCCAAAATACGAACCGCTTCCAAAATTCTTAGAATCCCCAAGCCATCAACATTCGCAGAATATTCTGGTTCTTCAAAACTTACCTGAACATGACTCATTGCTCCCAGATTATAAATTTCGTCTGGCTGCACTTGTTGAATAATTCTTATAATATTGGAAGAATCTGTTAGATCTCCATAATGCAAGATCATCCTTACATTTTCTTCATGCAAATCTTTGTATAAATGATCAATTCGTTGCGTATTAATCAATGAAGTTCTTCGTTTAATACCATGCACTTCATATCCCTTTGAAAGTAAAAATTCAGCCAAATAGGCACCATCCTGCCCTGTAATTCCTGTTATTAAAGCCTTCTTCATTAAAGCATATAATTTTGGCAAAAATAGACCTTTGAATCAATATTTTTCCTGTCGCTTTTATCAAACAGATAACTTTATATTTTAAAACTATTTCCATAAGATATGATTGTTTCTAAAATTATCGGCGGACTTGGCAATCAGCTATTTCAATATGCGGCAGGAAGATGCTTGTCCCTGCATCATCAAACTGAGTTGAAACTTGACATCATCGAATTTGATACATACAAACTCAGAAATTTTGATTTGAATGCTTTTCAGTTTCAATATGAAGTGGCAGAGCAGGATGAGATAGTGAAATTCAGCAACAGAAGCTTTTTTAAAAAAGTAATGGATCGCATCGGACCTTATTCCAAAAGAACTTTCTTCAGAGAAAAATATTTTCATTTTCATCAGGATTTTCTGAAATATCCTTCCAATTCCTATTTGAAAGGATACTGGCAAAGCGAAAAATATTTTCTACCGGCGAAAGATATCATAAAAAAAGATCTCACCTTCAAAAAAGAATACATTGAAAACGTTGCTTCATTTGCAAAACAAATAGCAAATGAAAACACGGTATCGCTACATATACGCAGAGGAGATTATAGCAATAAAGTAGTATATGAAATGCATGGAATCATTCCTGTTGAATACTATTTAAAAGCAGTTGACTTAATAAAAGCTAAAACATCAGAAATAAAACTTCTTATATTTTCTGATGATATTGAATGGGCAAAAAAACATTTCAAGTTCCCCAATACCGAATTTGTATCAGGCGATATTTCCGAAACCCATTTCGAAGACCTTTACCTTATGAGTGTGTGCAAGCACAACATCATTGCCAATAGCAGTTTTAGCTGGTGGGGCGCCTGGCTCAATGAAAACCCGGATAAAATTGTAATTGCACCGAAAAACTGGTTTAATAAAGGGCCAAAAGACACTTATGATCTTTACCCGGAAGGGTGGATTACAATATAACCGGCTCCTTCAAATATTCTAAAAACAAATTCATCCCGTGTTGCTTCCTTTCATCTAACGTATAGCTGATTTGCGAACGATAATATTTTTGTAAATCGTACAATTCAAAATTTTCGGCAGCTACTAATTCATCTATTCGTGCAAGCCCCATAGCGTTGGCTTCATTAAACAAATTAAGGAAGGTTTGCGGTAGCGGCCTTGTACTGATCCATGCTGCAAATACAAAGGGAAGTCCGGTTATTTTTTTCCATTCAGACCCCAGATCGTATATGAATGTACTGATTTTCCTTTGCTCAAATGCGCGATCGCCAATAACAAGACCGGCTGTAGTACCCTGTATCAATTTGCGATAGCCCTCATCTTTCGCCGCTATTAATGCGGGGCTAATGCCCCAATATTCCTTCATCAGCCATTTTAATAAAGCTACTGAAGTCCGGCTCTGATAATCTAAATAAACTTCTCTTATTTCTTCAAGCGGTACTTCACTAAATAAACAAACTGAAGCCACCTCCCCCTCTGCACCTATACAATATTTTCCTGCTACCACATATTCCTTTAACTGCGGAAGGGTTACCACCGGTATAAGCCCCAGATCGATTTCACCTTTCATCAGCTTATCGGCAAGTATTGCCGGATTTTCTTCAATCAGTTCTATCTGATCTGCAATGGGAGGAAATCGTAATCCATACACCAGCGGCCTGGAGTTTAAATAGCTTACAATTCCTACTCGTATCTTCTTGTTCAATTCATTTATTTTTGCAATGCAAAGGTAGCAGAACTAAAACAAGAAAAAATCAATCAATGGAACTGAGTACGCTTACTGCAATATCACCGGTAGATGGCAGATATCATCACCAGGTGCAACATTTAAATGAATATTTCTCAGAATATGGCCTGATGAAATACAGAGTACAAGTTGAAATTGAATACCTGCTCTTTTTGGAAAAGAAAAAATTTTTATCGCTGCCTGCAAATGCCAAAAAACATCTTGAAAAATTATCAGAAAATTTTGGCCCGGATGAAGCACAACAAATAAAACATATTGAAGCCACAACCAATCATGACATAAAAGCCGTTGAATATTTTTTGAAGCAAGAACTGGAAAAATGTGGCGCTGCTGAAGCTAAAGAATGGATTCATTTCGGTCTTACATCGCAAGACATCAACAACACAGCCATTCCGCTTTCCTGGAAAAATGCGATTGAATACGACTATCTGCCCGAACTACTGAATCTGAAAACCGAACTACGCTTACTTGCTGACAAATGGAAAGACATTCCCATGCTGGCACATACACATGGACAACCGGCCAGCCCTACCCGGCTGGGCAAAGAAATAATGGTGTATGTAGAAAGATTAGAAAACCAGATTGAACAATTTATACTGATCCCTTTTACCGGAAAATTTGGCGGCGCCACCGGCAACTTCAATGCACACCATATTGCCTTTCCAAAAACCGACTGGAAAAAATTTAGCAACGATTTTTTAAATCACTTAGGACTCATTCGCCAGCAACATACCACTCAAATTGAGCATTACGACAACCTGGCCGCCCACTTCGATTGCATGAAAAGAATCAACACCATTTTCATTGATTTTTGCCGCGATGTGTGGACTTATGTGTCTATGGAATATTTTAAGCAAAAAACAAAAAAAGGAGAAGTGGGCTCATCTGCCATGCCGCATAAAGTAAATCCTATTGATTTTGAAAATGCAGAAGGAAATCTGGGCTTTGCCAATGCAATCTTTGAACATCTTGCAGCTAAATTACCCGTTTCAAGACTTCAAAGAGATTTAACAGATTCAACCGTTTTAAGAAATATCGGTGTGCCCTTTGCGCATACCATCATTGCTTTTCGCTCCATAGAAAAAGGCCTCAATAAACTGGTTGTACATGATGCAAAAATTTACGACGATTTGGAAAACAACTGGGCAGTAGCTGCCGAAGCTATACAAACCATTTTGAGAAGAGAAAAATACCCAAATCCCTATGAAGCATTAAAAGAATTGACCCGTGGCAAGGGTAGTATTGATAAAAAAACAATCCATCGTTTTATTGACAATTTAAAAATTAAAGAATCAGTAAAAAAGGAATTGAAAAAAATTTCTCCACATAACTATACGGGAGTATAAATGGCCTTCTCTCTCATTTTTGTTAAAAAATGGGGTCAAATTGCTTTTCTCTTACAGTATCATCTCATTTAATCGTGAGTTTACTCAATTAATTAAGTTAATTGCAAAGCATATTTACTTAGCCAAACATTCATTTTATTAATTTTTTTTCAACACCATTTGAAATTCATATTTAATTGTGGCAACATTCCTTACATTCACATATCAACCATTAAACTGTAAGCTATGTCCACAAAAAAAGAGAGCCATCTTTCTTTTAAAGAGCAGCGCAGAAAATTATTAAAACTACTTGGACTAGGAGGTGCTGTAGTCTTAAGCGAATCAGCAGCCGGACAAATCAGAATAAATAAAAATGTTTTTGACAACCAGAATATTAGTGCCGATCAGCGAGAGATTTTTATCAGTATCAAACTACTACGTCCAGAGGATTTACTATCACTTGAATTGCGTTTTTATAATTTCAGCTTATCAGGCAAACAGCTTCAAAAGAAAGGAAACCCGGCATATCTGGTAGTCATTTTTCAGCCTCAAACCATAAGTGAACAGGCCTGGAATGAAACTGCATCAGGACTTGAGACACCCACCGTTCCCGGCAGATTAATGATTGGCGGCGATAGCAGACTCGTCTTTGAAATTCCGGCAAACATTAATTCATTACCACTTGATATAAATGAATTGCTTGCATGGGAAAACTTCAATCTGGTAGTAAACGATAGAGCAAAGCAGCCAAGCCGCCCAGAAAGAAGACTGAACCCAAATCAACATATCAGAGTAAACGATGTAAGAAAAAGGCTAAGTGAAATCAACATAAATCAAAAACTACCGGCAACCAAAGGTCTTTCTAAAGACGAGAAGCTCATTATTAATACAATGGTGGTCCCCGATGCGGTTACCAACATTCGCAGGGAAGTAATTGCCAATATCATTCCGGAGGTAGCCGGACTATCCAGAGATCCTGTTGGCCCCATTGGCGAAATGGAAACGTCAATTGAAGTACCACTTCGACTCTATCTGTCGCCAACCAAGCTGGCAGGATGGAAACATTTGAAAAAGATAAAGGCTGACGCAGGTATCATCAAACAAACAAATAAATTATTTGAACTGTGGCATACCCGAATGGGTACAAAAACAACGCATGGCATTGACGAAAGCGATCTTACCAATGAACAAAGAATTTTAAGAGCCCTGTGGGCTGATGATGCCCATAAAGATTATAAGGCTGCTGTAAATCCCACTAATGATAAAATACTCTTGCTTTCTTCTATGAACAATAGAGACCGACATCGCATTGTTCATGAATCATCAAATTTTCAAATCCCGAGATTTGTACCGCCCCCCATTAAAGCATACAAATTATTTTTAAGCACATTGGGTGCCTGGCTCGATAGCGAGTTTACGGTAGAAAGAAAAAAACTGGAAGCCGCAGGCGTTTTATATGGCAACAACAATGCGCTCAATTTACTCAAATGGCGCCATATAGAAACAATGGGTCGTGAGCATTATGTAGAAATAGTAGATGCCGGAAATATTATGCCTTTTGGTCACGAAGCCGTATTGATAAAAATAACAGAGAGAAAACCACATGCAGGCACCGGAACAGCCTCTAATTTTCAAAGAACAATTGTAGTAATAACCGAGCCGGTAAAGGGATATAACTATCGTGACGGTAAAGGTATGTTTATGAATTTTAGCTTGAGCAATGTGGAAATACTCACTACAACATCTCCACTGCTTGACGCTAACAAAAAAGCACTGGCTGATTCAGGAGGAATGAATGCCATTGACCAGTTTATCATCCGTAGCAATAGTCAAGATGTACTTTTCAAAATAAAAGCGGAAGACATTGACGGCAATATTATTAATTTTTCAATCCCGCTTGTATTCGTAAGCACCAATGTGCTGGGCAGTGCTGCCAATATTGATATATTGGCGCAAGCATACAATGCCGCACTCAAAGTAAGTAACAGAACTGAATTTAACGGACAACGATTTACACTGGCGCCTCAGGCTACGGCAAATGGAGCTGATACTGCTTATGCTACACATCAGGTCACTTTCGGAGTTATGAAATATAGCAATAGTGACGAACCGCATGGTTTCTTGCCCACCATCAACGAAGCAAACATTATAGAACCCTCCTATCAACGGTTTACAGGCATTTCAAAACCCGTACCGGTTTCTTTGGTTGATGATAATAATGCCGGAAGTGTTTTTGCAAAATTTAAATTTTCTCAAGGCTTAAGTTTTGCAGGCTTTGCTGATAAAACCGGAGGTTTAGCCACACCCAATTTCAATTTAAGCGGTTTATCAAAAGCAGCAGGTGCTTTTGGTGGCGATATTGAAAAATTTAAATCGGCCATGGCTAGTGCCAATGATTTTTTCAACGTAAGCAGCCTACCCGACCCCAAATTATTTGGCGTTTTCAAACTTAGCGATTTGCTTGATTTTTTTACCGGCGATAAAAGTTCCTATGACCTTAGCAAGCCTTTGCTGGATCGGGTTCCTAAAATTCCCAATTTAGTTACATCTGATACTCCTTCGGAATTTATTACCTCTTATGTCATCAAACCGGGGCTTAAAAATATTGACTTGGGCTTTGCCGGCTTTACAAAAAAAGCAGGATCCGATTTTCAGATACTAACACAGGTAAAACAAAGAAAAGCGGCGCCGCTTACTACACAATTTTCTACGGCTGCATGGGTCAAAAACTTTAAAGTAGGAATTGTAAAAGTTGATGATGCTGTCAATCCTTATTTAATAGCAATTGATTTCAAAGAAATAAAATTTACTGTTGAAGCAGGAAAAAAAGCTGATGTAAGTGTAGATATGGCAAACCCTTCAATTGTGTTTGGAGGACCACTTAGCTTTATCAACACCATTAATAAATTAATTCCAGCCAATGGTTTCTCCGATCCACCTTATCTTGATGTTTCGCTTACCGGTATAAAATGTGGATACACGCTGGCATTACCCAATTTACAGTTAGGTGCATTTACACTCAGCAATCTTTCAATGGCCGCAGAAGTAAACCTTCCTTTCACCGGTGGACCACTTACACTCGGTTTCCGTTTCTGCGAAAGACAACAACCTTTCACCCTTACTGTATCCTGTCTGGGGGGTGGCGGATTCTTTGGATTAGAACTTGACCTAAATGGCATCCGACAGATAGAAGCTTCACTCGAATTTGGTGCAGCCGCATCCATCAATCTGGGCGTAGCCAGTGGCGCTGTCAGCATTATGGCTGGTATTTATTTTAAAATGACCCTGGTGGATGATCATAATAGTACACAACTTACAGGCTATGTACGTATCAATGGCGCTGTTTCAGTACTCGGATTGATTACCGCCAGCATTGAATTATATATGGCGCTTACATATTTGATGGATAAACACAAGGCTTACGGAGAAGCATCACTGAAAATAAAAGTAGAAGTATTATTCTTCAGCAAAACAGTAACACTGCATACACAAAGAACTTTTGCAGGCAGTGGCAGCGATCCCAACTTCCAAATGGCATTAACACAAGGAGACTGGGAGGCATACTGTGCCGCATTTGCTGCCTGATTATATTAACAGAAAAGTTTAAAAGAAATGAAACAAAAAATAATTGTAACCTCCTTACCCAATGGTTTAAAAAACAGAGGAGCAGAATGGAGACTTTCAGCTGCCATCAGTCTTCAGGTGGAAGATGCTAACACTACATTGCAAAATGTACCGGATATGCTTAACTGGCCATCATTGTTGCAAAACCAAAATTTTATTGTACAACTAAACGGAAACCAGGTAGAAGCAAAAGTGGTGAGCAAACCTGTGGATGCAGCACTTTGGAAAAATTTATTTTATACTTCCGTAAAAGTAAAATCCTTTGTGCAGGAGAATCTGGCAGATAAAATAATAGCTTCCTATCCGGTAAAACATATACTGGGTTATATAAAAGGAATAGTAGAAAATACCGGAAAGAAATACAGTAACGACTTACCCGATAGTAATTTTTATACCGGTGATCGTTTGTTTACTGATATTTCTGATTACAACCTGTCTCCCTATCCCAAAAAAGGAAGAGAAAAAATTACTTTAAACCAAATAGCCCAAAACAAACAAAGCGGCAGAAGGTTAAAAAGTAATTTAAAAAACAATAAATACATTCCTTTTAATAACACAGCACAGCCCACTTTGGATTTTGCTCAAATAAAAAACTTCCATGGTTTGTATGATGCTAAAGAAGTCAAACATTTTATTCAGGTAGAAAAACCGGATTTTGAGTTTCATGATATACTTTCCATTCTGTCAAACTATCCACAACTGCAAAGAAGACTGGGGCTTATTTTTGATCTTGAATTTACGCCACCATCAGGACTGACATTGCTACCCGACACCCCCAACATTCGCATCATTCCTACAGGAATCAATTTTACAACGGCTACCACATTTGTTTGTCCCGCTACGGCTTACCTAAAAACCCAAGGGGGCTTTTATGCACTTCCGGAATCAAACAGTATCATTGATAAAGGTTTTCTCAAAATAAACAGCGATGCATTTACCGTATTTCAGGTAGATACGGATGGAGCTGCATTGAAACTTTGCCAGCAGGTTGATGCATTGCAATTAAAAAAAGCGAAACATATTTTTTATGCTGCCACCGATGGTATGCCCAATGAAGCCACCATTCCGCTATACAATAATGAAATGCCGAGAAAAGAAGGATTGCCCAGTCATCGCACTGCAGGTATTGCTGTTGCAAGAAACGGAATGGCCGAAAAACTACATGTTAAGTTTCAACGCATGAATAGCCTAGGCACCAAACTATTAAATGGCAGCACTGCTCCATCAGGTGTTTCCGGCAATAATGCAAATTGGATATTGCCTGCAGAAATACTGATGGCAGATGATGTGAATCTGGGTTATCGGATGGATATACAACCCGAAGATCAACCGGGCAAGTGGTTTAGCTTGCACAAAAGAAATAACAAATTCTCTTACTTAAATAACAGTGGTAACAGTATTGATATTCCAAATACTGAACCCGATGAAGGCTTTATTCAGATATCTGCTTCTGAAGAAAAAACTGAAGGCGGTACACAATTGAAAGTAGGTGAAGCCATTGCCCGATGGGAAGGCTGGAGCCTAAGTGTACCACGACCCGGCAGTGCATTGAACGATCCTATGTTGGACAAAGAAGAAGTATATGACAAATCAAAACCCGGAAATGCAGAAAAAGAAAATACAAAATATAAAACACCTGGTACTGCAGATTTTAGATTGAATGTAAAACCGGAATTAGTTAAAGGCTCACTACCCATGTTGCGGTTCGGGAAAAAATATGCTATCAGAATCAGAACAGTTGACCTTGCAGGAAATAGTGTGAACTTAGATTCACAACCGGAATCACCTGCCACGGCAGTAATGGGTAATATCCGCTATATGCGTTACGAACCGGTAGATGCACCTTTTCTGGTATTGGGAAATATTTTGAAAGATGGAGAATCAGCTGAAGTAATGGCCATCAGAAGTAATGAAGGTGTAACACCTGCCGAATATGAAAATACGAATATTGACAGTAAGTATAATAAAGCGTATCAGCCCGATAGTGTAAGACATGTAAAACCTCCCCGCACCACAGTGGAAATGGCTACTACACATGCTATGCTTGATAAGGGTTTTGGTTCGGCCAATCAGTCAGCAGCTGCCGCTATTTATCAAAAAATAAAAACGGATAAAGACCCGTTTGTAAATGAAGGGGATGCTACTTCAGAAATGAAAGTAACTGATGCGTCACTGAAAAATATTCCGGTCGAATATCTCGCCGACCCTATGGCTGCCGGTGTTACCTTTTTTATTTCAGCAAATGATCCTAACCCAAAGTTGCCTGACCCGGAAGTATTTACCAGAAGAGTCAGTTTTTATTTTGATGAAGAAGTAAACGATTCATCGGCGAATAGCACCGCCGACTATCAGGCTTGGATGGCTCCGAAGACTTTTCGAATATTGCTGAAAGAAGGAAATCCTGATATAAAATGGGAGGCTGCTACCAGAACCTTGATGGTTACATTACAAAAAGGAGTGATTGTAAAAATGAATTATGCATGCTTCTGGCGGCCCAATGATATTTTGAAAATGTCGGGAATTCTTGATATGATGGGCATGAATAATCTTTCGGATGCAGTTGGCAAAAGAATTGCTAAAGGTCAACACTGGATGTTTTCTCCCTGGCGTGAAATCAGCTTTGTTCATGCTGTACAACAACCTATCAGCAAAGTAGGGGCTCAATCTTTCCCCTCCATCGCTACTCTAACACCCGACCGTGAATATGGTTCTAATATAGCAAAGCTGAATTCCAAATTTTTTGTTCATGGTCCCTCTACAGGCCAGTTAGATATGGAAGCCGACTGGCTGGAATGGGATGACGACATTGCAAAACCGGCATTAGAAAAAATGCCAATGAAATCAAAAGTATTTCATTACACTACATTATATAATGTGTTTGAATATGTATTTGGTGAACTGGTAAAAGGCAATCCCTTTACTGCAGTGCAACATGTTTTTAAAGATACAAAACATCGCATGGTAAATTATAAAACCATCGCCACCACTCGATATAGAGAATACTTTTTTCAGCTTGTAGCAGATAAAGGTGCCAATTTTTTACTAACCAGAGAAAGCAAACCGCTTAATCAAATCAACATACCCAGCAGTGCAAGACCACTTGCGCCACAAATTGAATATATAATACCTACATTTGAATGGGACCGTACCCAGAAAAATAATCAAATACTTACAGGGAGAGCATCGGGTTTAAGAATTTATTTAAAACGTCCCTGGTACAGTAGCGGCGAAGGTGAACAGCTTGCTGTTGTACTTGCCATTAAAGAACAGCCCAATGCCATCGCCAGAATCAACCCCTCGGCTGGAGCAATGGTAAGCACCTGGGGAAAAGACCCTACAAAAATTACCAGTGCATTGCCCGGAGGTGGAGACAATGGCATTATTATCACTGAAGACAATTTTGTAAATATCAATCCGGGAAATAAAGACAGCTTACTTACAATAGCTGAACATCCTGCTGCCAAAGTGAGTATTGTAGCCTACGACGTAAAGTATGATAGTGAAAGGCAGTTGTACTATGTTGATGTTATGCTCAATATTCTTACTTCATACTTTCCATTTGTAAGAATGGCATTGGCAAGGTATCAGCGACATTCATTAAGAAAAGATGGAAGAGATTGCTGCTTGTCTCCTATTGTTCAGGCAGATTATATTCAAATTCCACCACCCAGAGCCAGCTCCTTAGATTTCATTAATGGCTCAAAAACAAATATCAAAGTTGCGATTTCTGGCAGCCAAACAAGTGTTGACACGTACAATCCTTTTTTCCGGTCAAAAGTGGAATTCATCATAGAACCCATAGATGTACCTGCATCGGAAGGTACTCATATTTCACTTTCAAGAAGACCAATAGATAGCTACAGCTATGTATTAAATGCCAATGATGTAAATAATTTTGGATTCTATCATAGCCATAATTTTAATTTACCGGAAGCGTATGCGTCAAAACCATATAGGGTAAAAGTTCTGGAGTATGAATCTATTATTTACGACTATGAAAAACCCAATCCCAATCCGGCTGGAGTGAACTTTGGCACGATGCCCATGAAAGACAGACTGGTTTTTGCTGATGTATATGAATTAAATAAATAACCATTACATTGCTTCACAAACACACTTATGCGTTATTTATGAATTTCACTGGTAAAATGAAATTCAATATCAGGATTATTGGTTTTCTCAGTATTTAAAAACCATTCGCTTTGTGCCAGATAAATCGGATGCCCGTCTTTATCTTCACCCGCATTGGCTTGTTTAAATCTTAAAAAATCTTCCAACTTTTTAGGCTCTTTTGAAGTAAGCCAGCAGGCTTTATAAAATGGTAAAGCATTAAACACAACGGAAGCTCCGTATTCATGCAACAGTCTGTACTGTATTACTTCAAACTGTAGTTCACCTACACAACCAATAATCTTTTTATTGCCTCCAAACTGTGTGAATAATTGTGCCACACCCTCATCCGTTAATTGCAACAATCCCTTTTCCAATTGTTTGGTCTTCATCGGGTCTTTGTTCACCACTTCCTTAAATATCTCCGGCGAAAAAGAAGGTATGCCGGTAAAGTAAAAATTTTCGCCTTCGGTAAGCGTGTCTCCTATTTTAAAATTTCCTGTATCAAACAATCCTACCACATCTCCGGCATATGCATCTTCAATCAGGCTTTTATCTCTTGCCATAAACGAATAAGGATTGCTAAACCTTACATCCTTATCCAAACGAACATGGTGGAAGTATTTATTTCTTTCAAACTTTCCGGCACAAACTCTAAAAAATGCAATCCGATCACGATGCTTGGGATCCAGATTGGCATGAATTTTAAAAACAAATCCACTCATCTTTTCTTCCTCAACGTCCACTTCTCTGGTAGTAGTTTGCCGGCTGCGTGGTGTAGGTGCTATGCGAATAAAAGTATCGAGCATTTCTTTGACTCCAAAATTGTTAATGGCACTACCAAAGAATACAGGAGCTACTTTAGCTGTCAAATAATCATTTACATTCAATTCACCATGAACTCCATCAACCAGTTCTACATCTTCACGCAGTTGTGCTGCATCTTTCTCACCAAGTCGTTTATCTAAAATTTCATCTTGCAAATTCTGTATGGCAATCGTATCCTCATCCCCTTTTGTATTTGCAGTAAAAAGCCGAAGACTTTTATCGTGCAAATTATAAACACCTTTAAAATCTTTTCCGCTATTGATAGGCCAGGTCATGGGATGCAGGTGAATGGAAAGTTCTTTTTCAATTTCTTCCAACAGGTCAAACCGGTTTTTACCATCCCTGTCCATTTTATTGATAAATACAATCACCGGTGTATCTCGCATTCGGCATACTTCCATCAATCGTCGGGTTTGATCTTCTACCCCGTTTACACTATCCACCACCAATATTACACTATCCACAGCCGTTAAAGTGCGGTATGTGTCTTCAGCAAAATCTTTGTGGCCGGGTGTATCCAGCAGGTTTATTAAAATATTGTTGTACTCAAAACTCATTACCGAAGTAGCCACCGAAATTCCACGCTGCCTTTCTATTTCCATAAAATCGCTGGTAGCATGTTTTTTTATTTTATTGCTTTTTACGGCTCCCGCTACCTGAATGGCTCCTCCGAAAAGCAAAAACTTTTCTGTAAGCGTTGTTTTACCCGCATCGGGGTGAGAGATAATAGCAAATGAACGTCGTCTTTGGATTTCCTGATGATATTTCATAAAGGGCGCAAAGGTATTGACTCTGTGTTACATTTCGTTATTGTAAATGTTTTCGCTTTTTTAAAGAAAAGAATTTCATTAAGTGCTATCTCTAAAAGCTATTCCATATTGATTAGGTGCTTCACCTAACTTTGCTCCATGCTTCGCCGCAATATTGAAATTATTGGCAGCAGCCTGAAGATGGCTTTGCAGGAACTTCGAAAAAACAAGCTCCGCACTTTTCTTTCTTTGTTTGGTATTACAATTGGTATCTTTTGCATCATCAGTGTGTTGGCAGTAGTAAACAGTCTGGAACAAAATATTCAAAACGAAGTAAAAGCGTTGGGCACCAATACGATTTATTTAGACAAATGGAATTATGCTGACGGTGGCGGGCCCAGTGCACCCTGGTGGAAATATGTAAACCGCCCCTCACCCCGTTACGATGAAATGAAGCAAATAATGGAACGGGCGCCAGGAGCTCAATATGCTGCTTTTAAAATTAATGTGACTGATGCCGTAGAATATGGAGGCAACAGTTTGAATGGAGTAAAACTATACGGCATATCCGAGCAGTTCAACGATATACAACCCATTGAAATGGGAAGTGGTCGGTTTATTTCCGGCGCCGAATTTAACAGAGGCGGCAACGTATTGGTAATTGGCGATAATGTAGCTACTCAACTATTCGGTTCGGCAGAGATTGCGCTGGGCAAACAGGTATCTGCAAGAGGTAGTAATTTTCAGATAATCGGTGTAATAAAAAAACAAGGCAAACAATTAATTGGTGGATGGAACTTTGATGACAATGTAGTATTGCCTTACAAATTTGCCCGCACGATTATGGACGAAAGAAAAGCAGACCCGCTCATTATGATCAAGGGTAAAGAAAATCTTTCCAGCGTGGCGCTTAAAGATGAACTGACTGGTGCCGTACGTGCTGTACACAAATTAACTCCCGTAAAAGAAGATGATTTTACATTAAATGACATTAATGATTTAAGCGCAGCTATCAGCAGTGCATTTGTTAGTCTGAATATTGGTGGATGGGTTATTGCAGCACTTTCGTTGATTGTTGGCATGTTTGGCGTTGCCAATATTATGTTTGTATCAGTAAGAGAACGCACCAGCCAGATAGGATTGAAAAAAGCTATTGGCGCAAAACGAAGCGTAATACAATCAGAGTTTTTACTTGAGTCAGCATTTCTTTGTATTGTAGGAGGCATCATCGGGTTGATACTGGTTTTTCTACTTACCAAAATCTTATCAGGCGTGTTAGACTTTCCTGTTTTTATATCAACTACCAACATGGCATTAGCCATTCTCATTTGCATCATTACAGGCATTGGTGCCGGTTTTATTCCGGCAAGGCAGGCTGCCAGAATGGACCCGGTGGTGGCCATCAGAAGCTAAATAGAATTTATAACCGCTATCTCAGTTGCATTTGCGAAATTTGCAAAACGCTATCATGCCTCACATACTTGCAATAGAATCTTCCTGCGATGAAACATCGGCTGCCGTTTGTATTGACGGTGCCATCTGTTCCAATATCATTGCAACGCAAAAAGTACATGAACAATATGGTGGTGTGGTACCCGAGCTCGCCAGCCGTGCACATTTGCAAAACATAGTACCCGTAGTGCAGGCCGCTTTGAAAGCAGCCGGATGCAGTCTTACGCAGATGAATGCCATCGCATTTACACAAGCTCCCGGTTTAATAGGTTCACTACTCGTAGGCGCACAGTTTGCAAAATCATTGGCTCAATCTTTACACATTCCATTGATTGCTGTTCATCACATGCAGGCACATGTGTTGGCCAATTTAATAGATGACCCCAAACCTGAATTTCCTTTTCTCTGCCTTACCGTAAGTGGCGGGCACACACAAATTGTATTGAGCGAATCTCCCTCCAACATGAAAGTAATTGGCGAAACCATTGACGATGCAGCAGGAGAAGCTTTTGATAAATCGGCAAAACTGCTGGGGCTTCCCTACCCCGGCGGACCCTTGATTGATAAATATGCAAAAGAAGGAAACCCTAACCGATTTGTTTTTCCTGAACCTCAAATTCCCGGATTGAATTTTAGCTTCAGCGGTTTAAAAACTTCCATTCTATATTTTTTACAAAATGCCGGAAAAAGTAATTTGTATAAAGAAGAATTTGCCACCACGGAAGCCGAGCGAATTGAATTCATAGAAAATAACCTGGCTGACATTTGTGCTTCTATTCAAAACCGCATTGTTACCATCTTATTAAATAAACTTAAAAAGGCTTCCATAGAAACGGGTATCAAGAACATTTGTCTGGCAGGTGGAGTATCTGCCAATAGTGGACTTCGAAAAGCATTTGAAGAAATGGGTAACAAATACAAATGGAAAACATTTATTCCGGCTTTTCAATATTGTACTGATAATGCCGGCATGATCGCAATAACCGGATATTATAAATACCTGAACGAGCAGTTCGCAGATTTATCGGTTGGCAGTACAGCCCGCGCTGAATGGTAAAAAAATCAATTTCGTGTCAAATACTTTTTTTAAATTCAAACAATTTATAATTCATCAGGATAAATGTGCCATGAAGGTAACTACCGACAGTTGTCTTTTCGGTAGTTTGCTTCCGGTTACAAATTCAATAAATGTTTTGGACATAGGCACTGGCACAGGCTTGCTTGCTTTAATGTATGCACAAAAAAACCCGAAATCGAATATAGATGCCATTGAAATAGATGCAACGGCTGCTTCACAGGCAAAAGAAAATGCAGTAGCCTCTCCCTGGTCAAACAAGATAAACATCATAGCCGCAGATGCAAAACATTTTCAGTTTACAAAAAAATATCATCTCATTTTCAGTAACCCGCCTTTTTATGAAAATGAAATGAGTGGCAACGATGACAAAAGAAACAAAGCACATCATGACGATGGGCTGAAGCTTGTTGAAGTGCTACAGCTTATTAAAAACAATATGGACAACAGCGGAAAATTTTACTTATTGCTGCCTTATAAAAGAAAAGAAGAAATTATTAATCTGCTAGCACAACAGAAACTTGCAATTGAAAAACTATTATTCGTCCGTCAGTCGTCAAGCCATAGTTATTTCCGCATGATAATACAGGGCTGTCATTTGCCAAATGCACCCAAAGAAGTTGAATTTGAAGAAATAAGTATTAAAGATCGTAACGAGAACTACACACAGGAGTTTACCAGCTTACTGAAGGATTATTATCTTAAACTTTAAACACTGCTATTTTCATTTTAACTGCCGGCATAAGATTCCAGATAACTATATGGTTCAGTTAATTTCCCTTGTTTTACCATCGTTGCGCTGTCTATAATGGCAGAGCCTTTTCCGGTCAGGTCTTCCAGTATATGCTTTATCAATTGCTCACCAAAATAGCGGCTGGCATCACGCGGTAGTTCGTTTGGCAAATTGCCCACAGCCATTATATCTATTGAAGTATTCAGATAAGGAGCTGTTTTTTGCAGACTTTGTTTGTCAATACCATAAACGGGGTCTTCCATGGTTTGGTCGCCTACATTGATAGGTACTGATCCATCAGCGTCATCGGTTATATCGGCAATGGTTTGAATAATAAAATCATTTCGCTTTACATCATCATTCTCAAATAATCGAGGTACGCCCTTGTCCCAATAAACACCATTCATCAAAATATCCGTTTGCGCAGCATAAGGCAAAAACTTACACCGATACAAATGTGGTTGTTGATGAAAATCTTCACGATTGTATTTTCCATTTTCAATATGTTCATATAAATCGCCTGATTTGAGTTGTGTATAAACCGGATAAGAGAAACGGCGGGTAAGGTAATCATCGGGTTCTACTTCATGTATGCCCATCAGATTCATTATTTCCAAAATTCCATGTGCCACTCTTCCCGACCCGGTTACGGCAATTTTTACATTGGGCAATCGAAGTCCAAAATACTGATGTATCAGTTCCCGAAAACTCCTTTGCTTATATACACGATCCAGTTTGAACAGCCCTGTACGTTCGCCATAAGCCATCATGCCATTGTGTGCACCTACCACACCCGCAAAAAAACCAAAACCGATGATACGTTGGCCATCATCATGCTCCAGACATTCATAATCAATCAGCGTAATTTGCTTTTCAATAATCGCCTTCAACAGTTTTTGATTATGCGGCTGCATTTTTTTGGTGTGCGAAAAGAAAAGATATGTTTTACCGTTAATCAGGTTTTGAACAGGCACTTCTTTTATACCCAGTAGTATGTCGCAGTCTGATACATCATCCACCACCTGAACGCCTGCTATCTGGTATTCTTTATCGGTAAAGCACCTGTCGGGTGATGATTGTGCCACTACTTTTATTTGTGGTGCATTTTTATGTATCCATTTACATTGAGGCGGCGTAAGTGCCACGCGGTTATCGGCAGGAATTTTTCCCTCTCTTATAAGTCCAATTTTTATCATATAGCAGGCAGATTAACGAAAGGTTACAAAGTTGCTCTATAAACTTCTTTTAACCAACTGATTTTTGTCAAAAAAAAATGGATACCTGTCATCTTGATATATTATTTCCGAAACCGGGAAACTTGCTCACTGCTGCGCAAGTTATTTGTAAATTTGCACCTGAATAGTTGCAAAACCTCAAACTATTCAATTGACACAAACCAGCAATTGACTGATGAATTATTTCGAACTGTTTGATATTCCGATTCAATTTGTAATTGACAAAAAGTCAATTCCCAAAAAATATTTTGAACTGAGCCGGCTTTATCACCCCGATTTATATGTAAATGCTTCTGATGAAGAAAAAGCGTTGATGCTGGAAAAAACCACCATGCTCAATAAAGCTTTTAAAACCTTTCAGCATAGCGGCGACACTTTAAAATATGTACTTGAATTAAAGGGTTTGTTGCAAAAAGATGAAAAATACCAATTGCCTGCTACTTTTTTGATGGAGGTTATGGAAATAAATGAAGCCATTACAGAGGGAGGAGCAACGGAAGAAACTGTGAATAGAATAGAACAATTAGAAACGGAAATATATGAACCTGTTAAAGAAATTGTGGAGGGCTATCAGGAGGGCATTAGTTCCGAAAAAGAGTTGCTGCAAGTAAAAGATTATTATTTCAAAAAAAAATACCTTGACCGCATACAGCAGCAATTAAACGGAATGACTTAATATTGCAGCCCGAAACAAAAGCCCAGATGGCGGAACTGGTAGACGCGTCAGACTCAAAATCTGGTGTCCGCAAGGATGTGCAGGTTCGATTCCTGTTCTGGGCACAGTTTTTAAAGACAACTTTTTCAAGAGTTGTCTTTTTTTATGTCATTTCCTCATTGAAAACATATAAAATGGCTTCTTTTACAGAACTTAGTCATTCCAAAAAAATCAATCTATTTTATTACAGATGAGAAAATATGTTATCGTTGCTGCCAGTGTTATAATGGCATCCTGCAGCAATAAAAAGAAAGCAGATTTACTGGTTTATAATGCCCATATTTATACTATCGATTCCGGTTTTTCAAAAACCGATGCTATGGCCATTGCCAATGGTAAAATATTGGCCACCGGTCAAAAAGAGGCATTGGAAAAAGAATTTGATGCCAAAGAAAAATTAGACGCTGATGGAAAATATATTTATCCCGGTTTTATTGATGCGCATGCACATTTTGCAGGATATGGCAACAGTCTGCAGGCAGTAAACCTGGTGGGCACCCAAAGCTGGGATGAAGTATTGCAGCGCACCCGAGCGTTTGCACAAAAAAATCCTGAAGGCTGGATACAGGGACGTGGCTGGGATCAAAACGACTGGGCTGATAAATCATTTCCGGTAAACGACTCGATAAATAAATATTTTCCGGACAGACCCGTTGTGCTAACCCGCATCGACGGCCACGCCGCCATTGCCAACAATAAAGCATTGCAACTTGCCGGAATCAAAGCAGATGAAAAAATAGATGGCGGCGAAATTATTTTAAGACAAGCCACCGGAAAAATAAATATCAGCTCCGGCGAAAACGCAATTGAAAAAATGACCGGGGTTTTGGTTGATAATGCGATGGAAAAGGTTTTTTCAAAAATTCCTGCACAATCGCAGGCTCAATTATCCAAAGCACTTAAAGAAGCAGAAGCAAATTGTTTTGCCGTAGGGCTTACCACCATTGATGATTGCGGACTAAGCTATCAACAAATGGAGAAAATTAAAGCCATGCAGGATGCCGGTGAAATAAAGATGCGACTTTATATCATGCTCAGCGATGCTCCTGAAAATTATGAATATGCTGCAAAAAAGGGAAAAATAAAAACCGACCGGCTTACGGTAAGTGGATTTAAAGTATATGGAGATGGTGCATTAGGCTCCCGAGGTGCTTGTTTATTGGAGCCTTATAGCGACAAACCGGATCATTACGGTTTTTTATTAAGCAGTCCTCAGCATTTTGATTCGGTTGCAAAAATAATTTCTAAACTGGGCTGGCAAATGTGTACACATGCCATTGGCGATAGTGGCAATCGTACCATTCTAAATACTTACGCCAAATATTTAAAAGGCAAAAATGATTTGCGCTGGAGAATTGAACATGCACAGGTGGTGAACAAAAACGACTTTCAGTTATTTGGAGCATACAGCATCATCCCATCAGTACAACCCACACATGCCACCAGCGATATGTATTGGGCCGGCGACCGGCTGGGTGCCGAAAGAGTAAAAGGAGCTTATGCATTTAAAGATTTAATGATGCAAAATGGTTGGGTGGCATTAGGCACCGATTTTCCTGTGGAAGATATTTCTCCATTCAAAACATTTTATGCAGCCGTAATCAGAAAAGATGCAAAAGGATGGCCGGCTATAGGCTATCAAATGGAAAATGCATTGAGCCGGCAAGATGCGCTTCGTGGCATGACGATATGGGCAGCCCGGGCAAATTTTGAAGAAAAGGAAAAAGGCAGTTTGGAAAAAGGAAAATTTGCAGATTTTATAATTTTAGACAAAGACCTGATGACGACAGATGAAAAAGATTTATTACAAATTCAGGTTTTGAAAACATTTGTAGGCGGTGAAAAAGTTTATGAGCGGAAATAAGCAACAGGACTTGTACCTAAAATGTAAAAATTGCCTTTACAAAAATTCAAATACACCAGACAATGATTTCAAGAAAATTTATTTTTGGCGGACTTATCATCTTTCTGGCTTTTGGGCTGGGCATGTTTTTTTTGATTAGAGGTTGCCTGTCAAAA